>JAOUNH010000262.1 GCA_029881055.1 Gammaproteobacteria bacterium
TGGCGACGTGCGAATTTTGTTCGACCTGTCCGATGCGTCCTCCGACCTGACCGTCGACTTTGCGGGTGGCACGGTGGGTTCGATTGTCGTGAACGGCGTTGCCAGCACCGCCGATTACAACGATTACTTCATCACGCTACCTGCAGAGCAGTTGCAGCCCGGCGCGAACACGGTGGAGATCGCTTATCGTCGACCCTATGGAAATGACGGCACGGGACTACACCGTTTCGTCGATCCGGAAGATGGCCTGACTTACCTCTACACCTACCTCTGGCCTTACTACGCCAACCGGGTGTTGCCGTCCTTCGACCAACCCAATCTCAAGGCAAATTTCTCGCTGCGCGTGCTGGCACCCGAAGGCTGGACCGTCGTTTCCATGAATCCGGGAACCGCCGAATCTGCTGTCGATGGAAAGCAACTCTGGACCTTTACGAAGACACCGAAGATCGCGACCTACGTATTCTCGCTGCACGCCGGGCCGTACACGGTCTGGTCGGACGACAGCGGCGATGTGCCATTGCGCCTGATGGCGCGCCAGTCGCTCGCGGCGTACGTGCCGGTCGAGGAGTGGTTTGAAGTCACGCAAAAAGGCATGGACTTTTACGGCAGGTATTTCGACATCCCCTACCCGTTCGAGAAATTCGATCAGTTGATCGTGCCGGAATTCAATATCGGCGGCATGGAGAATGCAGCGGCCGTGACCTACACCGAGTATGTGCTTCAAATGCGGCCCAGCGATCGTGCCGAGCGAGAACGCCGGGCGAGCCTCCTGCTCCATGAGCTCTCGCACATGTGGTTCGGCGACCTCGTGACGCACGACTGGTGGAATGGCATGTGGCTGAACGAAAGTTTTGCGACGCAGATGGCAACGCTCGCGCTGATCGAGACGACGGAGTTCCAGGACCAGTGGCACGGCTATTTTACGGACAGCAAGAAAGCCGCTTACCAGCGCGACAGCCGGGTCACGACGCACCCGATCGAGATGCCGGTTGCGGCGACTGATCAGTTCACCGAATTGTTCGATGCGATCACCTACCAGAAAGGTGGCTCCGTATTGAAGCAGCTGCAACATCGCGTCGGCGCGGAGAACTATCGCCTCGGTGTATCGGCCTATCTCAAGGAAAATGCTTACGGCACAACCGTGCTCGCCGATTTCATCGGCCACCAGGGCAAGCGTGCGGGCATCGATCTTACAGACTGGTCCAACGAGTGGCTCATGACGACCGGCTTTAATACGCTCGCGGTCGAAACAGAGTGCGACGCCGAGGTTTTGCGCTCGCTTACCGTTGTGCAGTCTGCGCCGGGAGCGGACCCGGTGTTGCGTACGCACGAGGTCGAAGTTGCGTTGTACGGTAGCGACGCGGATGGTCGTGTCACGGTAACGAGCGCGATCCCGGTTACGGTTGCAGGGGCGCGCACGCCGGTGGACTTTGCGGCAGAAACGGCCTGCCCGTTGCTCGTCAACGCCAATTACAACGACTGGACTTACGCGAAGATCGCGCTCAGCGACGATGACGTTGCTGTGCTCGGCGAGCATCTTGCCGACATCGAGGATCCCCTGTCGCGGTCGATGTTCATCGACGCTTTATTCAATCGGGCCATGGACGGCGGGATATCCCTTGCGGCGTATGTTGAACAGGTACTGGCGCTTGCGGAGACGGAAAAGAATGTGCGCGTGCTCCAGCAGATCACGTCATCCGTGGCGAACTCGGTGGACCTCATGCAGCGTCTGCGCCCCGAAACGGACGGCGTGCTGCGCGGTGTGCTGAAGAGCATCGAAAGCTACTCATTAATGCGTGCCGAATTTGCCGAGACACAGGACCTCAAGTCGCTGTGGCTGAACACCTTCATGGCTGTCGTCTCAAGCGAAGCAGGAGTCGGCACGGCAAGAGCGTTACTCGACGGCGAAGCGGAAATTGCCGGCGTCGAGATTTCGCCTGAGCTTCGCTGGCAACTCCTTATTATTCTAAGCCGCCACAATGCGGACGATATTGAGGCACTGTTGCAGGCGGAAATCGAAAGGGATTCGTCCGATTACGGCCAGCGCCAGCTGCTGAGTGCGCGCGCCGCTGCACCCGATCTCGCGAACAAAATGTTTTGGGTCAATGAATTGCAGTCTCCGGATGTGCTGACCAGTCTCGCCAGGCAACGCGCGGTCATGAGCCAGCTGTTTCCGGCGACGCAGACCGACCTGCAATTCGAGGTGCTGCCACAGTTGCTCAGCTCGCTGCCACGCATGAGCCGCGAGACGGATCCCTACTTCCTGACGAGTTACACGGGTTTGTTCACGCCCATGTGCCGACCGGAAAGCAACAGCCTGATGCAGGCCACCCTTGACGAGTACGGCGAGCAGTTAAACCCAACGGCATTACGCTTTCTCCGCGAAGCACACCAGCAGGACGTGGAGTGCCAGGCCCTGCGAGCAGCGCAGAACTAAAAAGGGCTCTGACCCCTTTGGGGGCAAAACCGGCGAAAGGGGTCAGAGCCCTTTTTCTAGTCTGTTAATTTTCCGGCGGCGTCGCGGTAGTTTTTCAGCAGAGCGGCGTCATCTTCGCTCCAGCCTTCACCGGCACTGATACGTGCGAGACCCATCAGCTCCGCCGCTCGCACGGCATTGCCCTGT
>JAOUNH010000100.1 GCA_029881055.1 Gammaproteobacteria bacterium
CTTCAGTTCGCCCAGTTTGCTCGCTTGCTTGGCGAGATCTGCCGGATTTTGGAAGGGCTTCTTAGCCACGATTATTCCTGATTACTCAACTATGCTGCCGCCAGCTTTCTCGATCTCGGCACGCGCACCTTTGGTGACGGCAAGACCTTTCAGCTTGACTGCTTTTGTTACTTTGCCGGACAGGATGACCTTAACTTTGGTCACGAATGCCGGCACCAGATTCATGGACTTCAAAACATCGATGTCGATGACATCCGCGGTCGGGAGATCAAGCTCGTGCAAACGCAGTTCGGCCGTCATGCGAGCCATGCGCGAACGAAAGCCCACCTTCGGCAAACGACGTTGCAACGGCATCTGTCCGCCCTCGAATCCAACCTTGTGGTATCCGCCGGACCGCGACTTCTGGCCCTTCTGGCCACGACCACTGGTCTTGCCCTGTCCCGCGGAGTGACCGCGACCCAGGCGCTTACCTACTTTCTTGGCACCCTGACCGGGTGACAGTTCGTTCAAACGCATGTCAGGCTTCCTCTACCGATAGCATGTACGAAATGCGATTAATCATGCCGCGATTTTCCGGCGTATCCATAACCGTTACCGTCTGGCGGATCTTTCTCAATCCCAGGCCAGCCACACAGTCCCTGTGGCTTTTCAGACGCCCGAACTTGCTCTTCAGCAGCGTGACCTTCAATTCTCTGGATTTCGCCATGATCTTGTCTCTTGTATCTCTTTCGATAATCCCCGGCCCGATCAGGCGAGGATTTCCTTAACTTTCTTGCCGCGCTTGGCCGCGATGGATTGTGGCGACTTGATTGCCATCAAACCGTTCATCGTGGCACGAACGACATTCATCGGATTGCGTGAGCCGTAGCTCTTCGCCAGAACGTTACGAACACCCGCCGCCTCGAACACTGCGCGCATTGCGCCCCCGGCGATTACGCCCGTACCCTCGGATGCGGGCTGCATGTAAACGAGCGTGGCTCCGTGACGGCCCTTGTTCGCATACTGCAGTGTGTCGTTGTTCAGGTTGAGGGTGACCATGTTCTTGCGCGCAGACTGCATAGCCTTCTGAATCGCTATAGGAACCTCACGAGCCTTACCGTAGCCGAAGCCAACCTGGCCTGCGCCGTCACCAACCACAGTGAGTGCAGTAAAGCCAAATTGACGGCCGCCCTTAACTACTTTGGCGACGCGGTTTACGGTGACCAGTTTTTCAATAAGGTCATCGCCCTGTTGGTTGTTGTCGTTTCTAGCCATTTATATGTCTCTCTAAAACTTCAGTCCGGCTTCACGAGCCGCATCAGCCAGCGCCTTCACGCGACCGTGGTAACGGAACCCGGAACGATCGAATGCAACCGTATCGATCCCCGCCGCTTTTGCTTTCTCGGCAATACGAGCACCTACGATCGCAGCCGCTTCAATGTTGCCGCCATTCTTGACGCCCTTTCGAACTTCGGCTTCCAGCGTCGATGCCGACGCCAATACAGCTGTGCCATCCGCACCGATCACCTGCGCATAAATATGCCGCGGTGTGCGGTGGACGCTAAGGCGCATCGCCTCGAGCTGACGAATCTTCGAACGTGCCTTGCGGGCACGACGCAGACGGTTTTGTTTCTTATCGAGCTTCATAACGGAACCCTAGGTTATTTCTTCTTCGCTTCTTTCAGAACGACACGCTCGTTGGCGTATCGAACACCTTTGCCCTTGTAAGGCTCAGGCGGACGAAAGCGACGAATTTCTGCGGCAACCTGACCAACTCTTTGTTTGTCAGTACCTTTAATAATGATTTCGGTCTGGCTTGGTGTTTCGATGCTGATGCCTTGCGGAGCTTCGTACACCACGGGGTGCGAAAATCCGAGCGTAAGGTTCAGTTTCGTGCCCTGCGCTTGTGCTCGATAACCAACGCCAACCAGTTCGAGCTTGCGCTCAAATCCTTCGGATACGCCTTGCGCCATGTTTGACAACAACGCACGCATAGTTCCCGTTATTGCCATCGAAAATATCGATCGCGAACGCGGTGCAACTTTCAGCTCGCCGTCTTCCTGCGTCAGTTCAACTTCAGAGTTCAGCTCCATTGATATTTCGCCCTTTGCGCCTTTCAGCGTGACGACATTACCAACTTGCTTGAACTCAACGCCTTTCGGCAGTCCAACCGGTGCTTTAGCAATTCTTGACATAGTCCTGTCTCTTCTTAATGGGGTTGTGCGTTACGAAACGACGCAGATAACCTCACCACCAATACCTTTTTCCCGAGCCTGTCGATCACTCATAACGCCTGCTGACGTCGATACGATTGCCACGCCAAGACCGCCCAAAACCTTCGGTAACGCGTCTTTGCCGCGATAGACCCGCAGGCCAGGCTTACTTGCGCGCTTGATCGTCTCAATAACGGGCGCGCCCTTGTAATACTTCAATTCTATGATCAGCTGACGTTCCGCGCCCTCACCTTCGGAAACGAAACTGCCGATGTAGCCTTCCTCGAGCAATACTTTTGCAACAGCCTCTTTTGCCTTGGAAGTCGGCATCGACACACTAACTTTGCGCGTGCTCTGCCCGTTACGAATTCGGGTCAGCATGTCTGCAATCGGATCGGTCATACTCATATTCTGTCTCCGCCTACCAGCTGGCTTTCGTCAAGCCGGGAATTTCACCATTCATGGCGGCTTCACGAAGCTTGTTACGACCAAGGCCAAACTTGCGATAAACACCGTGTGGGCGACCCGTAATGGCACAGCGCTTACGCTGGCGTGTCGGGCTACCGTCACGCGGCAGGTCATTCAGCTTCGCCTGTGCAACAGCGCGTTCATTGTCGGAACTGTTGATGTTGCGAACGATCGCTTTCAGTGCCTTGCGCTTCTTAGCCTGCCTGCCAGCGAGCTTGGCACGCTTTTCTTCACGCATGATCATCGACGTCTTTGCCATGTGTTCTCTCTACTTCTTAAAGGGGAAGTCAAACGCTTCGAGCAGCGCCCGGCCTTCCGTCGGGTTGCGCGCCGTCGTGGTGATGATGATGTCCATGCCACGCAGCATATCTATTTCGTCGTAATTGATTTCCGGGAAAATGATCTGTTCCTGGATTCCCAGGCTGTAATTGCCCTGGCGATCGAAAGACTTTGGATTCAATCCGCGAAAGTCACGAATACGAGGGATCGCGATCGTTACGAGGCGGTCAAGAAACTCATACATGCGGTCGCGACGCAGGGTCACTTTGCAGCCAATCGGCATGCCGTCACGAATCTTGAAGCCTGCAACAGACTTTCGGGCGATCGTGGTGACTGGCCGCTGACCGGAGATTTTCTCCATGTCTTCGCGTGCCTTGTCAATAACCTTCTTGTCGGCAACCGCCTCACCAACACCCATGTTTATGGTGATCTTGGTGATTTTCGGTACTTCCATCGGATTCTTCAGGCCCAGTTTCTTCTGGATCTGCGGAGCAATCTCGCTCTGATACTTTTCGTGTAATCGTGCCATTGCTTTATCTCTTAAATATCGACCACGTCGCCGCTTTTGAAGACGCGTACTTTCTTGCCGTCTTTTTCGATGCGGAAACCAACTCGCTCACCCTTTTTCGATTTCGGGTTAAAAACGAGCACGTTCGAAATGTCCATCGGCATTGCCTGGTCCTTGATGCCACCAGCCTCGCCAATATTCGGGTTTGGCTTGATGTGCTTCTTCGCGAGATTGACTCCCTCGACCAACACACGATCGTCCGCAAATACCTCAAGCACAGTGCCGCGACGGCCCTTGTCCTTGCCGGTCATTACGATAACTTCGTCGCCTTTTTTAATCTTGTTCATAGCTCTAATCCGCGCTAACCAGGTCCTAAAGAACCTCAGGGGCCAGCGAAATAATTTTCATAAACTGGGTGGTACGCAGTTCGCGTGTAACCGGTCCAAATATGCGCGTGCCAATCGGCTCGAGGCGGGCATTTAGCAGAACTGCCGCGTTGCCATCGAAGCGAATCAACGAGCCGTCCGGACGACGGACACCCTTGCGCGTGCGGACAACAACCGCGTTGTAAACCTCACCCTTCTTGACTTTGCCCCGAGGAATAGCGTCTTTGACACTGACCTTAATGACATCGCCCACGCCGGCGTAACGACGCTTCGAGCCACCGAGCACCTTGATGCATTGCACGCGACGAGCACCTGAGTTATCTGCCGCATCCAACATTGACTGCATCTGAATCATGACTGCATCCTAAGTATTATTACTTGCCCGCCGCACGTTCGATGACGCTAACGACTGACCATGACTTGTTCTTGGAAATCGGACGACCTTCAGCAATCTGAACGGTATCGCCTTCCTTGCACTCATTTTTCTCGTCGTGCGCCATCAGTTTCGACGTACGGCGAATATATTTTCCGTAAACCGGGTGTTTGATCAGGCGCTCGATCGCAACAGACACTGTCTTGTCCATCTTGTCGCTGATGACGCGGCCCGTCATAGTGCGTTGTTCTTTCTTCACTTCACTCATTTGCTTTCACCCACTGCACGCGCGAGTTCGTTAAGAACCGTCTTAACGCGCGCAATATCTTTTCTAACGCGATTGTGCTGATGCACTTGTGCCAGCTCGCCCGTTGCCTGTTGCATACGCAGATTGAATTGCTCGCGGCGCAAGGCAACCAGCTCATCGTTGAGCTCCTGCACTGACTTGTTGCGAAGATCAGCTGCTTTCATCATCACATCACCTGCCGTTTAACAAACGTGGTACGGAATGGGAGCTTTGCTGCGGCCAGACTGAACGCTTCGCGAGCAATCTCTTCAGTAACACCTTCCATCTCATACAGAACACGGCCCGGCTGAATCTGGCAAACCCAGTACTCAACGTTACCTTTGCCCTTACCCTGGCGTACTTCAAGCGGCTTCGTCGTGATCGGCTTGTCCGGGAATACCCGGATCCAGATCTTTCCGCCACGCTTGATGTGACGCGTCATTGCACGACGAGCGGCCTCAATCTGACGAGCTGTCAGGCGGCCGCGGTCGGTCGCTTTGAGTCCGTACTCACCGAAAGAAACATCGCTTCCACGCAGAGCCAGGCCGCGATTACGTCCTTTAAACTGCTTGCGAAATTTTGTCCGCTTTGGCTGTAGCATTTATTTGTTTCCAGTCTTGTCTAACTAAGGCCGTTCTTAAGAACGCGCGCCTGCTTTAGCTTCTGCCGGCTCTGCCGGTACCACTTCGGGACGATCAAAGACTTCGCCCTTAAATATCCAAACTTTCACGCCGATGATGCCGTAAGTTGTACGCGCCTCGGCGATGCCGTAATCAATATCCGCTCGCAGTGTGTGCAGCGGGACCCGGCCTTCGCGGTACCATTCTGAACGTGCAATTTCAGCGCCGTTCAAGCGGCCACCAACCTTGACCTTGATACCCTCTGCTCCCACTCGCATCGTGTTCGTAACCGCACGCTTCATCGCGCGACGGAACATTACGCGACGCTCGAGCTGCTGAGCGATGCCTTCTGCAACCAGGTAAGCGTCCAGTTCGGGCTTCCTGACTTCACTAATGTTGATGCGAACCTCGCCCACGTTCATGCCGGTCAGGCTTGCTACTTCCGCGCGAAGCTTCTCGATGTCCTCACCTTTCTTGCCAATCACAATGCCCGGACGTGCCGTATGGATCGTGATGTTGCACTTCTTGGCAGGACGCTCGATAGCAATCTTGCTGACAGAAGCGTCTTTCAGTTTTTTCCTGATGAAGACGCGTATGAGGTGATCCGCACGAATATATTTCGGAAACGTCTTGGTATCGGCATACCACTTCGATGCCCAATCCTTAACGATTCCAAGGCGAATTCCTGTTGGGTGTACTTTCTGGCCCATATTACTTCTCGTCTCCAACCCGGATTGTTATGTGGCTGTTCCGCTTCGTAATTCTTGCGCCACGACCTTTTGCACGAGCCCGAAATCGCTTGAACGTCGGTGCCTCGTTGACTTCTATCGTCGCAACTTTCAATTCATCAATATCCGCACCGTGATTGTGCTCGGCGTTGGCCACAGCCGACTCCAGAACTTTCTTCACGATTTGAGCGCTTTTCTTCGGTGAGAAGGTCAAAACACGCAGCGCATCGTCAACCGACTTGCCACGGATGACGTCAGCCACCAGGCGGCATTTCTGCGGTGAAACGCGTGCATATCTAAGTGTTGCTGCAACTTGCATGAACCAGCTCCCTACTTCGTTTTCCGATCACCGGAGTGACCGCGAAACGTACGTGTCATTGAAAACTCACCGAGTTTATGACCCACCATGTTTTCCGATATCAGTACCGGTATGTGCTGACGGCCGTTGTGTACGGCAATCGTCAGGCCAACCATGTCCGGCAGGACCATCGACCGGCGCGACCATGTCTTGATCGGGCGACGATCATTCGCCTTTGCTGCTACGGCCACTTTCTTCGCCAGATGGTTATCGACAAACGGGCCTTTTCTTACGCTACGCGGCATTATCTGAATCCTTTAACTACGCTTCTTGTTGCGACGGCGAACTATCATGCCGTCCGTCCGTTTGTTTGCACGAGTCTTCGCACCCTTGGTCTTCTTGCCCCATGGAGTAACCGGATGACGGCCAGCGGACGTGCGACCTTCACCACCACCGTGTGGGTGATCAATCGGGTTCATGGCAACGCCGCGAACCGTGGGACGAACACCACGCCAACGCATCGCCCCGGCCTTGCCGATCTTGCGCAAGTTGTGCTCACCATGACCGACTTCGCCAATCGTCGCGCGGCAGTCAACGTGAATCTTGCGTGTCTCACCGGAGCGCAGACGCACGGTACCGTAAGCGCCTTCGCGAGCGACCAGCTGGGCTGATCCACCAGCCGATCGAGCCAGTTGTCCACCCTTGCCAGATTTCAATTCGATGTTGTGAACCGTCGTACCGACCGGTATTGCACGAATCGGCAACGCATTACCTGGCTTAATAGGCGCTTCCTCACCGCTGATAACCGTCGTTCCCGCAGCCACGCCCTTCGGCGCCAGGATGTAACGACGCTCGCCATCTTCATACTTGACCAAGGCTATGTGTGCGCTGCGATTAGGATCATATTCGAGACGCTCAACGACGCCCTGAATTCCATCCTTGTTGCGCTTGAAGTCAATCATGCGATAGTGCTGCTTGTGACCACCACCCTGGTGACGCACTGTGATACGGCCATTGTTGTTGCGGCCACCATTGCGCTGCTGTCTCTCGACGAGAGGCGCGTATGGGCTGCCTTTATGCAACTCCGGCGTCTTAACAGCAACGACGAAACGGCGTCCTGGCGATGTCGGTCTAGCTTTGTGCAGTGACACTTTGGGTACTCCTATTCCGTTCCGAAGAGCTCTTCAACGGACGTGCCGTCGGGGAGCTTCACGTAAGCTTTCTTCCAGTCCGCGCGACGGCCCTTGGTCTGCTGAAAACGCTTCGTCTTTCCTTTAACGTTTACAACCTGAACCGATTCGACCTTCACTTCGAACAACAACTCAACAGCTTGTGCTACTTCTTTTTTCGTTGCGTCGGTGCGGACTTTCAAAACAATCTGGTTACTCTCGGCAGCCACGTGCGCCTTTTCAGACAGGTGCGGGCCCTTGATAACCGTCAATAATCTTTCCTGGTGCAAAACGCGGCTCATGACAGGCGCTCCTCAATCAGCTTCAACGCCGGAACCGTAATCAGAACCTTTTCGAAGCGAATCAATACCACCGGATCCATCGACGCTACATCGCAAATACCGACGTTCGGCAGGTTGCGCGCGGCCATGAACACTTTTTCGTCGAAGGCTTCGTTCAGGATCAGGACATTGTCCAGACCGAATTCTTTCAGCTTGTTCACCAGCAACTTGGTCTTCGGCGCTTCAAGCGTTAGCTCATTAACCACTACCAGGCGATCCTGGCGAATCAGCTCCGACAATACCGAGCGCATAGCAGCACGGTACATTTTCTTATTTACTTTCTGATCAAAGTTGCGCGGTTTCGCAGCAAACGTGCGGCCACCACCAACCCAGATCGGGCTACGGCTCGTGCCGGCACGGGCACGACCGGTACCCTTTTGATTCCAGGGCTTTGCTCCGCCACCACGAACTGCGGAACGATTCTTTTGTGCTTTCGTTCCCGCGCGTCCACCGGCGAGATATGCCGTGACGACCTGGTGGATCAATGCCTCGTTGAATTTTGCGTCGAACGCAGACTCTGCTACGTCGATCGAACTTTTATCCTGAAGTTTCAGTTTCATCGTATCGGCCCCTACTTCCTGTTCTTGACAGAGGGACGAACAACTACGCTGCCGCCGCGGTGACCTGGAACAGCGCCCTTCACCAGCAGAATATTGCGCTCCGCATCAACTCGAACAATTTCCAGGTTCAGCGCGGTGCGACGGACATTACCCATGTGGCCCGTCATCTTTTTGCCTTTGAATACGCGACCTGGCGTCTGGTTCTGACCAATAGAGCCGGGAACGCGATGCGACCGGGAGTTACCGTGCGTAGCGTCCTGCATTCTGAAGTTGTAGCGCTTAACGGTACCGGCGTAGCCCTTACCAATAGACGTACCTACAACATCGACTTTCTGACCCGCTTCAAAGAGGTCAACCTTGAGCTCGTTTCCAGCTACGAATTCGCCCGTGTCGGCGTCATCGAGTCGAAACTCCATCGTAAGGTCGCCGGCGTCAACCTTCGCTGCGGCGAAGTGGCCGGCTGCAGGCTTCCGTACACGAGACGCACGACGGCTTCCGGCTGATACTTGCAGCGCGCGATAGCCATCGGTCTCAACGGTTTTCACCTGAGTAATTCGGTTTGGTTGTGCCTCGATCACGGTGACGGGAATTGAATCCCCATCTTCCGTAAAGACACGTGTCATGCCGCACTTGCGGCCAACAAGACCCATTGTCATCTTCAAAACCTCGCACCGACTTCGTTTGGTCAGTGACAATCTCTAATTTCAAATGTTGCACTGCGGTCACTTCGATTGGCGGCCGCTGTATTTTTCATTCTATTCAGACATGCGAAAGGGCCAGCCATCGCTGAGGACCATGTCCTCTGTGCTCTGGGGCTGACCCAAGCTCCGACCCGATCATCTGTTCGTGCCGGCGGTTCCGGGATTTGCCGTGTCGCCCACGGTTTCCTGGCGACGTGTTTTCTTTATCCTGATCTTGGCCGACTCCCGGTCCGGCCAATTCCAGCGAGCCAGCAATTATACGACTCTGATGCCTTATTACAAGTCGCCTGCGGACTTTTTCTTTACTTTTTGACTGCGTGCTTTATGCCATTAGAATCAATGGCTTAGCTGACAGTCCGCGGTCGGTTGGGAGGGTCTTTGCAGGAATGGCTCCCTTCGGTCCGCTTTATTTCCAGCAAAGACCCTCCCAACCGCCCTTACTGGCTGTAAGTCCTTCAAGATCTTGGCGAACAATGTCACGTATTTGCTAACAGTCAGGCACGTGGGCGAGATAGTCGAGACAGGAAATAAAGCGCAGCGAAGCGAGCCATTCCTAGTCACGACTATGTCGGCCGCGGGCCGATCGTTATTAGAACGCGAAAATCGACCTAGTTAAGCTTGATCTGAACGTCAACGCCAGCAGGCAGCTCGAGCTTCATCAACGCATCAACCGTCTTGTCAGTCGGATCGACAATATCCATCAAACGCTTGTGCGTACGGATTTCGTACTGGTCCCGGGCATCCTTGTTCACGTGCGGAGAGACGAGGATCGTGTAACGTTCCTTTCTCATAGGCAACGGAATTGGGCCCTTGACCGTAGCGCCTGTGCGCTTGGCAGTATCAACTATCTCGCGAGCTGAATTGTCGATCAAGCGATGATCGAAGGCCTTCAGTCGAATGCGGATATTTTGATTGTTACTCATAGTATTTACCTTACTTGATGACTTTCGCGACGACGCCGGCACCGACAGTGCGGCCGCCTTCACGAATAGCGAAACGCAGGCCGTCTTCCATGGCAATCGGTGCAATCAGTTCAACGGTCATCTGCACGTTATCGCCCGGCATCACCATCTCGGTGCCTTCCGGCAGCTCGCAGGCGCCCG
>JAOUNH010000263.1 GCA_029881055.1 Gammaproteobacteria bacterium
CAGCGAGCACGGCAATACCAAGGTGAAAAAGATCGCATTCAAGGAGTTCATGAACGTACCTGCTTCGTGAGACACTTGGGCAACAAAGACATACGACGGAACGCAATACTATGAGCGCAACAGCAATGAATCTCGTACCTATGGTCGTTGAGCAGACGTCTCGCGGCGAACGCGCCTATGACATCTACTCCCGGCTGTTGAAGGACCGGCTCATCTTCATCGTCGGACCGGTAGAAGATCACATGGCGAACCTTGTTGTCGCTCAACTTTTGTATCTCGAATCCGAGAACCCGAACAAGGATATCCATATCTACATCAACTCGCCGGGCGGCGTGGTTTCATCCGGGCTCGCGATTTACGACACGATGCAGTTTATTAACTGCGATGTATCGACGATTTGCATCGGCCAGGCAGCCAGCATGGGTGCCTTGTTGTTGGCCGGTGGTACCAAGGGAAAGCGCTACGCACTGCCGCATTCGCGGATCATGGTGCACCAGCCGAGCGCCGGTTATCAGGGACAAGTGACCGATATCAGCATCCACGCTGAAGAGGTTATCGCGCTGAAACATCGCCTGAATGAAATCATGGCCAAGCACACGGGACAGGACGTCAAGAAGGTCGAACGGGATCTTGAGCGTGACAACTTCATGGGCGCGACAGCTGCCGTCGAATACGGGCTTATCGACACCGTACTGGCTTCACGCCAGGCCATGAGTGTAAAAACCGACGGCTGATCCCTTAAAAATCAAGGACTTGCAAGGTTATTGTCGACTTATGTGAGCTGTGACTTTGAACCTTGATAGCGCCCATGTAAACTACCTCCCCAATGTCACAGGCATATTGATTTGCCTGGTATTTTCGTCACTAAGGCAAACAGTATGAGCGATACAACCCGCGGCAAGAACGAGGACGGAAAACTCCTTTATTGTTCTTTTTGCGGCAAGTCACAGCACGAAGTTCGCAAGCTCATCGCCGGGCCGTCCGTTTTCATTTGTGACGAATGTGTCGAACTTTGCAACGACATTATCCGCGAGGAACTCGAGGATACCGGTGAGACCAGCCACGACAAGCTGCCAAAACCGAAGGAAATCAACGCCGTACTCGACGAGTACGTGATCGGCCAGGCGCGGGCGAAAAGAGTCCTCGCGGTCGCGGTCTACAATCATTACAAGCGCCTGAACAGCCGTCAGAACGAGCGTTCCAAGGACGATATTGAGCTCGCCAAAAGCAATATTCTGCTGATCGGCCCGACTGGCTGCGGCAAGACCTTGCTGGCCGAGACGCTCGCACGCCTCCTCAACGTGCCCTTTACGATCGCCGATGCGACAACGCTGACGGAAGCCGGCTACGTCGGCGAGGATGTCGAGAACATCATCCAGAAGCTGCTGCAGAAGTGCGACTACGATGTCGAAAAGGCGCAGACAGGTATCGTCTACATTGACGAAATCGACAAGATTTCGCGTAAGTCCGATAACCCGTCGATCACACGTGACGTATCGGGCGAGGGCGTGCAACAAGCGCTCCTGAAACTGATCGAAGGCACGATTGCGTCTGTACCACCACAGGGCGGTCGCAAGCACCCGCAGCAGGAGTTCCTGCAAGTCGACACCAGTAACATCCTGTTCATCTGTGGTGGCGCGTTTGCCGGCCTTGAAAAAATCATCCAGAACCGCTCGTCGAAGTCTGGCATCGGGTTCGTGGCAGACGTTAAGTCGCGCGAGAACGAAAAGAACATCGGGGAGCTACTGCACGACGTTGAGCCGGAAGACCTGATTCGCTTCGGGCTGATTCCGGAATTCGTCGGTCGGCTGCCTGTTGTGGCGACCCTGGAGGAACTGGACGAAGCGGCGCTTATCCAGATACTCGTCGAACCGAAGAACGCCCTGACCAAGCAGTACCGGAAGCTCTTCGAGATGGAAGGCGTGGACCTGGAATTCCGTGACGACGCCCTGCGGGCGGTCGCTATAAGAGCGATGGAACGCAAGACCGGCGCTCGTGGCCTCAGAACCATCCTCGAAAATGTATTGCTCGACACGATGTACGATCTGCCGTCGTCGGAGAGCGCCAAGAAAGTCGTTGTCGACGAGGCGGTGGTTGCAGGCGAGAACCCGCCGTACATTATCCACGAGTCGGATGAATCGCCGACGGTCAATATTGAGCATTCGCCGAGGCCAACAGGTTCGGACGGCGCGTAAAAGACATCGAATACCAAAGCTTGAATTGCGGCCAATTGGCCGCACAACACTACCAGCTTTTCGTATAGTTAATTCTCAATAGAGGTTACTCGCGGTGTCAGAAAACGACCTACCAGAAAAAGACTTAATTGCATCGATCGACCCGTCTCAGGACGAGAAAGTCGTCGACGATGCGTCCGGCGTGCCGGTTTTGCCCTTGCGGGACGTGGTTGTGTACCCGCACATGGTCATCCCCCTGTTTGTCGGGCGCCTGAAATCGATCGTTGCACTCGACAAGGCGATGCACGTTGGCAAGCGCATCCTGCTCGTGGCACAAAAAGCGGCTGACCTGGATGATCCCCAACCCTCTGATTTATATGAAGTTGGAACCCTCGCAACGATTCTTCAGCTGCTGAAAC
>JAOUNH010000101.1 GCA_029881055.1 Gammaproteobacteria bacterium
CGATCCCGTTTTCAGAAACCGTTTCGGCGCAGCCTGTGGTATGCGATGCGTGCCTGGCTCCCAAAACGCTCGACCGGCAAGACATCGGTGCCCGCTTCACTTATGCATTTCACATGAACGCACTAAAATTCGCGGACTATCTTTGCGAAATCGCGACCTCACGTGGCGTGCACCATTACCTCGATCACGTCACTGATATCGAGATGGCCGAAAATGGCGATATCGGTGCTGTGCACACCAGGCAGGGCACGCGCATTGAGGCTGACTTGTTTATCGATTGCACGGGCTTCGCCGGGCTGCTGATCGAAAAAAAGCTGGGCGTGCCCTGGGTGGATTGCTCACAGTGGTTGTTGTGCGACCGCGCACTGACTATCCAGATGCCGTACGAGCACAACTACCCCGGTTACGTTCGGCCGAATACGCTGGCAACGGCGGTATCGTCGGGCTGGATCTGGGAAATTCCACTGCAGACCCGACGTGCGTGGGGTTACGTGCACAGCAGCGATTACATCAGCGATGACGACGCCGAAAAGGAGCTGCGCGCTTTTATCGGGACTCCCGCTGATGGCTTTCCGGCGCGACGGGTGCCCTTCAAGGTAGGCCATCGGGCCAAGTCCTGGGTCAGAAACTGCATTGCCATCGGCCTCTCCGCAGGATTCATAGAGCCCCTGGAATCTACCGGTCTGTACCTGAGCGACCTTGCGGCGGTCATGGCAACCGAGCACTTCCCCTATCGTGACGACATGGAACCTCTGGCGTTTCGTTTCAACCGAATTATGGCGAACCGGTTTTACGAGGTTCTGGACTTTATCAATCTGCACTATTGCCTGACTCGTCGAACCGATACGGAGTTCTGGCGAGAGGTTCAGCGACCTGAGCGAATCAACGACAGGCTAAAAGCGAAGCTGGAATTCTGGCGCATCAAGCCTCCCTCGCTCGCCGATTTCGAGGATCAGTTTTTCCCGGGCCAGCCTGATATTCCGCTGCAATCCGGCGGCCTGCCGGGCGATCACCGAAGTCCTGTGGACACCGCAGGCATATTCACGCTGTCCAGCTACGAAGCCATTTTGTACGGCATGGACTTTCTCCGGGCAGAGTGCGACCGGTGGTTTGGGCCTGAGAGACCACCGACTCGTGTGCAACCTGGCATCGCGAGGCGCTTGCAAATCGCGCCCATGAAATTGCCCGCTCACGACGAGTGGCTAAAACAGGTTGTCGGAATGCAGAATTTTCCCACGACCCGTTGAGGTCAGCGGTAAACATGGGCTATCCGGTCTCAGGTTTCCGGGTGGCAGGTGCAGGGAATTTTCAGAAGTACCGTGTCAAAGCATGCCTGTGGACTACACCGTGTATCCGGATGGTGCTTCGCGGCGCAGCAGCATTGTTCACCGGGCAATACGTAATCCAGGATCAGGTGGACGCGATCTTCGCTGCCCTTGTTGTGCACCGAGTGCAGTCGCCTGTTGTTGATCTCATACAACTGCCCCTCCCGCATATTGATCGACTCATTACCTACCGTAAACCAGACATCGTCGTTCGTAATGATAGGCAGATGGATGCGATGTGAATGCGTGAGCGAAAAATTCATGTCACGGTGCTCGGCAATGCCGTGACCGGCCGCAAGTTGTACCAGGGATGCACGAATGAAATAGCCGAGACTGTTTTCCTTCATAAGTCGCTGGGCGGACTCGGTCTTCTCGAAATGATCCGCAATCATCCAAAGGACTGGGCGAAGCGCTTCCTCGAAGATCTGCAGTGTCGGCAATCGCGTCGGATGGCTGTGGCGAAAATCGAGGTCATAAACGAGACCGATCGTTTTCGTGTGTTGATGCACTTCGTAGATGTTCTGGCGAGTCGAAAACTTGTCCCATTGTTCGTCCGACAGGCTCAGGACGAGTCGCTTGAGTTCAGCGATATCGATACTGCCAATCAGGAAGAAGTTTCCGGCAAAGTTCATAATGTGAACCAGGATCAGGTGCTTGCAGGGACCAGGGTCGGCATCCTTGCAGATTATTCTCCGTTTGACCATTCAGTGGAGGGCAAAATGGTATTGGAAAATGCTGGCGACTTATATTAGTGTCGGAATATAAATAAGAATACCGATAATAGTACGTCCAATTACGTATTGACCTAGCGAAATTTCGCGAGACCAAGCACCGATCTGAATAAGCTGGATCTCAGAGTATTAACGGATCGTGATTGATTTAAGTCGTTTTAAATAGTGGCCGGGGAGCTCTAGTATGAAAAAGACCAATCGTCGTTGTATCAATTTCGCGAATAAAGACGTGATTCCGGTTATGTCTCCGCTGGCTGCCGCCGTCGTGGCGGCACTATGGCCAGCTTCGGCAGTCATGGCTCAGAGTACTGACGGCGAGGCCGATAAGGCACCAATCGAAGAAATTGTTACCACCGGATCGCGAATTCGCAGGGACTCGTTCTCCAGCGCCGCACCGATGGATGTGGTTCTCGCCGAAGCCGCCGCCGCAAAAGGCATCAACGATGTCGCAACCATGCTGCAGACCACAACCGTCGCACAGGGCGCGCCACAGGTAACCGCCGCCTCGACGAGTGTTTTTGTTTCAAATGGCGGGCTCGGTAGCGAAACTATTTCCCTGCGTGGCCTTGGCGCTCAACGTACCCTCGTATTGTTGAATGGCCGTCGCGCGGGTCCTTCCGGCGTAGAGGGAAGTGTTTCATCGTTCGACCTGGGTGCGATTCCGTTGGCAGCGGTCGAACGCGTTGAGGTTTTGAAGGACGGCGCATCATCGATTTACGGTTCCGACGCCGTTGCCGGTGTGGTCAACATCATTACCAAGAAAACGGATGGTGCAACGTTTAGCGCGTTTATTTCACAACCCGATGAATCCGGTGGTGAAAGCACCCAAATCAGTGGTTCCTGGGGCAAGCAGTTTGATCGTGGATACTTCCGCGCCACAGTCGATTACAACAAGACTGAGATTCTCCAGCGCAGCGATCGAGATTTCTTCAATTGCGAGGAGGATTACACATTTGATGTCAACACCGGCGAACGTGCGGACCTGATCGATCCCCGCACAGGCAAACCCTTGTGTGACGACCTCCCATGGGGACACGTCTGGGTCTACGACTATGCCGCCTACGTCGGCGGTGCCGGTGACGGCACAACCAATGTGCAGCCACCAACGAATCTTCTGCAATACGATTTTACCGGCGCACTGGCCGCAAACGGCGTGCCTGGTATCCCGGCAGCGACCAACCCCAATCATATGACTGCCCCACCGGGCTGGTACCCGATCGCGCAGGGCGATGCCTTAACGAACTCGCTGATTGATTCTCAACATCCTCTGCACGGCACACAAACGCTGATTCCGGAGTCTGAGTCCACGACCGTGTTTCTTGAGGGCAATTACGCGATCAATGACAGGATCAACGTTTACTCCGAAGTCCTTCTGAATCGACGAGAAACGGTTGACATCGGATACCGTCAGATCTGGTCGTATATCTACAACTACGACTCGGCTGATTTGGGCTTCGGCAGTGATCCGTTAAGGGTAGGCTGGACAGGCGCTCAATGGCTGAGCCCACTGACTATCTCTCCGCACGCTGACCAGACCGTCACTGTTGATTATCAGCGTCTTGTCCTCGGTCTTGAGGGTGAGAATGAGTCGTTTTTGGCTGGCTGGAACTGGGATTTGTCGTATCAGTACAGTAATTCAGACGGTGAATACGCGAACGACGAGCTTTACGACGATGCGATCACCTACGATTGGTTTCGGACGGCTGGATCATGTGTCGGAGAATTTACGCCGATATCCAACCGGGCATGCGTCGATATTCCGTGGCTGGATCCGAACTTTCTGGCGGGCGACATCCCCCAGGAAATTCAGGACTACTGGTATGCCGTAGACGTTGGCAATACCAAGTACACGCAGTGGTCGATTGACGGATCCATTACGGGAGATATATTCGAAATGCCGGCCGGATCGGCTGCCATGGCCGTTGGCTTCCAGTATCGGGATGACGAGATTCTGGATACACCGGGACCGTTGCGACTCTCAGGCAACAATCACTTAAGCGGGTCAGCCGGGATTACCGCTGGCGAGGACAGCACAGTCGCTGTATTCGCCGAGTTTGACATCCCATTGCTGGCTGGTAAGCCGCTCGCCGAATACGTCGATTTCAATGCGTCAGTGCGTTATACGGATGTTGATTCGTTCGGGGACGACTTGACTTACAAAGTCGGTCTGAATTGGGCTCTGACAGATACATTCAGGGCGCGAAGTACTTTTGGCACATCATTCCGCGCGCCGTCGCTCTACGAGCTCTATCTGGCCGATCAATCCAGCTCTCTGTCGGCACGTCAGGCGGACCCGTGTTTCCAGTGGGCGGCCAATCTGGCTCTGGGTAATATCTCTGACCGGACAGCAACAAACTGCCAGGCAGACGGGATTCCACCGGATCATGTTGCGAGTGTTGGACCGAGCGTCCTGACAGGCGGAGGCGCCGGAGTTCTGGCCGCTGAAACGTCTGAGGCCTTTACGTTCGGTTTGGTTTGGCGACCAGAGTTTACGGATCTGAGTGTATCGGTAGACTACTTCGACATTTTAGTTAATGACGAGGTCGACAGGATTGGCGGTCAGTCAATTGTTGCCGGTTGTTACAACTCGGTGTTTTTCCCGAACGAGCCACTCTGTGACCAGTTTGATCGAAGTTCGGCAACGGCGCCGTTGCCATTTGCGATTCTGGAGATCAGGGACAGCTACATTAACGTTGCCAAACAACAGGTTCGCGGTATCGATCTTGCAGCTACCTGGTCTCAGGAAGTCGGTCGTAGCAGCACCTTATCGATTGATACCAGCTGGACCTACAATCTGGAAGACACCGTCGCACTGTTTGACGAAACAGAGGAAGATCTCTCCGGATTGGCGGGACATCCCGAGACCGTTGGTAATTTGAATGTAGTCCTCGATTGGGAAGCATGGTCATTCTTTTGGGGCGTGAACTACATCGGTGAAACCGATAATACGGCACACTTCGGTCGAACCACTGTCACTGACTCTACGGGCGTTCAGGTCGGAATTAACCTCGTTGCCGATTCGGTCGTTTATCACAGCCTGTCAGCAAGTTACGCGTTCGATAATGGTTTGACGGCTCGACTGGGTATGGCCAACGTCACAGACGAGGAACCGCCACGAGTTACCTCACGCGGCACCTCAAATGAGGTCAATGTTCTTGGAAAAACGGCGTTCTATTCGCAATATGACTGGTTAGGTCGTCGGCTCTTCCTCAATGTAACGATGGATTTTGAATAGGGTAGAAACAGGCGACCCGGCAATACAAAACAAAACGCGTCGACTCTCGTCGGCGCGTTTTTTTTTGCTCCGTATGGACGGCAACTAGTTTTGCCGATCCAGGCATCGTAGTGATAATGCCTCCGTGCATTCGTAAATTGAGGTGTGCGAACAAATGGCAAAGACAGACAAGTCCACCCTGAAGCCTGACATTTCGCGCAGAGACTTTGTTAACGGAACCCTGGTTGGCGTCGGCGCAGCACTGCTGGGCGCCCCGCTGCCTGGATACGCGGCCAGGCATGCGCCGCCAGGTATTTTCAATGATCCGTGGACAGGCTACGGCGGGGTCGGTGATTACGCGACTTCCAATGGCAATGTCGCTGCTGTCCGCGAAGCCGCGCACCTGATCCGGGACGGACTGACGCAAGCGATGATGCCTGAGGTGGGGGATACCGGCGAAGAGTACGACATGGTCATTATCGGCGGCGGTTTTTCCGGCATCGGTGCCGCATATCAATTTCACAAGAAGCACGGGACTGCAAAGAAGTGCCTGATTCTCGAGAACCATCCTGTATTCGGTGGGGAAGCAAAGCAGAATGAATTCGAAGTTGATGGCTATAAATTATGCGGCCCGCAAGGGTCCAACGATTTCGGTCCACCCGACCGAAATGACAACAGCCTGATCGCCGAGATTTATAGGGATACGGGCCTTCCGTTCGAATACGCATTCGTAAAGCAGGACCCCGAGAAGACCAATGTAAGGGCTCCGCTGGAACACTATTACGGCGTGTATTGGGACGAGGAGCGTTACGACACAGGCTATTTCCTGGGCAGCGATGCCGAGACACCGTGGATCGTCAACCCGAGAAAAGATCACCTGGTGCGTTTGCCGTGGTCGGATCGTCTCAAGGCAGAATTGAATCGCGCCTTTGCCGACAAGGAGGAGTACTACACCGGCGACGATCTGGATCGCTGGCTCGATAGCATGTCCTACAAAGAGTTGCTGGAGGACGTCATGGGATATTCGCCGGAAGTGACGGAGTATTTCGATCCCATACTGGCCATATCGATGGGCGGCGTTGGTGCAGACGTGTATTCGGCCTACTCTGCAAAATTGCTGGACATGCCGGGCACCCATGTTCACTACAAGTACGATATCAACGCGGACAGTGCCTACAGTTTCCCGGGCGGCAACGCGGGCATTTTCAGGCACATCGTAAAGTTCCTCATACCGGACAGCATCTCGGGTAGCCGGTCATTTGAAGGAATTCTGTACAACTCGATCGATTTTTCGGCGCTGGATCGACCCTCAAACAGTTTACGTTTCCGCCTGAATTCTACGGCGATCGATATTCGTCACCACGGCGCGCCGGACGACGCCGACCACGTTGCGGTAACGTATTACCAGGATGGCAAAGTCAGAAGAGTCAGAGCCAGGACAGTCGTGGTGTCCATTGGCGGATGGGTCGCGCGAAATATCGTCAAGGACATGCCCGAAGCGCTCGCGAAAGCCTACAGCCAGTTCTATTACTCACCGATACTGGTCGTAAATGTTGCTCTGCGAAACTGGCGCTTTCTCGACAAGCTCGGCATCGCGGCGGGCCGCTGGTTTGACGGATTCGGCCGATTTTTTGCCATTCGCAGGCCGATGGTTACGGGCGATGCCACAGAACCGTTTGATCCCGACAAACCAACGGTTATGACCTTCTACGTACCCTTCAATAACCCTGGTCTTCCTCCTGAAGCGCAAGGTGCAGTAGGGCGTGCCGAGCTTCTGAGTAAATCGTATGCCGACTATGAACATGAAATCGTCGCGCAAATGACCAGGATGTTTGCAGCGTCTGGATTTGTCGCGGAAAACGACATCGCCGGGATCGTATTGAATCGCTGGGGTCACGCGTATATCTCACCGCAACCTGGATTTCATTTTGGGAGAAATGGGGAAGCAGCGCCGATAGATACCGTCAAGAAGGGGTTTGGTCGAATCCGGTTCGGCCACTCCGAACTCAGCGGTTATATGAGCCACACAAGAGCGCTGAACGAAGGATCAAGAGCGGCCCTCGAGGCGATGAAACAAATATGACGGGCTTACCCGGGCCGGTGTGACTGGTTACTAGGTCTGCCGGTCCAGGCACCGCAGCGACAGCGCTTCAGCAATATGCGGAGGCATTAATTTTTCAGCCCCTGCAAGGTCTGCGATTGTTCTCGCCACGCGTAACACGCGCTGGTGGGCCCGTGCCGAGAGGTTAAAGCGTTCCGTTGCGTTTTCGAGCAGCGCCCAGGCGGCGTCGCCTACTGCACAAACAGCGTCCAGGTTCGTGCCGTCCAGACGGGCATTACTGACACCGCTGCGTTGCATCTGAATTGACCATGCCCGTTCGACACGCGCTTGCACGACCCTGCTTTTCTCCCCGTCGGCCGCACTCGCCCGCAACGCATCGGTTGACGGCCGGAGTACTTCGACGTGCAGGTCGATGCGATCCAGCAGCGGTCCGGATATTTTGCGTCGGTAGGCTGCGACCCGGTCTGCGCTGCAGCGGCAGTCCGCAAGACGATCGCCCAGGTACCCGCAGGGACAGGGATTCATCGCAGCGATTAACTGAAACCGCGCGGGGTATTCGGCCTGTCCACCGGCCCTCGCTATGGAGATGCGGCCCGTTTCCAATGGCTCGCGCAGGACTTCCAGTGCGCGTCGATTGAACTCCGGCAGCTCGTCGAGGAACAGAACCCCGTTGTGGGCCCGCGAGATCTCGCCAGGGCGCGGGCCCGGTCCACCGCCGACGAGTGCAGCCGCCGATGCCGTGTGGTGCGGGGACCGGAACGGTCGTTGCCGCCAGCCGTTCATGGCAACCGGCATGCCGAGTACCGATTCTATGGCGGCCGTCTGCAGCGCTTCGTCGTTGCTCATCGCTGGCAGGATTCCCGGCAGCCGTCGCGCGAGCATGCTCTTCCCGGTACCGGGCGGCCCAATGAACAACAGGTTGTGACCACCGGCTGCGGCTATTTCCAGAGCTCGTTTGGCGCGCTGTTGCCCGCGTACGTCGGCAAGATCGTTCGCGGTTGGGTCGACTTTCGCGAAGTCCGTCTTCGCTGCGGCTTCGATAAGCTCCCTTCCCGACAGGTGAGCCGCTATTGCAGTAAGCGACGCAGCGGCATAGACGCGCGTGCCGGCCAGGGATGCTTCGAGCTCATTGTCTTTCGGCACGATCGCGCGTCGGCCAGCCGCTGCTGCCTGCAACACGGCCGGCAATATCGCTGGCACCGGTCTTATACCCCCGCTCAAGGACAGTTCGCCGTAGACCTCAACATTGTCCAGCGTGTCTTTCGGGAAATGTTTCTTGCAGGCCAGAATGCCGAGTGCAATAGCAAGGTCGTAGCGGCCACCCGACTTCTTCATCTCGGCCGGGCCCAGGCTGACCGTGATTCGCTGCTGGGGAAACTCGAAACCTGAGCTCAGGAGCGCGCCACGGACGCGATCCTTGCTTTCCCGGACGGCAGTTTCCGCCATGCCAACAATCGTGAATGCGGGCAGACCGCCCGACAGAAAGACTTCGATCGTCACCGGTGGCGCGTCGCTCCCGTACTGCGCACGGCAGTGCAGTATTGCGAGGCTCATGAATCCGGCCCTCCCTGGCCGCTATTTTTTTTCGATCTCCTCGAGCTTTGCCTCAAGGCGCTCCAGCTTTTCACGGGTGCGCGCCAGGACGGCTTCCTGCACCTCGAATTCCTCGCGCGTCACGAGATCCAGTTTGCCGATCCCGGTACGCAGTACGCCGCGAAAGTTCGCCTCCAGATCCTCGCGCACCGAGCGCAAGCCTTCCGGTATGGACTCGGCCAGTTTTTTCGCCAGACTTTCGATTGAATTGTCACTCATACCCGTTTGATACCTGACCCGATCGGAAAAGACCAGCCGCATTAGCCGCGATTCAGGGGAAAAAGCCCACTGGCACCCCAAAATGGTGCAGGCCAGTGAATTGCCCGCACCGGAATGGCGCACTGCGCGTCCTGGGAATTCGATAACCAATTAATTAATAAACGAATTTCTTAGTTGGCATGCATCCTGCTCTATAAGGGACAACCGGTCATTTGGCTGCCAACCCAACCACGGAGCAAAAGAAGATGAAGTTCACCCAATCTGCGCTTGTCGCACTCATCCTACTCACCGCCAGCACAGCGCAGGCTGAACTGTCCGCCAACCTGGGATTCGCCAGCGATTATTACTATCGCGGCATCTTCCAGAAAGCATCGTCGGCCAATGGCGGCGTTGACTACGAAAGCGGCGGGTTTTACGCAGGCGTCTGGGCCGCGGATGTCGGTGGCGATATCGCACCTGATGGTATCGAAATAGACGGCTACTTCGGCTATGGGGTCGATGTCGGCGAGGTTAATCTCAGTGTCGGCTATACCGGTTACTTTTATACCGGCGACTTTGACGATACCTACCAGGAAATCAACTTGGGCGCCGGATACGGACTTGCGTCGCTCGACGTTGCGATCGGCCAGTATGAAAATTTTGGCGGCCCTACCAATGACTATGTTTATTACGCGCTGACGCTTGAAAAGAACGGTTTCTACGGCAAGT
>JAOUNH010000004.1 GCA_029881055.1 Gammaproteobacteria bacterium
GTCGAGGCTTCGTATGCTGTCATTGCCGTCCACGAGCCCGGCATACGCAGCGATGCCGTTTGCGGGTAAGCTCAAGCGTTGGAGGTCCGGAATGATTTGGCTCCGGCAAGAGAACTGACAGGAGAAGAGCATGATCGGTTACGTCACAGTTGGCACGAATGATATTGACAGGGCGGCGAAGTTCTATGACGCGTTGTTTGCTTCCCTGGGGGCCAGCCGATTCTTTGATACAGACACCTTCATCGCCTGGGCAACGGGACCGTCGGCGCCTGCGTTTTCGGTGACCAAACCTTACGATGGCAATGCGGCAACTGTAGGTAATGGTGTCATGGTCGCTATCGCAATGGACTCAACAGACAAGGTCGACGCTTTTTACGCCAAGGCACTTGAACTGGGCGGCACGGATGAAGGCGCGCCTGGCTTGCGCTTGGACAATTTTTACGCAGGATATTTTCGCGACCTCGATGGCAACAAGCTGAACGCTTTCTGCTTCACGAAGAAATAGTCCGAGTAGAGGAGCGCCCGGGTACTAATGGAAAATACACGGCTTAAGTACATTCTTCGCGAGGGCCTGATTCTCGCCATGCTGGTTGTTGGCATCCTGGCAGGGCGATCAACTCTCGCCGATCACTATTACGTGCCATCAGGATCCATGGAATACACACTGATCGCAGGTGACCGGGTATTCGTCGACAAAAGAGCTTACGGCCTGCGGGTTCCATTCACGCGAATCGAGCTTACTGACGGGGACCCCGTGCGAAGAGGCGACGTCGTGATATTTGATTCTCCGCGTGACGGGAAGCGCCTGATCAAGAGAATTGTCGCCGTTGGTGGCGACGACGTTCTTATTCAGGACGGCCACCTCGCGATCAACGGTGAATGGCTGGCATCTCCTGCGGATACCGGAATTGAATGGATTGGCGACAAGCGCGTGGCTCTGAATCTCGCCGACGGGGGTGGCCCCGGGTTTTCGGTGAGCCTAACCGAGGGAACGGTGCTCGCCATCGGAGATCATCGCGGCGATTCCGTGGACGGCCGGTTTTTCGGGCCCGTTGCAGAAGCTGAGATTTACGGTCGTGCCGTAGCCGTTTACTATCGTCGCGGCTCCGGTTTCGAGTGGCTCAAGCTGTAGAGCCTGAACCAGGAGGTCAAAGAGCGCTGTCGCCGGTTTCGCCCGTGCGTATACGCCAGACCTGATCAATCGTTGTCACAAATATTTTTCCATCGCCGACTTTGCCAGTCTTGGCGGCATCGATAATGGCTTCGACCACACGCTCGACAGCGTCGTCCGAGACCGCAACCTCGATCTTCGCTTTTGGAAGAAAATCAACGACATACTCGGCTCCCCGGTAGAGCTCTGTATGGCCGCGCTGGCGCCCGAATCCTTTGACTTCGCTGACCGTCATACCTTGAATGCCGACTTCGCTCAGGGCATTCCTTACATCGTCGAGTCGGAACGGCTTTACAATGGCAGTGACTAGCTTCATCTCTGAAATTCTCCGGGCGTCTCAGTCAGGTTGCCGTATGCTAGCAATAGGCTTGCTCTATGTGTACAACTGGTGGACTTATCATGAGCAACAAAACTGGTCTTCTCAAAGAATCGGCGGGCTGGCTGTACTACGGTGTGGCGGTGAGCTACGCCATTTTCGGCTATGTACTGGGTCTCGCCGGGCTATTCGTCTCGTCGATACCCATCAATATGGCCGCTACACTGTTACTCGCCCATGCGATGACGATTTCGGCCTACCTTATTCACGAGTGCGGCCATAATCTCGTGTTTGTACGACATAAAGACAACGCGCGCCTTGGTCGGGTCATGAGTTGGTTGTGCGGCGCGGCTTACGGTACCTATGAAGATATGCGTTACAAGCACTTCAGGCACCATGTCGATAACGACGATGTTGTCTGGTTTGCATACGATGAGTTTTTCCAGCGCCATCCGCTGATAACGAAATTAATCCGCCTCCTCGAATGGTTTTACATTCCCGCGCACGACTTGCTGATGCACGGCGTCATGGTTTTCACGTCGTTTGTAATTCCAGAGCGCCGCAATCAACGGTTGAGAAACGTCAGTGTCATTCTGATACGCGGCGGCTTGTTTGTTTCCGCAGCAATATTCTTCCCGAAGGTGGCCATTCTGTACGTGCTTGCCTACCTGATCATGATGCATGTCCTGCGATTCATGGACAGTGTGCAGCACGATTATCCATACAGCACAACGTTGTTCGAGACTTCGCGAGCCCCGCACAAGGGTGATCGCGAATGGGAGCAGGAGCACACGTTTAGCAACCCCTTGTCGTTACGATTTCCGCACTTGAATTGGCTTACCCTGAATTTCGGGTACCACAATGCGCATCATGCGAATATGAACTTGCCTTTCTATCGCCTGCCGGCTTTGCATGCAAAGATGTCCGGTGACGATCCCGCGAATGTGATCCCATTCGGGTCGCAGCTCAGGCTATATCACAACAACAGGGTGTCCAGAATCTACAATCCGCAACCCGAGAACTATCCGAAAGGTATCGAATACCTGCGAGTTGCCCAATCCGGGTCCGGGCCTATTGGCGGTAACGCAGCGTCGTTCCTGACCTCGTTTTAGGGCCTGCGAACCCCGTGCGGATACCCAGCGTCAACAGGCCCAGGTGAAGTGATCCTTGCAAACTGTCTTTAACAGCCTGGCGTGGCAGACGGAGGTGGCCAAGCTCATCTCCGCGCCCGACAGTAAAACGATCGCCAAACAGCTGGTTGCCTTCACTTGCGCGACCGTGTCGAATAATGGCACCAGCCTGATGGCATTTCATGCCGACGCGCCGCCGGAGGTGATTCACCACTCACTCGCGCCGAGTCGTGCGCGGCATTATCTCGATCGCTATCTCGCAGGCCCCTATCTCCTCGATCCGCTGTACCAGATGGCACTTCGACCGGATAAGCCTGCCATGTGCCGTTTTCGGGATGCCCAACCGGATCGCTTTCATTCGAGTGAGTACTACCGTCAATACGTTGAGCGTACCCATCTCGTCGATGAAATGGATTTCCTTCTGGGCGTATCGCCGGTCAGTGCCCTGGTCCTCGTGTGCGGGCGCACGGAAAAGCGCTTTTCGCGAATCGAATTAAGTCAGCTGCGGCTCGTCGAACCGATAGTTCGCACTGCCATGCAGAAAGTATGGGACAGCCGGGATCGCGAATCGTCCCGCGACGCCGGCGATCATGGCATGCACAGGCGGCTGACGACTTGTTTCGAAAACTTCGGCGAAAAAACCCTGACCCATCGGGAACGAGAAATAACGCAGTTGCTACTGCGTGGGCATTCGTCCAAATCAATCGCCCGCGAACTGGGAATCGCGCCGGGCACTGTGATGGTTCACAAGCGCAACCTGTTCGCCAAGCTGAGCATTACATCGCAGTACGAGTTGTTCTCGCGATTCATCGACGCGCTTTCGAATTCCTGAAAAGGGTGTACCTCTGGTGAGGTATGTCCTTCCACTCGGCGATTACCGAGTATGATTCCCATTCCACAAGCGTGAGTGTGACCTTATGTTTGAATTCGATTTTGGGCATGGCGAGGAGCTCGACTTGCTGCGCGAGACGGTGCGCGATTTCGCTACCGACCGAATTGCGCCGCGTGCGGCGACGATTGACGAGACCAACGAATTTCCGGCGGACCTGTGGCCGGAACTCGGGCAACTCGGCTTGCTCGGTATTACAGTTGAGGAAACCTGGGGCGGTTCCGGCCTGGGATACCTTGCGCATGTTATCGCGATGGAAGAAATCAGTCGCGCGTCGGGTGCCGTCGGATTGTCGTACGGCGCCCATTCCAATCTTTGCGTGAACCAGCTGCGGCGCTGGGGGAGCGAAGAACAAAAAAATCGATTTCTGCCCAAACTCGTGTCGGGTGAGTATCTCGGCGCGCTCGCGATGAGCGAAGCGGGTGCGGGTTCCGATGTCATGAGTATGCGCACAACGGCTACCCGGGACGGTGACGACTATGTGCTCCAGGGATCCAAGATGTGGATTACCAATGCGCCTGGCGCCGACCTGATCATCGTGTATGCGAAAACCGATCCCTCGGTAGCGTCTGGCGGCGTGAGCGCATTCCTCGTCGAACGCGGGACGCCCGGATTTTCAACGCCGCAGAAACTGGACAAGCTGGGGATGCGCGGTTCCGACACCAGCGAAGTGCTGTTGGAAGAGTGCCGTATCCCGGCGAGCATGATGCTCGCCGAAGAGGGCAAGGGCGCCGCGATCCTGATGAGCGGACTCGACTACGAACGTGTCGTGTTGTCCGGTGGTTCGTTAGGGCTAATGGCGGCGTGCATGGATCTCGTCCTGCCGTATATCCATGACCGTAAACAATTCGGGCAGTCCATTGGCGAGTTTCAGCTGATGCAGGGCAAGATTGCGGACATGTACACGGCGCTGAGCAGTTGCCGCGCGTACGTCTATGCCGTTGCCCAGGCGTGCGACCGTTCCCGAACTACACGTTTCGATGCGGCAGGATGTATTCTAGTCGCAGCTGAAAAAGCTACGTGGATGGCGGGCGAAGCGATACAGGTGCTCGGCGGCAATGGCTATATTAACGAGTACCCGGCTGGCCGCCTGTGGCGGGATGCCAAGCTCTACGAAATTGGCGCCGGCACGAGCGAAATTCGGCGCATGCTGATAGGGCGTGAATTGTTTAACGCCAGTAAATAGGACGTGATGCCAAAAATAAGCACAAAGATCGATCGCAATTCCAAGGGCTTCGAAAGCAACGTGGCGGCTCATACGGAGCTGGTCGAAAAGCTTAAGGAAGTGAACGATTACATCATGCTGGGTGGCCCTGAGCGATCACGGGAATTGCACTTGTCGCGCGGCAAACTCCTCGCGCGTGACAGGATCAGGGCGTTGCTGGATTCAGACACCGACTTTCTCGAAGTTGGCCGGCAGGCTGCCTGGCAGGTCTATTCCGACGACGTGCCTTGTGCCGGAATCGTGACCGGTATCGGCAAGATTCACGACATCGAGTGCATGGTCGTCGCCAACGATGCAACCGTGAAGGGCGGTACTTACTATCCGCTGACGGTCAAGAAACACCTTCGTGCGCAGGAAATCGCCGCCGAAAACCGACTGCCCTGTATTTATCTCGTCGATTCGGGCGGAGCCTTTCTGCCGCGACAGGATGAAGTCTTTCCCGATCGCGATCACTTCGGTCGAATTTTCTTCAACCAGGCGCGGCTGTCGGCGGCCGGCATTCCGCAAATCGCTGTCGTGATGGGATCCTGCACGGCGGGCGGCGCCTACGTGCCGGCGATGTGCGATGAGTCGATCATCGTGCGAAACCAGGGGACGATATTCCTGGGTGGTCCGCCGCTCGTAAAAGCGGCAACCGGGGAAGAGGTTGATGCCGAGACCCTGGGCGGTGGCAGCGTCCACTCGCGGATTTCAGGAGTAACCGATTATCTTGCGGACAACGATGCACACGCACTGTCGATTGCCCGCGATATCGTCGCGAGTTTGAATGAGGCTCCGCGCGCCACTGCCGGCCGGCGCGAGCCCCGAGAGCCCTTGTACGCGGCGGAGGAAATCTACGGCATCGTTTCCCGGGAGTACCGGTACCCTTACGACGTTCGTGAAGTTATCGCGCGCATCGTGGACGGGTCGGAGTTCCAGGAATTCAAGAAGCTCTATGGCGCGACATTGGTCACGGGATTTGCACATATCGACGGTTATCCGGTCGGGATTGTCGCGAACAACGGTATCCTGTTCCCCGAATCTGCCCAGAAAGGCGCCCATTTCGTTCAGCTCTGCAATCGTCGTCGCGTTCCGCTCGTGTTCCTGCAAAATATCACGGGATTCATGGTGGGCAAGCGGGTCGAACATGCGGGCATAGCCAAGGATGGAGCCAAGATGGTCAATGCCGTGGCGACTGCTAACGTGCCGAAATTCACAGTCGTCATCGGCGGATCATTCGGCGCGGGAAACTACGCCATGTGCGGTCGCGCTTACAGCCCGAACCTGATGTGGATGTGGCCCAACGCGCGAATATCAGTGATGGGCGGCGAACAGGCCTCGATGGTCTTATCGACCGTCAAAGCGGATGGTCTGGCCGCACGCGGTGAAGAATGGTCGGATTCCGACAAGGCCGACTACGAAGAAATGATTCGCCAGCAATACGAAACACAGGGCCATCCCTTGTATGCGAGCGCGCGTATGTGGGACGACGGCATTATTGATCCCACGGATACACGACGAGTACTGGCGCATGGACTGTCGGCTGCGATGAGCGGTCGCCGCAAAGATGAGGCTCCTCACGGCATATTTCGTATGTGAGTCCATGTACAATCACGGCAAACTATTAATGGATGAATTATGCCGCTGGATTACGATGCGCTGATGGCGACCCGAGTGGTCGACTTACCCTTGAGTTACGACGATTCCGAGGCGATTCTCTATGCGCTTAGCATCGGCATGGGGCAGAACCCGCTTGACCTCAAGGAATTGCCCTATGTGTACGAGCAGGGTGATGCCTTCAAGACCCTGCCCACCCTGGCAACAGTGCTGGTACCCGATATGTTTCCACCCGGATTGGGATGGGACTTTAGCCAGGTGTTGCACTCCGAACAACGCATGCAGTTGTATCGACCGTTGCCGCCCAAGGCTGATCTGCTGATCAACAAGCGGGTAGCGGACGTATTCGATTGGGGACCCCGCAAAGGCGCGTTGTTTCTCTTCGAGGCAGAGGGTCGCCTGGCGAGTGATGACACTGTTTTGTTTACGCTCGGCTGCACGGTTATGGCCCGCGGCGATGGCGGCTTCGGCGGTCCCAGCGGCACCGGGCCCCGGCCGCACAGGCCGCCGCAACGTGACCCGGACTTAAGTTGCGACCTTTCGACTCGCCAGGACCAGGCCCTGTTGTTCAGGCTCACGGGCGATCGAAATCCCCTGCATGCGGATCCGGCCCTGGCATCGAGGGCCGGCTTCGATGTGCCCATACTGCACGGCATGTGCACCTACGGTGTTGCTTGTCGCGCTATTCTTAAAACGATTTGCGACTACGACTACACCTTGATTGAGAGCTTCGAGGCGCGCTTTACGGCGCCGGTACTGCCGGGTGATACGATCACGACCGATATGTGGCAGGACGGTAACGTCGTTTCCTTCCGCTGCAGCGTGAAAGAGCGCGACGTCATCGTGCTGCGTAATGGCAAGTGCACGCTGGCTGTATAGGTGACTGAGAGCCTGCAAATGGATCGCGTCAGAATAAAGATCGAAGCTCACGTTGCCGATGTCGTCTTGAATCGGCCGGACAAGATGAATGCCGTTGATATGGAAATGTTTGTGGCATTGGGTGCGGCGGCCGATCGTCTCGCTGCAGATAAATCCGTTCGCGCCGTCGTTCTACGAGGTGCAGGCGAAAGTTTTTGTGCAGGTATCGATCTGAACCTGTTTGCGGACACCGACCTCGATTTTCGCGCCGCGTTGAGTGCGCCGGTAGAACCATCTCCGGCTAACCTGTTTCAGCGTGCTGCCTACGCCTGGCGCGAACTGCCGGTACCAGTGATATGCGCGATCGAAGGTGTCTGTTACGGGGCAGGGCTGCAAATCGCAATGGGCGCTGACATTCGTTACGCGTCACCGACGGCCAGACTGTCTATTATGGAATCGCACTGGGGCATTATCCCGGACATGGGAATCAGCGCGACCCTTCGGCACCTGGTATCGCCCGACAGGGTAAAGGAATTGTCCTGGTCGGCACGTGTGCTTGACAGTACCGAGGCGAAGGTACTTGGACTGATCACGGACGTAGTCGACGATCCGCTCGAAGCCAGCCGCAAGCTGGCTGCGGAATGTGCGGCGAAATCGCCGGACGCCATTCGGGCGATCAAAACTCTGGTTAACCAGGCGTGGCAATCGACAGAAGCCGACGCGTTAGCGCTGGAGGCGCGGTTGCAGGGTGGCATAATCGGCGGGCGCAATCAGCAGGAGGCCATGCAGGCTAATCTAGCCAGGCGAAAGCCTGACTTCGTCGACTAGAAAAGGCGCGAAACCGGAACTTTGGCTCAATTCGGGACTCCAATTCACTGGGATTTATTGGGACGTAGCGCTAATTAACGGGACCACTATTCAGAGTATCTGGCGCGCAGGAATTGTCGCAATGCTGTTGTCGGCGTCGGTGCCTGCGTGGAGCCAGGGTTCGTCTGAGCTGTCAGCTGACCTTCCCGACGCTCGGACCATGGCTGTGCAGGCGAAGGTCGAGCAGTTGTTCCAGGCGGAGGATTTCAGGCGCGCCTATTTTATTTACCGGAACGAACTCTCGCCGATTGGCGACAAGTACGCACAGTACATGGTCGGCTACATGCTGCTAAACGGGCTGGGCGTGAGCGAGGACCCGGTCTCTGCTTCAGCCTGGTATCGACTGGCCGCCGAGCGCGATACTCCGGAGTTTGTAGCCGTGAGCAACCACCTTTTGCAACAGCTGGACGAAAATCAGGTCCACCAATCCAATGCTGAGTATTTCCGTTTGCGCTCCAGGTACAGCGATGTCGCCGTCGTACTGGCATCGATCAAACGCAACCTTAGTGATCTTGAGGGCAGGACCGGGACTCGCATCAGAGGCGAAAGTTCGCCGATAACGATCGTTGAACCTGATCGGAGCCGGACGCAGACGGCCGACAGTTACTACGGATCCATTTACCGCCAGTTGGAAGAACGACTATTGTTGCTTAAGGAAATGGACGGCTTTCACGATATCGACACGGACCCGACCCGATTCGATATCCGTGAGCTGGAGCGCCGCGCCCAGGTGCGCGTCGAGTCAATCGACTGACAATCCACGCGCCAGTATTTCCGGAAACTCGTTGACCAGTTTCTCGCCCTGTTCCGCGTCACCGTGGTACCACTTTGGTATCCAGTTAATCGATCCCATAATTGCATTACCTGTCATGCGAACATTGCAGTCCGCGATACTGCCGTCTCGAATTCCGGCTTGAAGCACTGCTTCGAAATTCTTGCCGTGGGTGCGCGACAATTGCAGGACTTCCTCGCGATGCTCGGGTTTAAGCGAAGGAACCTCGCTCATGATCGCAATGGGTCCGCGGTCGCCCACCATCATTTCGATGTGATATCGGAGGTAGCGAAGCATGACATCCATGCCGTCGCGCCCCTCGGACAGCGCCCTGTCGAGTGCCTCGCGACCGAGGTCAGCGGCACGTACGTAACAGAGGTAAACCAGTTCCTGTTTGTTGCGCACGTAGTAGTAAAGCGCGGGATCCGTCAGGCCGAGTACATCGGCGACGTCCCGGAGCGAGGTGCCACTGTAGCCCTTTTGGTTGAAACACTGTGCCGCCGCCCTGAGCATCCGGGTTTTCTGGAGTTCGAATCGCGTTTCTTCGGCGCTCGTGGCCATGGCTAAAGTATCCTTTTTCGTTGTCGTACCGAGAGGCAGGCACTTGAGTTCTGGATCAATCTGAATTATTTTAATTCAGATTAAAATTATTGCAACCCGCAAAGTCACTGATTTCTAAGGAATTTCGGCAATGAGCACTGCAGCCAGCGATCTGCCAGGCGTGTCCGGCGAGGCCCGGGTAGCGCCATTGCGCTTCGTAACCGCGGCATCCTTGTTTGATGGCCACGACGCGGCCATCAATATTATGCGGCGCCTGATCCAGGCACGCGGCGTCGAAGTTATCCATCTTGGCCACAACCGCAGTGTCGACGATATTGTTCGCGCGGCGATCCAGGAGGACGCAGACGGCATTGCGATCAGCTCTTACCAGGGCGGTCATATCGAGTTCTTTCGTTACATGATTGATCGCCTGCGCGAGTCCGGAGCCGGCCACATCAAGGTATTCGGTGGCGGCGGCGGCACGATCACGCCGGAGGAAATCCGCGAGCTCATGGACTACGGCGTCGAACGCATTTATCACCCCCACGATGGCATGCAACTGGGTCTTGCAGCGATGATCGACGATCTCGTCGAGCGTACTGTGGCTGGCAGGCGTGCGACAGGCGCGCCGGCCACTGTCGACCCATCGTGCACGACGGATATTGCAGCGACGATTTCGGCGATCGAAGAGAATGTTTTCGGCGATGCCGGGATGGCAGCGAAAAGGAAAGAGTGGCAGGTCAAGGCGGGCAAGGTTCCGGTGATCGGCATTACGGGTACCGGCGGTGCAGGCAAGAGCAGCGTCACTGACGAAATCCTGAATCGATTCCTCGCCAGTTTTCCCGACAAGCGAGTTGCGGTTCTGGCCGTCGATCCCACGCGGCGACGCACTGGCGGGGCCTTGCTGGGCGATCGCATTCGTATGAATTCGCTGCGTTCCGAAAGGGTTTACATGCGGTCGATCGCGACGCGTCGACAGCACCTGGCCACCAGCGAAATGCTGAGCGACCACATCCTGTTTCTGAAGTCGCTGGGTTTCGATTTACTGATCGTCGAAACAGCCGGTATCGGCCAAAGCGACAGTGAAATCGTCGATATGGTGGACTTCTCGGTCTACGTCATGACCAGCGAGTACGGTGCGGCGAGCCAACTGGAAAAAATCGACATGCTCGATTTTGCCGACCTGGTTGTATTGAACAAGTATGACAAACGCGGCGCAGAGGACGCGTTGCGCGATATCCGCAAGCAATGGAAACGAAACCACGTCGCGTTCGAGGTTGCTAACGATGAGGTGCCGGTGTTTCCGACGATTGCGAGCCAGTTCAACGATCCTGGCGTTAGCTGGATGTTCAGCGAGATGTGTCGGCGCATGGCGTTGAAATTAGGGCTGCCTGATAGCAAGTGGTCGACTGACATCGACACCAGCAACAAGGAACCTCGATCCACGGCAGCCATTCCGGGTTCCCGAATTCGCTACCTTGCGGAAATCGCAGAACAAGGTCGGGCACAAAATCACGAAGCCGATTCGCAGGCGACCATTGCGAGCCGCGCACAGCATCTGTACGAAGCCTTGAAACTGATTCCGGACCCGAAGTTGCCCGAAGCGCTTGAGCGCTACGCTGGCGAAGCACTGACGGAAGGCGATGATCGCAGTCTTGTCGTGCTGAGGCAGCGTTACCAGGAAGCTGTTTCCGATCTTTCGTCGGAATCCATACAGCTCCTTAAGGACTGGCCCAGGCGCAGGGCTGCCGTCAAATCGGAGCGGTTCAGCTACACCGTGCGCGGCAAGGAAATCACGGGCGACAATTACAGTGAGAGCCTTAGCCACCAGAAGATCCCGAAAATAGCGGCGCCTGATTTTTCGGACTGGGGCGAGTTGCTGTCATTCCTGACCCTGGAAAATTTGCCGGGAGCCTATCCATACACGGGCGGCGTTTATCCGTACCGAAGGCTGGGCGAAGACCCGACGCGAATGTTTGCCGGTGAAGGAACACCGGAGCGCACCAACCGTCGCTTTCACTATCTTTCACAAGGTCAGCCGACTGCGCGACTGTCAACCGCCTTCGATTCGGTAACCTTGTACGGCGAAGATCCGCACGAGCGTCCTGACATCTACGGCAAGGTCGGTAACTCCGGTGTCTCGATTGCGACCGTCGACGATATGAAAAAGCTGTACTCCGGGTTCGATCTTTGTGCGCCGACGACGTCCGTGTCGATGACGATTAACGGACCGGCGCCGATGATATTGGCATTTTTCATGAACGCAGCGATCGATCAGCAGGTGGAAAAATACTTGCGTAGTAGCGGTCTGTGGAAGGATGCTGAGAAGAAGATCGAAGCCTGGTTCAAGGGGCGTGAGCGGCCGAAGTATGAAGGCAAGCTTCCGGACGAAAATGACGGGCTGGGGCTGGCCTTGCTCGGTATTTCAGGCGACAAGCTGGTTGACGCCGATACGTACGCGAAAATACGAAACGAAACGCTGAAAACCGTTCGTGGCACAGTCCAGGCGGATATTCTCAAGGAAGACCAGGCTCAAAATACCTGTATTTTCTCGACAGAGTTCGCGATGAAGATGATGGGCGACGTGCAGCAGTATTTCATCGAGAACAACGTCCGCAATTACTACTCAATTTCCATCAGCGGATACCACATCGCCGAAGCCGGGGCGAATCCGATCAGCCAACTCGCGTTTACCTTGTCCAACGGTTTTACGATTGTTGAGTATTATTTGGCGCGCGGCATGGACATCGATGATTTCGCGCCTAACTTAAGTTTCTTCTTTTCGAACGGCATGGATCCGGAATACTCGGTCATCGGTCGTGTTGCACGCCGGATCTGGGCACGCGCGATGCGCGAGCGCTACGGAGCGAGTGCGCGTTCGCAAATGCTGAAGTATCACGTGCAAACGTCAGGTCGCAGCCTGCACGCGCAGGAAATCAGTTTCAATGACATACGTACGACATTGCAGGCCTTGTACGCATTGTTCGACAACTGCAACAGCCTGCACACAAATGCGTTTGACGAAGCCGTCACCACACCAACAGAGCAATCGGTACGTCGCGCGGTTGCCATACAGCTGATTATTTCACGCGAGCTCGGCTTGAATTTTTGTGAGAACCCCTGGCAAGGATCCTTTGTGATCAAGGAACTGACGGACCTGGTCGAAGAGGCCGTCTACCAGGAGTTCGAGCGGATTTCGGAGCGGGGCGGTGTGCTCGGTGCGATGGATACCATGTACCAGCGTGGCAAGATTCAGGACGAGAGTCTGTATTACGAGGGTATGAAGCACGACGGCTCACTGCCGCTCATCGGCGTGAATACTTTCTTGCCGAAACACGGGCAGGAAGACGAAGTCCACGAACAGGAACTGATCCGGTCCACGGACCTCGAGAAGCAAGACCAGATTCGGCATCTACGAGGATTCCAGGCGACCCACCGGGAAGACAGCGGACCCGCGCTGGCGCGCCTGCAGGCGGTTGCGCGGGAACGAAATAATGTGTTTGCCGAGCTCATGGAAACCGTAAAAGCGAATTCACTGGGGCAGATATCCGCCGCGTTGTACGACGTCGGTGGCGAATACCGACGAAACATGTAAGGCAGCCACCTGGGGAGCATTAATGGCGAACACGGTACTTTACGAACAGCAAGACAATGTCGCGATCATTTCCTTGAACCGGCCGGATTCCTTGAATGGATTCACGACCGAGCTCTGTGCGGAGTTATTGCAGGCTTTCGAGAAAGCGCAAAGTGATGAGGGCATCCGCGTGATCGTTTTGACCGGAGAAGGTCGGGCGTTCAGCGCTGGTGCTGACCTCAAGCAGGGATTTGTCGGAGATCGCACGACGCAGGGAAAGCTGTTATTCGAGTACGCGCCGGTGTTAACAGCAATCGCCGAGATTCCGAAACCGGTCATTGCAGCTGTACCTGGTTTCGCCGCGGGCATTGGACTTTCCTTTGCGTTGCACAGCGATCTGCTGGTGATGGCGGACGATGCATTTTTGCTTTCGCCGTTTACGACCATATCACTGGTTCCGGATGGTGGCGCGAACTGGCTGCTGGTCAGGCAGCTCGGATATCACCGCGCCTACCAGTTGAGTATCGAATCCGAGCGCGTGACTGCAGCGCGCTGCCTGGAGCTGGGCATCGCAAACAAGGTTGTGCCAGCCAGCAATTTGCGCGACGCCAGCGTCGCCTGGGCCGGCGAACTCAGCAAACGTGCACCGTTGTCACTTGCGGCAACGAAGAAGGTCATGCGTCACGCGATGGATCATGACTGGCATAGTTGTTTCACGATGGAAGCGCAGGAGCAGCAAAAGTTGCGAGAGTCGGAAGATGCCAAAGAAGGCGTCGATGCGTTTTTTGAAAAACGCGCACCTAATTTCAAGGGCAAGTAGGCCTGTAACAGAGACAGAAATGGACAGAAATATATTTGAAGAGGAACACGAGATGTTCCGCGACGCGGCTCGCAGCTTCTATAAGAACGAAGTAATGCCGCACAGTGAGCGCTGGCGCGAACAGGGTATCGTCGACCGGGACGCATTCCTGAAGGCGGGCGAACAGGGCATGTTGCTGATGTGGGCCGATGAGAAATACGGCGGTGCCGGCGTCCACGATTTCCGTTATGAACAGATACTGATCGAGGAGATCGCGAGATACGGCGATCCGGGGTTTTTCATGACCTTGCATAGCCGCTTGGTCGGTCCGTATATCGGCGAGCTGGGTACGGAAGAGCAGAAAGCCCGCTGGTTGCCGAAGTGCATATCGGGCGAATACATACTGGCCGTCGCAATCACTGAGGCGGGTGCAGGCAGCGACGTATCGGGCGTGCGCACGAAAGCCGAAGATAAAGGCGATCACTACCTGCTGAATGGATCGAAGACCTTTATCTCCAATGGCATCCTCGCGGACCTCGTGATCGTCGTTGCGCGGACAGATAGTGCTCGTCATGGACTCAGCCTGTTTGTGGTCGAGCGTGGTATGGAAGGCTTCGAACGCGGCAAAAACCTCAAGAAGATGGGGATGAAAAGCCAGGACACGGCAGAGTTGTTTTTCAATAACGTCAAGGTGCCTAAGGAAAACCTGCTTGGCGAGTGGAATCGGGGTTTCTACCAGCTTATGCATTTCCTGGCCGAGGAACGCTTGTTGGGCGCCTGCCAGTACCTCGCCAATGCCGAAGCCGCGTTCGAGGCAACGATGGAGTATGTACAGGAGCGCAAGGCTTTCGGTCAGGCAATTTCCGACTTTCAGGTCACGCGATTCAAGCTTGCCGACATGCGGACGGAGATGGATGTCGCGCAGGCGTTTGTCGATCGCTGTGTGATGGAGCACAACGCCGGCAAGCTCAGCGCGGAAGATGCCGCGAAAGCCAAGTTATTCTGCAGCGAGCTGGAAGCCCGCGTAACTGATGAGTGTGTGCAACTGCACGGGGGTAATGGCTACATGGACGAGTATGCCGTCAGTCGCATGTACACGAACGCGCGAATATCCCGCATTTATGCAGGCACGTCGGAAGTGATGCGCGAGATCATTGCGCGTTCGCTGGGCCTTGACCCGCGCAAGAAGAACAAAGCCGAACGGGCAGCCTGACATGCGAGTCGCTTTCATCGGACTGGGCGTCATGGGGTTTCCCATGGCCGGGTACCTAGCCAAAGCAGGACACGATGTCACGGTCTACAACCGCACCGCAGCGAAAGCGAAGTCCTGGTGCGAGAAGTTCGGTGGCCAATCCGCCGCTACACCGGCAGAGGCTGCGGCTGACGCACAGATTGTTTTTTCCTGCGTCGGTAACGACGATGACGTCCGTGACGTCTTGCTAGGCAGTGACGGCGTCATGTCATCGATCACAAGTGGCTCGATAATCGTTGATCACACAACAGCGTCAGCGAAGATAGCGCGGGAAATCGCGTCAGTAGCAAAAGGCAGTTCAGTCGGATTCCTGGATGCGCCGGTGTCGGGTGGCCAGGCTGGTGCCGAGAACGGCCAATTGACGGTCATGGTCGGTGGTAGCCGCGATGATTTCGAGCGAGCAGCCCCTGTTATCGACAGTTACGCGAAAGCCATCACGCATATCGGCCCTGCAGGTGCGGGTCAACTGGCCAAGATGGTGAACCAGATTTGCATTGCAGGGGTTGTACAAGGCCTGGCAGAGGGCCTGCATTTTGCGCAAAAAGCGGGCCTCGATCCTGCGCTGGTTATCGAATCAATATCCAAAGGTGCCGCACAATCGTGGCAAATGGAGAATCGCTGGAAGACCATGGTTAAGGGCGAGTACGAGTTTGGCTTTGCCGTGGACTGGATGCGCAAGGATCTGGCGATGGCGCTCGCAGAAGCTGCCGAAAACGGTGCGCAGCTGGAATTGACGCAACTGGTCGATCAATTCTACGCAGAAGTACAGGCGCTGGGCGGAAGTCGCTGGGATACGTCTAGCTTGCTGGCCAGATTGAAGTAAACTAGCGCCCAGCTAAAAAGCCAAAAATCACAGGGGTGGCCATCGGGCCTGAGACTCGTCACGAGAACCCTTAGAACCTGATCCGGATAATGCCGGCGTAGGAAGAGAATCATGAAGTACAAATGCTACCCGTGGCTGCTTGCCCCCATACTTGTTGCCTCTCTTTCGGCGGGCGCGGAAGTTCCACTCGAGGAGATCACGGTCACGGCGGACTATCGCGAACGATTGCTGACCGACGTTCCGTTCAGTGTCAGCGCGATGAGCGGCGAGTTCATCGAAGCTACCGCCGTGCAGCATTTTGAGGAACTCGTTAACCTCATCCCTAACATGAACTGGTCCGGCGACGGGCATCGCGCGCGATATTTCCAGATACGCGGAGTCGGTGAACTGGAGCAATACCAGGGCGCGCCAAATCCCTCGGTTGGTTTCCTGATCGACGATATCGATTTCAGCGGCATTGGCAGCATCGCAACGCTGTTCGACGTAGACCGGATCGAAGTACTGCGCGGGCCGCAGGGGAGTCGTTACGGGGCGAACGCGTTGGGTGGTCTCGTGTATGTGCAATCAACCGCACCGTCAGCCGAACGAGACGGGCGTATGCAGTTAACAGTCGGTGGCGACGACGCTCGTGCATTGGCAATGGCATTTGGCGGTCCTATGAATGCGTCGGAGTCCGCATTGTTTCGCGTCAGCGCGCAGCGATCCCAGAGCAACGGATTTCGAAGCAACGCCTATCTGAATCGCAATGATACGAACGGACGAGACGAAACTGCTCTCAGGGGGCGGGCCCGGCTTGTGTTTGCAAAGGACGTGCTCCTTGATGTGTCCTTGCTGTACTCGCGGCTGGACAACGGTTATGACGCCTTTTCTCTGGATAACAGCTACACGATGTTGTCGGATAAACCAGGGCGCGATGCTCAGGAGAGCCTCGGCGCCGCGGCTCGGGTTGCATGGCCGATTCTCGATGGTCTGACCGCGACGTCGATAACATCATTTGCGGACTCTTCAATCGACTTCAGCTTCGATGCCGATTGGGGTAATGATCAAAGCTGGGAGCCGTTCACTTATGACTATGTGTCAATCAGCGACCGTAAGCGGCGCACAGTCAGCCAGGAATTCCGGTTGGGATCCGAGCAATGGCTGATCGGTGTTTATGCGCTCAATCTGGCCGACGAAGTCATTACCCTGAATCGCGGTGAGTACTATGATCCTTTTCTGGACTGGGCAGACAGCCTCGACGACAGTTTTGGCAGTGACTACGAAGCCACCAACCTGGCTTTGTTCGGACAGTTTGATCACGAGCTTTCTGCGGCGACCAGGATATCAACCGGGTTTCGAGTCGAGCGGCGCAAAACCGATTATTCCGATACGGCCGGTCTCGAAGCGGGGCCATCGGAAACCATGTGGGGTGGAGAAGTCGGCGTCAGTCACGACTTTAGCGATCACAGCGCCTACGCGACCTTGTCGAAGGGCTACAAAGCCGGAGGATTTAACCTCGGCGCAGTGCCCGACGGCAATCGTGAGTTTGGCAGTGAAGATATGTGGACAATCGAGGCCGGCATTAAAACAATGCTGCCGGACCATCACCTGCAAATGAGTGCGGCTATCTTCCACTATCGCCGCTTTGACCAGCAAATTCGTACATCGACCCAGTTAATCCCCGGTGATCCGGCGTCGTTCGTGTTTTTTACTGACAATGCAAGTGAAGGCGAGGCACTGGGCTTCGAGTTGGACGCGCGCTGGTTTCCTGCCGACGAATGGGAGTTGTACGCGTCCCTGGGTCTTATCGACGCAACCCTGCAGAGTGGTCGCGAGCAGGCGCATGCGCCACCGTTTACGCTGGCGCTTGGGGTCTCGTATCAAAACCCCAACGGCTATTTCGTGAGGCTTGACGCATCTGCAAAAGATGCTTTTTATTTTGACGTCAGTCACGATCAGGCGTCGCAACCCTACCAATTGTTCAATGTGCGAATCGGGCGCGAAACCGAAACCTGGCTCGCGGCACTTTGGGTGCGGAACCTGCTTGATGAGCGCTACGCGGTGCGTGGCTTTTACTTTGGAAACGAGCCACCGGATTTTCCCGATAAGCTCTATACCCGTTCTGGCGATCCGCGCCAGGTTGGCGTAACGATCGAAAGGAGGTTTTAACGCATGAAAGTCGCAGTTGATATAAGTCTGTACCCGTTGGATGCGGATTTTATTCCGCCAATCAAAAACATTATCAAGCGGTTGGCCGAACACAGTGATGTTGAAATCGAGTACAACCGGATGAGCACACAGTTGCGTGGTGAATACGATGTTGTTATGCCAGTGCTGATGCGAGAAATCCGGACGACATTTGAGGACGTGCCGAAAGCCGTGTTCACGATCAAAATACTGAACAACCCGGTCAACTGACATTGTTGACGCAAATTATTGAACAGGCGAGGTCGCAATCGATATACGAGATCGTTGCGGTACTTGCCGCAATCGCTTATCTCAGTCTTGCGATTCGGCAGAATATTGCGTGCTGGTTTTTTGCCGCGTTCAGTACGGCGATCTATGTTGGTCTTTTCATTGAGGCCCGGCTCTACATGGAGTCGTTGCTCAACGCGTTCTACTTCGTGATGGCGATATATGGGTGGTACGTTTGGCGCGCTGGTCGCGATGTGGGAGGAAGTCGTCCGGTCGCGATCTGGTCACGGAATAGACACTTCGCGGCGATACTCATCATCGTGACCCTGAGCATTGGCAGCGGGATGCTGCTGAGTGCCAATAGCGATGCAGCGTTTCCCTATATCGACTCCCTGACAACCTGGTTTGCGATCTGGGCGACCTTCCTGGTGGCGCAAAAAGTTCTTGAGAACTGGTGGTATTGGCTCGTGATTGATATCGCATCGATAGTGATCTATTGGTCGAGAGACCTGCAATTGACTGCGTTGTTGTTTGTCGTCTACGTCATCATGATTCCCTTTGGCCTCGTCAGTTGGTCCCGTTCGATGCGCGAGCAGCGCACATGACAGTTCCGCTGACTCCCGAAGCGGTGCTCGCCGAGATACCCGGATGGGAGGGCGCGTCGGTTTCTGAATTGAAAGGCGGCCTGACAAACAAGTCCTGGTTGATTGTGAATGGTGAGAAGTCCGGCGTTTTGAAAATCGATCACGGCCTGCGCGGGGCGCCATTCAACACGCGCAGCGCGGAAGCCTGCGTCCAGAGTTCTGCTGAAAAAGCCGGTCTCGCGGCGCCGGTACTGCTCGCCGACGATGGCTTGTATTTCACGGAGTACGTCGAGGGTACCGTCTGGACACGCGACAGCTTTGCTGAGGCGGGCAATCTCGAACTCATTGCTGCGGCACTCAGGCGCCTGCACGCACTGCCGCTGACCGGGCGCGCCGTGGATGCCAGGGTCGCGGCCAAACGCTACGTCGAAAATGTCGTGGGTCTCGATCCGGTTGTCGTGAGCAAATGTACAGAGGTGATTTCGCACATGCGCCAGCCGCACAATTTGTGCTGTTGCCATAACGACCTCGTTGCGGAAAACATTATTGCAACTCCGGATCTCAAGTTCCTGGACTGGGAATATGCCTGCGACAACGATCCGTTTTTCGATCTGGCAACGTTGGTGGAGCACCATGAACTGGATGACGCGCAGGTAACGCGGCTGCTTGATGCGTATCTCGGTGGCGATGGGCGGCGTTGGCGCAAGCAACTGGAGAAACAGCGCAAACTGTATCTCTCTCTATTGTGTTTGTGGATGGCGTCACGACCGGAAACCGATCTCGTCGAGCTCGAACAGGTGGTCGAACGAATGCTTACCAGCTATTCCGGAGCTCTCTGAGCTTCAGGAATACGGTGCGTGCGTCCGGATTGTCGCCGATCTCGGGAAACTCCTCCGCTAACTTTGCGACGATTGTTGGGCTTTGCAACCGGAAGAAGGTGTTGATCTCTTTTTCCTGCCCGAGCGTCGTCAGCAGCGCGTGTGCAGGGTCCTGGTTTTTGCACTTCTCCAGCAATTCCGCCGCCGCCCGGTTGTCCGGTTCGCGATCAAGTGTGAAAGCGAGATTGTTCAGCAGGTACTCGTGGCCCGGGTAAAGCAGGGTGTCATCGCCAAGTACTTCCAGTTGCCGCTCGAAGGTCTCGAACAGTTCTTCGGGGTGACCGCCGTTGTGGCAGTTGCCTGCCCCGGCGTTGAACAAAGTGTCTCCGCTGAACAGCACCGGTTGCTCCGTCCTCGACAACAGGCAGATGTGGCACATCGTGTGACCAGGCGTGTCGAGGCATTCGAGTTCCACGGTATTGCCGACATGGATGACATCGCCGGCGCCCACACCGATATCCATATTCGGGATCCGGCCGCCCGCATTCTTGTGTGCGATAATTTTTGCGCCAGTAGCTTTGACGACGCCCTTGTTGCCACCGGTGTGATCCCCGTGCTCATGGGTATTGAGGACTTGCGTTATCGTCCAGCCGCGCTCTGCCGCCAGTGCGAGGCACTTCGGGTAGTCGAGCGGATCGATGGCGAGTGCATCGCCGGTTTCCAGGCAGGCGACCAGGTAATTGAAATTGCGATAAGCGTTACCTGTCCAGACCTGTTCGACGATCACTCGGGCGTTTCCCGGTTGAACACGATGCGACCTGCGACCCAGGTCTGCAGGACGCTGATGTCGTCGATTTCGGAAGCGGGAACCTCGAAGTAATCGCGATCGATCACGATGAAGTCAGCCCACTTGCCCGGCTCGAGACTGCCAAGTCGATCCTCCTGGTTCGCGGCATAGGCTCCCGCCAGCGTAAACGAATGCAAGGCCTCGGCGCGCGTCAGCGCCTGGTCGGCGTACCAGCCACCCTCGGGCTCACCGTCACGCCCCTGGCGGGTGACGGACGCATACAGGCCGTGGAAGGGATTGGAGAGTTCGACGGGAAAATCGGATCCGTTGGCTAACACGGCACCGGAGTCCAGCAATCGCCGCCAGGCATAACCACCCAGGATACGCTCCGGCCCGATCCGGTCTTCGGCCATATTCTTGTCGCTGGTCGCATGCGTCGCCTGCATGGATGCAATTACACCGAGCTTGGCGAATCGGGGTATGTCCTCCATAGCGATTATTTGTGAGTGTTCGATGCGATTGCGCAGTGGCGACGGTTTTCCCCCCTGCGCTTTGTCGAATGCGTTCAGGGCGAGCCGATTCCCGAGATCGCCGATGGCATGAATGCCCACCTGGAAGCCCATCGCATTGGCCTTCGCGACCTGGTTATCCAGCTCCTGTTGCGTCCAGAACGGCAATCCCCGGTTCTCGACATCATCGCTGTAGGGCTCGATCATGGCTGCGCCACGACTACCGAGAGCGCCGTCCGAATAGATTTTGACCGACGCAATGTCCAGGTGGTCATTGCCGTATCCGCGGATGGGCTTGCCGATGGCATCGAGAACCTCATCTGCGCCACCCGTCATCGCGTATATGCGCATATCCAGAAGATTATTGTCGGCCATGGACAGATAAACTTCGGCATTCATGAGATTGATACCCGCGTCATGCACGCTCGTAATACCCTCGGAGAGTAAAGCGTCAACCGCTGCTCGAATGGAGTCCTGCATTTCGTCCTTGTTCGTCGCCGGCACTTTCGCATCGATCAGGTCCATCGCCAGGTCGACGAATACACCGGTGGCGTGACCATTCGCGTCGCGGATAATTTTGCCGCCCACAGGATCCGGCGTGTCGTCACTGATGCCCGCGATCTGCATGGCGGCGCTATTGGCCCACGCGGCGTGACCGTCAATTCGGCGCAGGTAAACAGGGCGGTCGCTGACCACGGCATCGATTTGCGATGCCAGCGGAAATTCCTTTACGGGCCAAAGCACCTGGTTCCACCCGCGGCCAAGTATCCAGCGAGCGCTGGGCCGTTCCGCTGCATAAGCCTGAATCGCCGCTACGGCGTGCTCGACGCTCGGTATTCCGGTCAGATCCAGGTTGGACTTGAGGGCGCCAAGGCCTTCGACATGACCGTGTGAGTCGATCAGCCCGGGCAGTACTGTTTTCGAATTCCCGTCGCGCAGGGTCGCGTCCGGATGTTGTGCCAGCAGGTCGTCGTCACCGATAGCAACGACTTTGCCCGCATCATCGAATACGAGGACCGAGAAAGTCTCGATGCCCTCATTCGTCGAGGTATAGCCGTTGATGTTGTGCAGTGCTGTATCCGCAATTGCGATCGAACTCGAGACGAGGACCAGCAGCGCTGCTGCAGAGGATGCGTGTTTTATTCTTGTCATTGGATTACCTTATCCGCGAGATTATCGCTAATAGCAGGGGAGTCATGAGACTAGCAAGCTTTCAAACCGGGAACCATCGATCCTACGGGGTTGTCGACGGAACGATGCTGCGAGAAGCCGACAAGGCGTTCCGGGTACGCTATCCGGATCTGCGCGCAGCCATCACCGCCGGCAAACTCGACGAACTGGCAGCGAGTACGTCCGGCGCTACGCACGCAATAGATGGCGTGCGACTCCTTCCGCCCATCCCGAATCCGGACAAAGTCCTCTGTGTGGGCGTCAACTATCGCCCGCACATCGAGGAAATGGGGCGAAAGGTACCGGACTACCCGGTCGTGTTTGTGCGCTTCCCGGGCAGCCAGACAGGCCATGGGCAGGAACTGATCCGGCCGGCGCTCTCGGAGCAATTCGACTACGAAGGAGAGCTGGCCTTTGTCATCGGCAAGCGGGCACGTCATGTCACGAAGGCCGACGCGTTGAACTATGTCGCCGGGTATTGCTGCTTCATGGATGGCTCGGTGCGTGACTGGCAGAATCACACGCCGCAATTTACGGCCGGCAAAAACTTCGCGACTAGCGGATCCATGGGTCCGTGGCTGGTTACGAGTGATGAGATACCGGACCCTTCGGTGCTCACGCTGACGACGCGACTCAACGGCGAAATCATGCAGGAAGGGCGCGTCTCGGATCTTGTTTTCGATATCCCCCGCTTGATTGAATATTGCACAAGCTTCGCAGAGCTGCTGCCCGGGGACGTTATCGCAACGGGTACTCCGGGCGGAGTCGGCGCAGCACGGACGCCACCGAGGTGGTTGAAGGCCGGTGATCAAGTCGAGGTCGATATTCCCGGAGTCGGCTTGCTGGCGAATCCGGTCGCAGACGAATGACGAAGATTGGCACCTTAAACCTTGATTTTGAACACATTGACGCGCTGGCACCGCATGTAGCGTTTGAGCAACAAAAGCTTCTGGAATGTGTCAAAAACTTTTAGAACCCCTATAAAGGATTGACAAATAGTGGTTTTTCTGCGAATTTTCCACTCACTCCGCGTAGTCTTTCAGCAACAATTGGAACTACGCGAAAGAATGCAAGACACCTTCAGGTACGACTTGGCGGGGGATTCAGGGGGCCAGGACCACGTGCTTACGTTGGTTTGGAAAAAGCGGTTTCGCAAGAAGCCGCTTTTTTTTGTTCGCGATTTTTGCAGCTGGTCTTTCGTTGAGGTCATCGTCCCGTCCCTGCTACATTGAGCCTCCACGGCAACAGGCGGGTCGATAGTGAATGAGAACAAACGCATGGCGTATTGGCGCGCCAACCTAAGGCTCGTCGCGCTTTGCCTCTCGGTCTGGTTCGTCTGCTCATACGGATTCGGCATACTCTTTGTTGAGGAGCTGAACACAATCCGTATCGGTGGCTTTCAACTGGGTTTCTGGTTCGCGCAGCAAGGGTCGATTTACGTCTTTGTATTGCTGATTTTCTTTTACGCCTGGCGCATGAATCGGATCGATCGCGATCACGACGTGCACGAAGACTAGTGGACTAAGGCGAACTCATGAGTCTTCAATTGCTTACCTGGATCGTCGTCGGTCTCAGTTTCCTGCTCTATATCGCAATTGCGATCTGGTCGCGTGCTCACAATACGGGTGATTTCTACATCGCTGGCAAGAGCGTCTCGCCGCTGGCCAACGGCATGGCGACAGCCGCTGACTGGATGAGCGCCGCCTCGTTCATCTCCATGGCGGGGCTAATCGCGTTTCTCGGCTATGACGGCTCCGTCTATCTCATGGGCTGGACAGGAGGCTATGTTTTGCTGGCGTTGCTCCTCGCGCCATACCTGCGCAAATTCGGCAAATTCACGGTGCCGGAGTTTATCGCGGAGCGTTACTACTCGAAGGCGGCCCGAATCGTCGCTGTGATCTGCCTGATATTTATCTCGTTCACCTATGTCGCGGGACAAATGCGCGGCGTCGGCATCGTGTTCTCACGGTTTCTCGAGCTCGAAATCGAGTGGGGGCTGGTGCTGGGGATGCTCGTGGTTTTCATTTACGCCGTCCTTGGCGGCATGAAGGGCGTTACCTACACGCAGGTCGCTCAGTATTGTGTTCTGATATTTGCTTACACCGTTCCTGCGATATTCATCGCGATTCAACTCACGGGCAACCCGATTCCTCAACTCGCTTTTGGCAGCGAAGTTGACGGTAGTGGCATGGCGCTACTGGACAAGTTGAACGAAATCGTCACTTCGCTGGGTTTCAGCGAGTACACGTCGGGCAGCAAGAGTCGCATAGACGTTTTCTGTATCACGATGGCCTTGATGGCAGGCACAGCGGGGCTGCCGCACGTAATCGTTCGTTTCTTTACCGTGCCAAAAGTGCGCGATGCACGCATATCCGCAGGTTATGCGTTGCTGTTCATTGCCGTTCTGTACACGACGGCACCTGCGGTTGGTTCGATGGCGCGTTACAACCTGATCAATACGATACAAACGGGGGAGGTCGGTGCCATCGACGGCAATCTCGCACACGACGAGCGCCCACGCTGGTTCAACACCTGGGAAACTACGGGCCTGTTGAAGTTCGAGGACAAGAACGGCGATGGCCGCGTGCAGTACTACAACGATACGAACCCTGAATTTGCGTCGCAAGCAGATCAATACGGATGGCGGGGCAATGAGCTGACGGTCGATCGGGACATCATGGTGCTGGCCAATCCCGAGATTGCGCGTTTGCCGGACTGGGTGATTGCGCTGGTGGCCGCCGGCGGTATTGCCGCCGCTTTGTCAACGGCGGCGGGGTTACTGCTGGTGATTTCAGCAGCGATTTCGCACGACCTGATCAAGGGTATTTTCGTTCCGTCAATCTCTGACAGGAATGAGTTGCGTGCTGGCCGGATTGCTGCGGCGTTCGCAATTCTGGTCGCCGGCTACCTGGGGTTCGATCCGCCGGGCTGGGTGGCACAAGTGGTAGCTTTTGCCTTCGGATTGGCAGCAGCGTCCCTGTTTCCGGCTATCCTGATGGGTATATTTTTCAAGCGCATCAATCGCGAAGGCGCTATTGCGGGCATGTTGACTGGCCTCCTGTTCACCTACGGCTATATCGAATACTTCAAGGGCTTGTTTCTGAAGTGGTCGGGTGCGCCCTGGGGCACCAATACGGCTGAGCACTGGATACTCGGCATTTCGCCGGAGGGCATCGGCGTGGTCGGCATGTGCCTCAATTTCCTTGTAGCCTTTGCGGTCAGCGGGATAACAAAGCCGCCACCTGAACATATTCAACACATGGTCGAGCGCATTCGAGTGCCACGCCATTAGGAGCTGAACCCATGATCCGGTTATTAATTGCACTGATGCTAGCTATAGCAAGTCCCGCATCTGCCGCGGAATCTTTGACGGACGATGAGCAACGCATGGCAGATTGGATCGATGCCCACACTGCCGAGGCTGTAGCCCTGCTGAAGGAAACCGTCGACATCCCGAGCGGTACGCTGAATCTTGCCGGAGTGCGTGAGGTGGGAGATGTCATGCGGCGCGAACTCGATGCACTGGGGCTGGAAACCGAATGGGTCGAAATGCCTGTCGAGATGAATCGAGCTGGCCACCTTTTCGGACGCAAAAATGGCAGCGGTAAAAAGTTTCTTCTGATCGGACACCTTGACACCGTATTCGAGATCGATGATGGCATTCGCCCGTTTGCGTCCGACGGAGACATCGCGCGAGGACACGGCATATCGGATATGAAATCCGGCAACATCGTTATTGTTTATGCGCTGCGGGCCCTTCAAGAGATCGGCGCACTGGAGGACATTCCGGTCAGCGTTGCCTACATTGGCGATGAAGAAGAGTCCGGTGTACCGCTGTCAGTCTCGCGCAAGGAATTGATCGAGGCGGGCATCTGGGCGGATATTGCCCTCGGGTTCGAGGAAGCCGTATTTCTTGACGATACCGACTGGGCGACGGTCGCGCGGCGGAGTTCGAGCGGATGGACGCTGACTGTCGAAGGAAAGCAGTCGCACTCGTCGTCCATTTTCAGCGAAGAGACGGGTGCAGGTGCCATTTTCGAAGCGGCCCGCATCCTCAATGCGTTTTATGAACAGGTGCGCGGGCCCGAATACCTGACTTTCAATGCCGGGCTTATCGCGGGTGGCACGGAGGTGCAATATGACGCTGGCCAGAGCCGTGCCTCCGCCTTCGGCAAATCCAATGTTGTGCCGCGTACACTGGTTGTAGAAGGCGGAATGCGGACGATTTCAACGGAACAGCTCGAGTGGGCGCGAGCGACGATGCAGGCGATCGTCGCAAAAAACCTGCCACACACGAAAGCATCGATCACCTTCGTCGATGGTTATCCGCCAATGTCGCCGACAGAGGGTAACCTGGCCCTGCAGCGAGCGTTTTCGGATATCAACGTAGCACTTGGACGAAAGCCGATGCCGGCTTTGGATCCGCTTCGTCGCGGGGCCGCCGATATTTCGTTTGTCGCGCCTTACACAGATGCACTGGCAGGCCTCGGTGCAATAGGTGGCAACGGACACACCCCCGATGAGTACCTGGAGTTGTCCTCGCTGTCGCTGGCGATCAAGCGCGCAGCGATTTTGATCTACCGGCTTAGCCGCGAGGAAGCGGCAGACTGACGATGTCTCACGATCACCGACACGGCGCGAATAACAAAAACCTCAGGCGGGTGATGATTGCGCTGGTGCTGACCGGAACCTTCATGGTTGTCGAAGTGATCGGCGGCATCATCTCGGGGTCACTGGCCTTGCTCGCGGATGCGGGGCATATGCTGACTGATACGATGGCATTGGCGCTCGCGGCAATGGCGTTCCAGGTTGGCAAGCGTCCCCCGGACGGCAAACTGACTTTCGGCTACCAGCGGTTCCAGATCCTCGCCGCGTTTGTAAACGGTTTGAGTTTACTGGCGGTGGTCGGGTGGATACTTTACGAGGCGATTCACCGCCTGATCGTGCCGATCGAGATACTGGGCGAAACAATGCTAGTGGTGGCGGCCGCGGGATTAGTCGTGAATCTTGTGTCGTTTGCGGTGCTGCATTCCGGCGATCAGGAAAATCTCAATATTCGCGGCGCTGCTTTGCACGTCGCCGGGGATTTGCTCGGATCTGTTGCCGCAATGGTTGCAGCCCTGGTCATTATCTACACGGGCTGGACCTTGATCGATCCCATACTTTCAGTCGCGGTGGCGGCCCTGATCCTCAAGAGCGCGTGGGCGCTTGTGAAACGTAGTGGTCACATACTGCTGGAAGGCGCGCCGGAATGGCTCGACGTCAAAGCGATGCAGGAGCGCATCGTTGCCGGCGTGCCTGGTGTTTGCGAAATTCACCATGTTCACATCTGGGGTCTGACACCGCAGGAACTGATGTTGACCATGCACATGTCGGTGACTGACGAAGCCACCAGTCAGTCGGACGTGTTGCGCGATACGAAAAAATTCCTGAAGACCGAATACGGTATTGGACATGCCACGATCGAGGTGGACGTCGATGGTTGTTCAGATCATCAGGTGTCGAGAGGCTTGACCACACCGATATAGGGAAGTGTGCGATTCTGCTCCGCGTAGTCGAGTCCGTAACCGACGACCCACTCGTTACCGATGTCAAAGCCGAGGTAGTCGACCGTGACATCAACTTCGGCCTTGTCGGCTTTACGCACCAGCGCTGCTGTTCTAACAGACGCTACGCGGTGTGATTTCATCATTCCAATCAGATACTTGAGCGTATGACCGGTATCGACGATGTCCTCGACAATGAGTACGTGCTTGCCGGCTATATTGCCGCGCACATCCATCACGAGACGCACAGCACCTGTCGAAGCATCGCTGTCGCCATAACTGGAAACGGCAATGAATTCTATGGTGCGAGGAATGCTCATGCGACGTGCGAGATCGGCGAGAAACATAAAGGAGCCTTTCAGGACACCTACCATCACCAGGTCATCGGCATGCGCGTAATCGGCGGATATCTGTTCCGCCAGTTGCAAAACCCGGGACTGGATATCTGCTTCGCTGATCAGTACTTCAGGTATATTCTCGTTCACGGGCCAATCATAGCAGGATTGCGGTAGGGTACGACGGCAATGAAAAAGACGATCGCCATCGCGGGCAATATGGGCTCCGGAAAATCGACACTCGTCGAGTTTCTGCATCGAACTTACAATGTTTCTCCGTTCTACGAACCGAACGACGAGAACCCGTATCTCGCTGATTTTTACAAGGACATGAAGCGCTGGGCGTTTCAATCACAATTGTATTTCCTGAGTAACAAGTTTCGCTTGCACCAGGAGCTTGATCGTCAGGCGGGTGTGGTCGCGCTCGACCGGACGATCTTCGAGGATGCCGAGATATTTGCGACAGCGCTGCACCAGATGCGAAAGATTTCGGAACGCGACTGGGAAACCTACCAGGGTTTCTACCATGCGATCCTGGATGCGATTCGGCCACCGGACCTGATGATTTACCTGCGTTGCTCGATGCGGACCTTGCGACACCGGATCAACGTGCGCGGCCGCAAGATGGAGCAGGACATCCCGGCTGCCTACCTGAAGCGGCTCAACCAGAACTACGAGAACTGGATTGCCTCCTATACGATGGGAGAGGTGCTGGTCCTCGAGACCGACGATCTCGACTACATCCACGACCTGGTGCACCGGCTGGACGTTATGGAGCGTATTGAAGCGGTTCTGCCCAAAGCCATCGGTCGCCCAAACTGTTAACCGGTTCAAAATCCGTACATCTCCCTATTGCGCATATTAATGCGAATGATTATCATTTGTGCCTTGAACGAAAAGAGCGCGGAAAAGTCGAATGGAAATAAATGGTTACACGCTGGCTACTTTGAAGCGCGGTCAAAAAGTCGTTATCAAGGCAATCAACGCCACTGATCCGCAGGTACAGCGCCTGATGGTGCTGGGCCTCGTTGAGGGCGCTGAAATCGAGCATGCGAGCGCGGCGCTCGGCGGCGACCCCATTGAATTCCGTCTGTTTGGCTGTGGTATCTCGCTGCGGCAGGAACACGCCAGGCACTTCCAGGTTGCACCCGCAGGGGCAGGTGACTAAACCGTCCGAAATCCGGGTACCTGCGAGTTCGATAGCGGTAAGACGGGGGGTTGAATCCCGTGTTGCAGTTGTCGGGAGTCCCAACTCAGGCAAAAGCACCCTGTTCAATCGCCTCACCGGCCTCAAGCAGCGGATTGGCAATTACCCTGGCGTCACAGTCGAGCGCCACATTGGCACCCTGTCCTGGAAAGACCGCAAAACCGAGCTGATCGATCTCCCCGGCACGCATTCACTTCGCCCGCATTCGCTGGAAGAACAGATCACAGTCGACGTCATACTGGGCCGCCTTGCGGTCGCAGCGCCGCCGGACGGAATCCTTGCGGTGCTGGATGCGACCAACCTGTACCAGGGACTGTTCCTGGTTCAGCAACTGGTTGAACTGCAGAAACCTATGGTTGTTGCTTTGACGATGACCGATGCGGCGATCCGGTCCGGAATCGATATTGACCTGCATGCGCTGAGCGAAGCGCTCGGTGGTGTGCGTGTTTGCGGTGTCATCGCGACAACCGGTGCCGGCCTGAACGAGCTGCGAGAGGCCGTCACAACGATTCAGGACGCACCGCTGCCGCGCAAGATCAACGTGTGGCCGGAACTGGAGGTCGCGATCAGTGGCTTGCGCTCCGCGACCGGAATCTCGCTATCGGAAACAGAATGTGTGCGCTTGCTGATCGACGGCATTACGGAGAGAAACCAGTCTTTCAGCGCTGGTCTCGATAACGAATTTATTGCACGGCTCGATGCGCTGCGGCTGGAATTTTTTGCGGGCCAGCCGCCCGTAGCCGTCGAAGCGCGTATTCGCTACGGCTGGGTGCGATCAGTATTGAAGTCGGTACAACAGTCGGCACCGAAGTTGTATGGCTGGCAATCGCGAATCACAGAGTTTCTTAATCAACCTTTCGCGGGCACGATTGGTTTGTTTGTGGTCATGGCGGTGGTTTTCCAGGCGGTTTTTGCCTGGGCAACACCGCTCATGGATTTCATTGATGGTGCAACGGCAACACTCGGCGCGCGGGTAGGGGATGTCCTCGGAGATGGCGCTTTTTCAAGTCTGATCGGCGACGGCGTCATCGCGGGCGTCGGTAGCGTCATCGTCTTCCTGCCGCAAATCCTGATCCTGTTCCTGTTTATTATCCTGCTCGAGGACTCAGGTTACCTCGCGCGTGCCGCTTACCTCATGGACCGCACCATGCGCTCGGTTGGCCTGTCGGGCCAATCGATAATTCCGATGATCTCGAGTTTTGCCTGCGCGGTTCCCGGCATCATGGCTACGCGCGTCATCCCAAGCCGTCGCGACCGTATCGCGACCATCATGGCGGCACCGTTCATGACCTGTTCCGCGCGTTTGCCGGTGTATGCACTGCTGATCGCGGCGTTCGTACCGGCACAGCAGGTCGGATTCATGAATCTGCAGGGCCTCGTACTCTTTGGTCTCTATATGTTCGGTATTGTCATGGGCATTCTGACGGCTCTGTTGATGCGCAAGACCGCACTTCGCGGGCCCAAGCCGCCGTTCGCGCTAATGCTGCCGGAGTTTCGCAAGCCGAATCTGCAGACTGTGTTTTTCCAGTTGCTTGGACGCGTGAAGGTTTTTCTGTATCGCGCAGGCACGGTGATCTTTTCCGTCGCCGTCATCGTCTGGGCCCTGTCCTACTATCCGCGCTCGGATCTCATCGCCCCGGAGGTGGAAAAGCAGCGGCAGGCGGCGGCTTTCATGCTGTCCGGTGAAGAACTCGCGGTGGAGTACGCGCGCATCGACAACGTCGCTGCCGCCGCGCAACTGGAGCAGAGCTGGCTGGGCCGCGCGGGCAAGTCAGTGGAACCCATGTTTCGCCCGCTCGGTTGGGACTGGCGGGTTTCGGCAGCCGTGATAGCCGGATTTCCCGCCCGGGAAGTGGTCATCGCTGTGCTGGGAACGGTCTACGCGGTCGGCGACCAGGCCGACGAGGGCACATTGAGCACGCGCCTCAAAGCATCGACCTGGCCCGATGGCAGCAAGGTCTTTACCCTGCCCATGGTGCTGGGACTCCTGATCTTTTACGCGTGTTGCCTGCAATGCGCAGCGACGCTGGCCGTCATCCGGCGTGAAACCAACACCTGGCGCTGGCCGGTGTTCGCCTGGGTTTACATGACCGCGATCGGATATATCGGTGCCATGCTGGCGTTTCAGCTCGGCAGTGCCTGAATCGAACGCCGGCGGCGATTATTCGCAGTCGACCTCTTGTTTCAACAGAGCCTGAACGTCCTCGGCGGGCGGTCCGGCAGCGTCATTACCGGCGTCGAATATGATTTTCCACCTGCCGTCATCCTGCTTGCGCCAGACGGAATTGAAGGTTCCCCAGTACTCTTTTGTTACGCCGTCCTCGCCGGTCGCGACCACTCGGAAGGGACCTCTGGACAGTGCCAGGGTGCCATCTTCAAGGACTTCTATGTACTGCGGGCGCCACATGATTTTTGGCGCCGTCTCGCCAAAGAAAACGCTCCAGGCCGCAACGACGGCTTCCGCTCCGCGCTGTACGCTGCCGCCGACAAATCGTGCGTCTGTATCGATAAAGGAGGCGAAGGCTTCTGCATCCTGATTCTCGACCGACTGGCTAAATGCGATTTCGTGACAGCGCACGTCGTTTTCGACATCTGCGAATGCAGAGATCGGGAGGATCAACAGGCTGGCAAGCCACAATCTGTTTTTCATATTGGCCACTCTCTTCATTACCCGGTACCGGACCTTAGGCTATAGTACCCCCGATGAAAGGTCTTCGCTGGTACGTTCTTGCCATCCTCGTTCTCGGCAGCGCAATAGCGTACGTGCTGCGCACCAACTTTAACATCGTCAGCGAAACGATGATGCGCGACCTCGGGCTGAACGAATACCAGTTGGGCATGGTGTTTTCTGCATTTGCAGCAGGCTATGCGATCTTCCAGTTCCCGGGCGGCATATTCGGCGATAAATTCGGACCGCGATTCACGATCACAATAATCGCCGTTGCGTGGACTGCGCTGACGGTGCTGACGGCCGTCATACCGGGCAACGATGCGTTGTCTGTCGCGACGATAGTAGTCGCTTTGATCGTAACCCGTTTCCTGGTTGGCGCTTTTCACGCGCCGTTTTTCCCGGTCACGATCGGTGGCACGATCACTAGCTGGTTCCCGCTCAAGCAATGGGGTCTGGCCAATGGGCTCACGAGCACCGGCCTCACGCTGGGCGCTGCAGCGACCGCACCGCTTATCGTCTGGCTGATGGATACCTATGGCTGGCGGTCGGCCCTGCTGATGACCGCGCCGGTTGGCCTGCTGTTCGCGTTTCTCTTTCACCGGTATGTCACCGACGACCCGAAGGACCATCCGCAGATAACCGATAAAGAGCTCGACCGGATTGCCTCGGACCGGCCGACCGCGGGACACGTTGCGGAGAAAGGCGCGTGGCTGGTTGCGCTGAAGAACCGCAACGTACTGCTGATCACGAGCAGCTACTTCTGCATGAATTACCTCTTTTATCTCTTCTTCAGCTGGTTTTTCTTTTACCTGACTGACATCAAGGGCATGTCGAACACGGATGCCGGCATGTTCGTTTCAGCGCAGTGGATCCTCGGCGCAGTCGGCGCAACGGCGGGCGGCGTGCTTTGCGATATCCTGGTGCGGCGCCTGGGCGTTCGAAGCGGACCACGGATACTTACAATGACGGCGCTGATCCTGTCGGCGGCCTTTCTCTATATTGGCGCCGTCTCCGGCAATCCGGTGCTCAGTGTTGTTTTCCTGTGCCTGTCCTTTGCCTGTAACCAGATGACCGAAGCCCCTATCTGGGTGGCAACGATGGCGGTATCCGGAAGGCATGCCCCGGTTGCGACCGGCATACTGAACACCGGCGCAAATGTGCCCGGTGTCCTCGGTGGGTTGCTGGTTCCGGTCACGGCAGGCCTGTTCGGCTGGCCGGCAGCAATGGCGACGGGTTCGATATTTGCGATAATCGGCGCCTTGTTGTGGTTATTCATCCGTGCCGATGAGCCTATGAGCGATTAGTTATGGCGAAAAAGATCATCATTACCTGCGCCGCGACCGGTTCCATACACACGCCGACCATGAGTCCGTATCTTCCGGTGACGCCGCAAGAAATAGCCGACCAGTCCGTCGCAGCGGCAGAAGCAGGCGCATCCATTCTGCATTTGCACGCACGCAACCCTGAAACCGGCCAGCCGACCGCTGACCCGGACGTGTTCATGCAATTCCTGCCGGACATCAAGAAACGTTGTGACGCGGTGATTAACATCACGACGGGTGGCAGCTCCCTGATGACGCTGGAAGAGCGCCTTGCGGCGCCGACGCTCGTCGAACCGGAGATGGCATCACTGAATATGGGATCGATGAACTTCGGCTTGTTTCCACTGCAGAAGCGGTATGAAGACTGGAAGTACGAGTGGGAACCGAAACTGCTCGAAGCCACTCGAGATGTCGTTTTTCAAAATACGTTCGCGAACATCGAGCAGATTTTCAAAACGCTGGGCGAAGGCTGCGGTACACGATTCGAATTTGAATGCTACGACGTCGGTCATATCCAGACGCTGGCCTACTACTTGCGCGAAGGTGTGATCCAGAAACCTGTGTTCGTGCAATTCGTGCTCGGCGTACTCGGCGGTATCGACGCATCGCCGCAGAGCCTCATGCACATGAAAGCGACGGCCGACAGGCTGCTGGGTGACAACTACCAGTTCTCAGTGCTGGCGGCGGGGCGCATGCAGATTCCGCTGGCGACGCTGGGTGCGATCCTGGGCGGCAACGTGCGGGTCGGTCTCGAGGACAGTCTTTTAATCGGCAGGGAGCAACTGGCAACGAGCAATGCCGAGCAGGTGCAAAAAATCCGGCGCATCGTCGAAGAGTTGGGCCACGAAGTCGCAACGCCAGCAGAGGCGCGCGAGATGCTGCATCTGAAAGGTGCCGACAAGGTCAACTTTTGAGCGCGAAATCCGGAATTACCACGCGCTATGCATCGTCCGAAGATGCCGTGCTGGTGCATGCGATGATCATTGAGATGGCCCATGCGATGGATGCGCAGGCGCAAGTCCGGAGTACGGTTGAGGACTTCGCCAATGCGATGTCGGACGACAACGAGGATATTCATGTGCTGCTTGCCGAGCGGGGCAAGGTGCCGGTCGGTGTCACTATCTTTTTTTTGACGTTTTCAACCTGGCGCGGAACGCTTGGTGTCTACGTGCAGGATATTTTCGTGGCACCGGAAGGTCGTGGCACCGGGATCGGGAAAAGGATGTTGAGCGAGGTCGCGGCCTGGGCCAGCGAACGTGGTGCTGATCATCTGCGGCTGTCGGTTGATCGCGATAATGTCGGCGCACAGGCGTTTTACGAAAAAATCGGTATGAAGTTTTGCGACGAAGAAATGATCTACCGGATTACTGGCGCGAAATTTGAAGAACTGGGATCGGGACTATGAAGGTCATATTTTCGGAGCGGCAACGGGAACACAACCCGGAGTCGTATTTATCGTCCGGCGCAGCAGTTCCAAACCCTGAACTGCCTGAACGCGCCGACCGCTTGCTTGCCGCAGCCTTGTCGGCCGGACTTGAACCGGAGGCACCGGCAGATTACGGCGATGATCTGATCGCGTCGATTCATGCCGAGCGCTACCTCACCTTCCTTGAGAATATCCATACGCGCTGGTCGCGGATTGAGGGTGCATCGAAGGAGGTTTTGCCGAACGTACACCCCATCGAGCGCAGTGACGGCTACCCGAAGTCCGCGGTGGGGCAGGTGGGATTTCACGTTTACGACGCATCCTGTCCAATCGCGGCCCACACCTGGCTCAGCGCCCGCTGGAGTGCGATGACGGCGGCGCATGCCGCGCAGCGAGTCATATCGGGCGACAGCGCGTGCTATGCGTTGTCGCGACCACCGGGCCACCATGCATCGCAAGACCTGGCCGGCGGATTTTGTTATCTCAACAACAGCGCGATAGCAGCGCAGCACCTGCTCAGCAAGTTTGCACGCGTCGCGATTATCGATGTCGATGTTCATCACGGCAATGGCACGCAACGAATTTTTTATGAAAGGGACGATGTATTGACCGTGTCGATACACGCCGATCCCATTCGCTTCTATCCGTTTTTCTGGGGGTACGCCAACGAGACAGGCTCCGGTGCGGGCCTGGGCTACAACGTCAATATTCCGCTCGTGCGCGGCACCGGTGACGAGGACTACCTCAGGTCACTGGACAAGGCGCTGACTGCGGTGGGCGATTATGCCCCGGAGGCGATCGTTATCGCGCTGGGACTGGACGCGCATGAAGAAGATCCTTACCAGGGCATGAAGATCACAACGCCGGGATTCGCTCGCATCGCATCGCGCCTCGCAGCGCTGGCCTTGCCATCGGTGATAGTGCAGGAGGGTGGTTATCTTAGCGATGCGCTTGGGCCAAACCTTGCATCGTTTTTGAATGGTTTTCAGTGAAGGCCATAACGTATT
>JAOUNH010000264.1 GCA_029881055.1 Gammaproteobacteria bacterium
ATCTGCCACGACCCGGTGCTGTTCGACTTCACAACTGAAATCACCAACAGTCAGAAGGCCGAGATTGAGCGCATGAATGCCTTGCTCGTTAGTCTGTCGCCGGATCCCCGTGCCGGATTGGCGCCGGGACTTGATAACCCTGGCGAAGCGATTTACAACCTCCGGCTCGTAAGCTCACTGAAGAAGCCCGCCGGCTTTTTCGATCCGAAGAACCCGGCCGAATTGCCGATGCTGAACCCGAATGCCGAAACGGAAGCGGAAATGAAACCGGACGAGCCTGATGCGCGTCCGGCGCTGATGACCTTCTCGAATACCGATATGGCGTTCTCGGGCGACGTGCTCGTGGCCGGGAGCTATCACGGCTTCAATATCTACAAGCTTGGGGTCGACGGCGTACCGACTCTTGTTAGTTCGATCGTCTGCCCTGGCGGGCAGGGTGATGTCTCAATCGTCGGCAACCTGCTCATCATGTCGGCGCAAGAGATGCGCGGGCGTGTCGACTGCGGGCTCGGTGGTGTTAGTGAAGATGTCAGCGCCGAGCGTTTTCTCGGTATTCGCATATTCGATATCAGCGATCTCGCACGTCCCGTACAGGTGGGGCAGGTGCAGACCTGCCGTGGTTCGCACACCCATTCCGTTATCTCCGGCCCCGGCAAAGACGGCAAAATCATTGTCTACAATTCAGGCACCTCGGCGGTCCGCAAGGAAGAAGAGCTAGCCGGTTGTTTCGACGAGAAGCCGGGCGATGACCGTACCGCGCTGTTTCGCATCGACGTGATCGAAATTCCGGTCGCGGACCCGTCCAAATCGCGCATCGTTGCGAGCCCGGCTGTATTCGCCGATCCCGAGACGGGCGTACTCGCCGGCTTATGGCGCGGCGGCGATCACGGTGACGACACGCAGGAAACCAGCCAAACGGATCAGTGCCACGACATCACCGCGTTCCCGGCACTCGGCATCGCCGGCGGCGCCTGCTCGGGCAATGGCATTTTGTTCGATATTTCTGACCCGCTGAACCCAACGCGTATCGATGTGGTTAGCGACGCAGGCTTTGCTTATTGGCATTCGGCGACGTTCAACAACGACGGCAGCAAAGTCATATTCACCGACGAGTGGGGCGGCGGCAGCCGGCCGCGTTGCCGTACCTACGATCCCCTGACCTGGGGTGCGGATGCGATTTACGACATCGTCGACGGCAAGCTCGTGTTTCAGAGTTACTTCAAGTTACCCGCGCCGCAGGTCGAGCAGGAAAACTGCGTCGCACATAACGGCTCGATCATCCCGGTGCCGGGACGCGATATTTTCGTGCAGGCCTGGTACCAGGGTGGGCTCTCGGTGATCGATTTCACGGACTCTTCGAATCCGGTCGAGATCGCCTATTTCGATCGTGGGCCGATCGACGCGGAGCAGTTGGTGACGGGCGGCTTCTGGTCGACCTATTTTTACAAGGGGCGGATTTACGGCACCGAGATCATTCGTGGTCTGGACGTGCTGGCGTTGTTGCCCAGCGAGTTCATCTCCGAAAACGAAATTGCCGCGGCGGCTGTAGCGGATCAGGGCGAGCTCTTTAACCCGCAACAGCAGTTTCCCGTGACCTGGCCAGCGGACCCCGTGGTCGCGAGGGCCTACATCGACCAGCTGCAGCGCAGCAATGCGCTGTCGGATGACTTACTTGCCGATCTGGATGCAGCACTCAATCGTCTGTCCACGCAGGGCGAGAATCGTGCGCGTGACAGGAAGCTCGCTTCCGATCTGAAATCGCTGGCGAAGGCGGTGGAGAATAGCGGCGGAGAGGCATCGCGGTCGCGGTCAGGGCTCGCTGACACTTTGAGGAGCATGGCTCGGTAAAGCGTTCGGCATGAAGCCTTACCTTTCCAAGTCCCGGCTCATCTCCGCATGGCAGTGTGCAAAAAAACTGCATCTTGAAAAGCATCACCCCGAACTTGGGGTGATCTCGTCACAAACCGAGTCCCTGTTTGCTACCGGCAACGAGGTCGGTGATATCGCGCAGCGACTTTACGGCACAGAAAAGTCTGTCGAGGTCGCGTTCGATTTCAAGACCATGCTCGCCGAGACGAAACGCGCCGTTGCACGGGCGGATGCGCCGATCTTCGAGGCGACGTTTCGCTACGAAGGCGTACTGGTACGCGCCGACATTATGATCCCGGAGGCGGATGGCTGGCGTGTCATTGAGGTGAAAGCGTCGACGTCTGTGAAGGACTACCACGTGCTGGACTGCGCGATACAGGATTGGGTCCTCCGCAATTCCGGGATCAAGGTCAAATCGATATCGCTCGCGCACGTCGATAATCAATTCGTGTACCAGGGCGATGGAATCTACGACGGATTGTTGCTCGAGAATGATTTGACCGGCGAAGTTCGCGATATGGAGCGAGATGTCATCGAACTCGTCGCGAAAGCGCGCGACGCGGTGACGGGGCCGATGCCGCTCAACAATGTCGGTAGTCATTGTACCCAGCCCTACGAATGCCCGTTCCTGTCTTACTGCTGGCCCATGGACGCCGAGTACCCGGTAACGGGGCTTGGGGGCAGCAAGGCCAGACT
>JAOUNH010000265.1 GCA_029881055.1 Gammaproteobacteria bacterium
ATAAAAGATGTCGACGCCAAACTCCGCGAGCGCATCGAACTTTTCTCTGAACCGCATCAACCTCGCCGGGGGATTCGTCAGCGCAAAAAACTCTTTTGGTGTGGGTTCAAAACTCATCACGATTGAAGGCATGGATTTGGCTGCGGACAAGGACAAAACCTGCTCAAGCAATTGCCGGTGCCCGAGGTGCAAACCATCGAAACTTCCAATGGTGACTATGCTCCCCTCCGCCAGGTCGGCGTAGGGCAAGTTCCTGAGATGCCGGACCAGTTTCAAATCATTTTGCGCGCAGTCGAAACTGCGACAACCTCGTGCCTGTCATTACAAGCGTGGCAAAATAGGCAGCGGCACAGGCGATTATCGTGACCGTAATCCAGGCAACACGCGCCGAAAACGACGCCGCTATCCACCACTCGAGCGGTCGGTCCAGCAGGTAAACCGCGGCGATCATTACGGCATTGGCGAATGCCAAGCGAAGCAGCAATGGAAGCCAGCCATTGGAGTGACGAAGAATTCGGTCCCGGATCAAGCCGCGGTATAAGAGCGCCGCATTCAGTATGGCCGCTACAGAAGTCGCCGCCGCAAGGCCCGCATGCGGTCCGGCGACGTTATTCCGCGTCATCACGAGCGCAATGCCCACACTCAGCACAAGATTCACACACAGTGCGATGACAGCCATGCGCACCGGTGTTCGCGTGTCCTCGCGCGCAAAGTAGGCCGGAGCGAAAATCTTCACTAGCGAGAAACCAATCAGGCCTACCGCATACGCTTTAAGGGCGAGAGCCGTCATCTGTACGGCATGCAGGTCAAATTCGCCGCCGAAGAACAAAACCGTAACCAGCGGCTCAGCGAGTGCGAACAATCCAATTGCAGCCGGAATCGCGATCAGCAACGCCAGCCTCAATGACCAGTCCAGCGTTTGTGAAAAAGTGGTTTTGTCTTCCTTGGCCCAGAGCCTCGAAAGGTAGGGCAAGGTGACCGTACCTAGCGCAATGCTGAAAATGCCCAGCGGAAACTCCATCAGGCGATCGGAATAATAGAGATAGCTGATGCTGCCGATCGGCAGCATGGACGCAATGATGCCGCCGAGCAGTACATTGATCTGGGCCGCCGAAGATCCAAAGATCGCCGGCACCATGAGTTTGAACGCGCGCTTGACGCCAGCGTGTTGCGGCGCCCATTTCGGTCGCGGCAGTGCATGAATCTTCGCGAGGAATGGTATCTGGAATAGCAGCTGGCAGACGCCAGCGATGAACACAGCGTACGCCAGCGCCATGATCGGTTGCTCCAGGTGCGGCGACAACCAGACAGCAGCAGCGATCAAAACGATATTCAGAATAACCGGGGTCAGTGCCGGGATGCCGAAGCGTCCGTAGGTATTGAGGATACCGCCCGCGAACGCCGTCAGAGACACGAAGAACAGATACGGAAACGTGAAACGCAGCATGAGGGCGGCAAGATCGAGATCGCCGCCGTCACCGACGAAGCCCGGGGCGACGACCAGGACCAGCAATGGTGCGGCGATGACTCCCACCAGTGTCACCAGGAACAAGATAATGCCGAATGTGCCCGACACCGCATCGATAAACTCGCGCGCTTCGCCGTGATCGTGACTCTCACGATACCGCGCCATGACAGGGACGAAACCGGCCGAAAACGCACCCTCGGCAAAGAACCGCCGGAGCATGTTTGGAATCCGGTTGGCGACCAGGAACGCGTCCATCACGAGCTGCGCGCCGAAGTAGCGGGCGAATACGACGTCCCTCAACAAGCCAAGAATTCGCGAAATGAGGGTCATGCCCCCGACTACCGACGTTTTGCGAGCCAGCCCCATGCCCGAGGTGATTTCCTCGTTCCTGGCGGGGCCGCTGCCCTGCCCTTTGGATGTCGGCTTTTCGGTGCTCATGGAAGCGAGGAGTTTAGCCCAAAAAAGTCATAAAATCAGTCATTTAGCGCGTCCCAAAAGGGCTCTGACCCCTTTGGAGGGGATGAGGTTGACAATCCACCTCAGGCCGCGAATAATACGCGGCTCTTTGAGGGCAGGACACGGAAAACTTAAGTGGCAAACATTAAATCAGCTAGAAAGCGCGCCCGTCAGGCGGAAAAAACTCGCCAGCAGAACATGGGCTTGCGTTCTCACATGCGCACCAAGATCAAGAACGTCGTGAAGGCATGTGATGCCGGCAACAAGGACGCCGCGGTTGCCGCCTATAAAGATGCAGTGCCATTGATCGACAGCATGATCAACAAAGGCATCGTGACCAAGAATAAAGCGTCGCGTCACAAGAGCCGCCTGAATAAGCGCATCAAGCTACTCGCCGTATAACGCGAGATGCACCGATACAAAAAAGCCGCCTTAAAGGCGGCTTTTTTTTGACAGCGGTAAGGGAAGCTACCAGCACTGGTCCCAGGTGACCCCGGCTGACTGGCCCGTGACTCCCTTGAGCCCCGTATTGCTCAGCGTCAGGTTGCCGCATTTGTCCCCCGCCTGCGGGCCGGCAGGCGCTGCCTGCAATGCGTAAGTCGAACCGGTCGCTGCCGAAATCGTAATGC
>JAOUNH010000102.1 GCA_029881055.1 Gammaproteobacteria bacterium
GTTGAGTTTTCGTCCTGTCTCTGAAGTAATGGATGCATCACGGTCCACGTCCTTCTCGCGCTTGATGCCCTCGGGTGTCATCTCGAAAGCCCAGGCGAAGATCAATACGGGTACAAAGGTCACAGCGACGACGATGACCACCGCCTTGCCGACCCACTCCGGCACGCCAAACATGGGCATCAAGGTGGCGAGGACTTCAGTCAACAACCAGCCAACGATGATGTAGGCAGTGGCGACTCTGAAAACGTTGCGACGCTTGAGCTCCGAGAACAACGACATACAGCGACCTGGGCGACGGCAGATGGTGGCTAAGACTACACTATTGCCGTCAAAAGTGGTGTTTCCCCAATCGTAATTCCTTGAATTCTGTTATGTTGGCACCCGACTGCCACATCGCCGGAAAACGACCTTGTCCAATCTGTTCCAGGAACTCAAACGCCGCAATGTGTTTCGCGTGGCGATCGCCTATCTCGTCGTCGCATGGCTGTTATTGCAGGTTGTCGACCTGGTGCTCGACAACATTTCGGCACCCGGCTGGATCATGCAGGTGTTCATGCTGGCCATCGCTGTCGGCTTTCCGATTGCCGTCATTTTCGCATGGGCGTTTGAAGTCACACCGGAAGGGGTCAAACGTGAGAAGGACGTCGACCGCGGTATCTCAATCACGACCCAGACGGGACGCAAGCTGGACCGCATTATTATCGGCGTACTGGTTGTTGCGGTTGCGATGTTGCTTGGTGATCGACTGGTTTCTCGGGACTCTGTCGTCGAACCGCTGGCCAAGCCAACACCCGCCACAAGGTCGGCCATTGAAAAGTCGGTAGCCGTGTTGCCGTTTGTCACCATGAGCAGCGGTGCCGACGACGGATACTTTTCCGACGGACTGACAGAAGAAATATTGAACTCCCTGGCCCAGTTGCCCGACTTGCTGGTTACCGCGAGAACGTCTTCCTTTCACTTCAAAGACAAGGACCTTCCAATACAGCAAATCGCTGAGACGCTCGGAGTGGCGCACATCGTCGAGGGCTCTGTGCGACGCAATGGCGACCAGGTGCGCATTACAGCGCAATTGATTCGGGCATCCGATGGATTTCACCTCTGGTCGGAAACCTATGACCGCTCCGTAAGTGGCGGTTTCATAGTGCAAACGGAGATCGCAGAGAAGGTTGCGTCCGCCCTCGATATCGTTCTTGATGATGGGCAACTCGCAATGATGACTGGCGCCGGCATCCAAAATCCGGAAGCGTTCGTCGCCTACCAAAAGGGAATGGAGTGGTTCAACAAGGGTCATAGCGGCAACGATCAAATGGGCAACCTCGCGACGGCCAACGTCTGGTTCGAAAAAGCGATCGCGCTGGCACCCAACTTTTCTGACGCCTATTTGAGGCACAGCGACTACTTCACCCACGCACTCTTGCCGCTCGAATCAGCGGCGGGCGGTACAGCGGTAACAGTCGACCCGGCCACCGCCATGGCATCGCTGGAGTCGGACCTCAATGCGGCCGAACAATATGCACGAGATGAAGGACGCAAGCTCAACGCCGCGTTTGACCGGGCACTGATTACCGGACGCTGGCGTGGGATTTCCGATCTGATCCAGCGCGTTTCCGCTATTGATGATTGCCCTGTGCCGATGTGGCTGAACACGCTGGCCATACCCTTTGGCCTGGCCGAAGTGGCTCATGCTGATTACGCACGCAATGTTGCCTGTGACCCTCTCTCCACCGATTTTACCGAGTACGTCGACGGATTTGTCTGGCTGGGCAATCCCGATGACGGCGTGCAGGCTGCCACTGAATTCAGAAAACAAGGCGACGCACAGCTCATCATGGGCAACCTGGTCCAGGCACTGGTCGCGGCGGGACGTTTTGCCGAAGCCGAAGTCATAGTCGAGCGCGATATGAGTTCTAACAAACAGGTCGACAGGCTGCGCATTATGCTCGCTGCCTCCCGTGGTAATGCTGAAGAGGTGCAGCGCAGATTTTCCGAATTCCAGGCTGCCGAGGTGGGAGAACTAAGGTCTCTGGCCTTGGCGAGCCAGACAGGAAATCGCGAATTAGCGAATTTGATAGCAAGGGAATTCGACTCCAGACCGGCCGGCCACCTGTCCCTGCTTATCAACATAATGGTTTGCATGTGCGGCGCGCCGTTCGATCTGGAGGCGACTCCGATCTTCGCGCAAAAACTGGCGGACTCCGGCCTCGAGTGGCCACCCAGTAGTCCCGTCGTATGGCCTCTCAAGGATTGGTAGAGGGCACTACCAGCCTAACGGTGTTATCTCGCCATCCATCTGCCAGCCCATTTCCTCTGCGTAGCGCTTCATGTCAACGATGCGATGCCCCGTCTCGGGGTGGGTCGACAGATAGGTGACAAGGTTCGTGAAGGTGTTGTCTTCGATATCCCAACGTTCGAACAGGCGCCACGTTTCATTCACATGACCGTACTCCTCATTGACTACCAGCATGCCGAATTCGTCGGCCCTGGTTTCCTGTTTTCGGCCAAAACTTCTCACGGTCAAATCTGCGACCTTAATGCCGGTACTGGTAACGTCGCCGCCGGTAGCGGCAGCAAAGAAGACCGACAGGACAACGCCACGCCCGAGTGCGCGCAGGTGATCCCTGTTCTTGAAGTGGCCCAGTTCGTGTCCCAGTACGAACGCGAGTTCATTCTCCGACTCAACCTGGTCGAGCAGACCTCGAGTTACGACGATGAGGCCGCCAGGAAATGCCATGGCGTTGGCCTGCTCTGAATCGTCAATTTCGACGCGAAACTGATATGGCGAATCCGGCCAGTGCCGGGCCAGCCGATCGACCAGGTTCTGCGTCTCAATCAACCGTTCGTCATTGGGCGAAACTGTTACAAGATCCTCTGGCAGCCAGCTGTCGAATAACGCTGCTTCATCTTCTGCCGACACAAAAAAAAGCGCGACTTCAATCATGAATACGAGCGCCAGCGCGATGACGACGAAAATTACCGACAGGCCGACGACCAGCGCGCTGGCCTCGACCAGCGGATGGGTGTCGCTGACATTAATGCCTTCTTTCGGCTGCCGCGCGACGAACCTCATTGCGCGTTCGCGAACCTGCTGGCGAATTTCACCGCTGTTCCGTAAGCCAGCATTTCGACGCCGGCGGTGCCTTTGCCGTCGCGGGTTGCGTTTGCCAGCCGGGATGTCTCTAGCCGGACATTGAAAATCGCGTCATAGCCCTGCGAGCGCGCATCGTCAATCATTCGCAGTATGGCTTCGCGTCGCGCTCGCTCAAGCAGCGGTTCGTAGGTCTTGATGCGACCACCAACCAAACCCTTGAGGCCGGCGATGACACGCTTGAAGTAGTCGAGAGAAACCACGACGCTGCCAGTGACAAGATCCGAGCGGCCCGCCCTCCAGTCGTCCGGCATGGTGTCGAACGACACGACCGGAAAACCCTTCGCATCGTCTTCGCGTTCGAGAATGCTCTGGAAGTGTCTTTTTTCGAGATAAGCACCGATGAAGTAGGCGATCATCAGGATCAGGAGCGGCACTCCGAAGTTCATGAACAATTCGAATTTTTGCAGGTTGCCTTCCATCTTATTCGACCCGGACAGCGGTCCCGTAGGCGAACAGTTCGGCCGCTCCCTGCGAAATCGAACTGGTCGCGAAGCGAACATTGACGACCGCATTCGCTCCCATGGACTGCGCCTGCTCGATCATCCTGTCCGTCGCCTCTTTGCGGGAATCCATCAGCAACTCGGTATAACCCTTGAGTTCACCGCCCACGATATTCTTGAGGCCGGCCATGATGTCGCGGCCAATGTGCTTGGCACGAACCGTATTGCCGGTAACGACGCCGTAGAACTCGACGATTTGCCGACCGGGAATGCTCTCGGTGTTACTGATGATCATGGCTGCTCCTGGTTATTGCGGTCCTGTCCGGATCCCGACGCGCCATATTAGCACTGCTGCCCAGGTAATTATCGGTGCCAGTGTTGGTCCAATGAACTATGATGCCCATTCCCGCCTTTGGCTCTCACATGTCCCCAACCCTCAAATACACCACCTACCCGCAGGCCGAGGAGCGAATCAATGTCTATTCGCACGGCCTCGGAGTCATCCTGAGCGTCCTCGCGATGCTGCTGCTGATTGGCAAGGCGCAAGGGGCCTTGCAACTTGTGAGCGTATCGGTCTTCGCGGCCAGCCTCATCGCTTTGTACAGTTCATCGACGATCTATCACAGCGCGGTCGATGTCGCACGACGGGCCCGGCTACGCATCGTCGACCACGCCATGATCTACGTGCTCATCGCCGGCACGTATACCCCGTTCTCACTATTGGTCCTCAAAGGCACCGTTGGCTGGACTATTTTTGGCGTGAGCTGGGCAATGGCAGCCACCGGCATCGTCATCAAGCTGTTTCATACCGGCCGCTACAACAATATTTCTACGGCTATGTACGTGGTCATGGGGTGGCTTATCGTTTTCGCCATCAAGCCGCTCATCGCAAACCTGGCGCCTGAGGGCATCGCCTGGCTATTCGCCGGCGGAGTCTTTTACACAGCAGGCGCCATTGTCTACAGCATCGGGCGTTTGCCCTACGGCCACGCGACGTTTCATATCTGCTGCTTGGCCGGCAGCGCCTGCCACGTGGTCTCTGTCTACTTTTTCGTGCTCTTGCCCATCAACTCGTAGGGGCCGCCCTTTTCCAGCGCACGCTGGTAGCCCGGGCGTGCCCGCATGCGTTGCAGAAACGCGGCTAAATTCGGATAAGCACCGTCCGCGAGGGCCCGTACGGCAGCCGCCTCGACGGCAAAACTCATCTGTATGTCCGCCGCGGTCAGCTCATCGCCACAAAACCAGGCTGAACTTTCGAGCGACGATTCCAGAAAATCGACATTGCGCTTTACATTCGCATCGAGATAGCCACCGCGAACTTTCGCAGCGATGCCCTTCGCTATCGGTTTCGCGAAAAACGGCATCGGGGCGGTTTCAATACGACTGATGATCAGCGACAGCAGCATTAATGGCATGAATGTGCCTTCTGCGTAATGTAGCCAGTAGACATACGCCAGGGCTGCTGGCGTGCCAGCGGCCGGCCGCAGCCGACCCCGACCGTAGGTGTCCACCAGGTATTCGATAATCGCTCCGGACTCTGCCAGCGTATGCTCGCCGTCCGTTACCAGGGGCGCCTTGCCCAGGGGATGCAGCGCAAGTAACTCCGGCGGCGCCAGGCTCGTTTTAGGATCGCGCTGATACTTCTGGATGTCGTAGTTCAGCTCCAGTTCCTCAAGCAGCCAGAGTATGCGTTGCGACCGTGAATTCTCGAGGTGGTGAACGGTAATCATTGGCGAAGACCTTGGGGTTAGCGGGACGAGACAATAGTAAACGACACCTGGGGGAATTCCATCGCGTCATCCGTTCCGCCGCCAGCTTTGATACGGGTTTCGGGACGCCTGCCCGGGATATCGCTATCTACATGATAAATAAGGATTTTGTTTGGCTTACAGGGGCAGAACCTGTGACGCCCGTCACTAAAATAACTCTACAAGATCATTGACTTACGGTATTCGAGGGCTATACTGCCCGCAGCTAGAATGATCGGCTGATATTTATGTACACCATTTCGAAGTTCCTCTGTACCTCGTCCTGATTTTCATAAGTTTCAAGCAGCATCTCTTGCGTAACCGCCTTCGTGAGAAGGCAAAACTTTTGTTAATTTAGGAATTAGAAAACATGGCAACAGTAACTGGAACCGTAAAATGGTTTAACGAAGCTAAAGGCTTCGGCTTCATCGAGCAAGAGTCAGGTCCTGACGTATTTGCTCATTTCAGCAACATTCAAGGCAGCGGATTCAAGACCCTGGCAGAAGGCCAGAAGGTTGAGTTCACTGTTACTGACGGACAGAAAGGTCCGCAGGCAGAGAACATCGTACCGTTGTAATAACAACCTTACGAAGCTGAACAGAAAGGCGGGATCTTCGGATCCCGCCTTTTTTTATGGGAGGTCTACCTGGGCCAGTCGGGGCAGCTGAGGTGTGTGCCGCGCTCGTCGGTCACCATCTCGCAGTCGAAGGGCAGACCCTTGACGTTCCAGACCGCCATCAGCCCGAAATGATTGGCCACGTCGATAAAGCGCGGATGTTCGGCCAGCTCTTTTCCGCTGGGCGTGAATACCAACCGAGTCGAATAGGTTGGCGAATCCGGCGGATCCTGCAGCCAAATATCAAAGAATTGGTCGAGGTCTCCAAGCATCAGGAAATCGTTCATCATCCAATCGAGGGAAATGCCCGGGAAAATTTCATTTGCCCGGATCACAAAGTCATCCACAGATATTTCGTTCCTGATGACCCAACCCGCAAGCAGCTTTGCTCCGGCTTTCTGCTCTTCCGATAGTCCGGAATCGCGATCGATCCGGTCGTTTTGGAATTCGATCGCAAGATCGATATCGCCGGTATGTGCCAGGTCGCGCAGCAAGGCATCGTTGACTCCCGGCCAACCGAGTTCACTGCCGCGGCGCATTAACTCACGACCTTGTTCCCGTCGCCCTGCGGCCAGGTAAGCCGCCCCCAGCAGACCCGTGTTAATACCGGAAAGCGGATCGAGTTCATAAGCACGTTCAAACAACGGCAGGGACTCGGACAAGTAGCCGCCGCTGTCCAAGCGCCGGTCTGCCGCCCACATCTGCAATCCGGCATCGTTAGGTGCCATGGCGACACTGCGATCCGCAAGCGCGATGCCTCCCAGCCGATCGGTGCGGAATAACTGTGAGCCTTGAATCGCCACGGCAAGTGCCTGGTTCGGGTCCAGTGCGAGCGCCTTTGCAGCTGACGCCCGCGCGTCCGCATTGTAGGCCGCGTACTCAGCCGCATCGAAAGGGAAATAGCCATGCATCGTATGCTGGACTGCGGCCAGGTAGGACCACGCTTCCGCGAAACCAGGATCGCGAGCCAGCGCAGCTTTAAGATCGATTTCCGCTCGTTTAAGCGCATCACCGCGCAAATAGAAATGCTTGCGGCCGCTCAGAAACAACTCGTACGCGACCATGTCTTTCGTCGACGCATTGACCGTGACATCCGCCATACCCATCGCGCCCAGCAACGCCGAGCTGATCGCCTTCGCAATTTCTTCCTGCACGACAAATATGTCATTCAGGTCGCGATCGTAGGTATCCGACCATAGATGCTTGTCGTTGCTCGCATCGATGAGCTGTGCCGTGATGCGCACCCGCATGCCCTGTTTGCGAACCGATCCCTCCAGCACGTGGTTAACGGACAGTTGCGACGCAATTTCCGGAATCGGCGTATCGGTATTGGCGAACGAAAAGGCGGAGGTACGTGACGCAACCTTAAGCCCTTTGACGCTGGCCAGTACATTAAGAATTTCTTCGGAAATGCCCTCGGCGAAATAGGCGTTCTCGGCATCGGGGCTCATGTTCTCGAATGCGAGTACGGCGAGCGACGGCGCGGATGCGGTTACTGTGATCTCACCGTCGAAGACTCTCGCCGCCGGCATTGAATCGATTTCTTGCCAGACGACGAGCACGATAACGATTGCAACGCCAACCAGTGTCGCGATGTCGAGCCGCCTGCTACTGGACACGCTGACACCGGCCACACCTGTGTCCCGCTTAACGCCATCCGGCGTCACCTCGAACATCCAGGCCATGATCAGCGCCACAGGCAAACCCAGCACAATCAGGCCAGCCACCAGGCGAGTCGTCCAGTCCGGCAGGTTCAGTGCCGGAAACAAAGCGTCGGAAACCTGCAACAGTATCCATCCGCCAACCGCATAGGCCGCGGCGACCCGGAAGACGTTTCTGCGTTTGAGTTCGGTAAACAGGCTGCTCATGGGGCAGCGATTATACGGATATTTCCCTGAAAGCCTTCCTCTAAATCAGGCGCGCTCAAACTGTGTCGGCTCCTGCTTCGACAGGTGCTCGTAGGTCTGCCAACGGCGGTCGACGGTTTCCTGTGCCATCTGCATCAGCTTCTCCGCTTCGTCCGGATGCGTCTTCGTCAATACCTTGTAGCGCATCTCGTTATAGGCGTATGCACGCAGCGGAATCGTTGGACGCGGCGAATCCAGCACAAATGGCCGCTTGCCCGCTGCGCGCAAGGCCGGGTTGTATCGAATCAATGGCCAATAGCCGCTCAAGGTCGCGAGCTTCTGCTGTTTCAGTCCGTCCTTGAGATCATAGCCGTGCGCGATGCAATGACTGTACGCCAGGATCAGCGATGGCCCGTTGTATTCCTCGGCCTCGCGCATGGCGAGTAGCGTCTGTTGCGGATTCGCCCCCATCGCAACCTGTGCGACATATACGTTGCCACTCGAAATCGCCTGCAGGGCAAGGTCCTTCTTGCCGATGCGCTTGCCAGCCGACGCAAACTTGGCGGACGCGCCGAGTGGCGTCGCTTTGGACATCTGCCCGCCGGTATTCGAATAGCCCTCGGTATCCATGACCAATACATTCACGTTACGGCCGCTTGCGAGCACATGGTCCAGACCACCGGAACCAATGTCATAGGCCCAACCGTCACCACCGAGCAGCCAGACGCTGCGTCGCACGAGATGATCGACAATGGAGAGCAACTCGACCGCGTTTTCCCGGTCACTCGTATTAATGATGTCCTGCAGCTTCGCTTTGAGCGCTGCGACGCGTTGTCGTTGTGCCCGAATTTCGCTACCGACCCGTTGTCCCCCATTGATCAATTCATCCGCCAACTCAGGTCCGATCTCGGCCGCCAGCTCATTGACGAGCTGCTTCGCAATCGTCATGTGATGGTCGGCCGCGATACGCATGCCGAGACCAAACTCCGCGTTGTCTTCGAACAGGGAGTTGGACCAGGCCGGTCCGCTGCCCTCCGCGTTCTTGCTCCACGGCGTCGTCGGCAGGTTACCGCCGTAAATTGAAGAACAACCCGTTGCATTGGCGACCAGCAAGCGTGGACCGAAGAGCTGCGACAGCAGTTTGACATAGGGTGTTTCGCCGCAACCGGCACAGGCTCCCGGAAACTCGAATAGCGGTTGCAGAAATTGCGCCCCGCGCACCGAAGAGAACTCCACGGCCGAGCGATCATTGAATGCTATCGACTCGAAAAACTTGATGTGCTCCTTGCCCTGCTCGAACAATGGTGCTTTGTCGGTCATGTTGATTGCGCGAATATTTTCATCGTCCGGGCTTTTAACGGGACACGCATCGACACACAGGTTGCAGCCTGTGCAGTCTTCGAGATAAACCTGCAAGGAATAACGCGTTTCGGGAAATCCGCGCGCGCTGATCGGGGCCGACGGAAAACTCTCCGGTGCGCCTTCCAGCGAACTCTCATGGTAAAACTTGGCACGAATCACGCTGTGCGGGCACACAAACGCACAGTTGCCGCACTGTATGCAGAGGTCCGGCTCCCACAAGGGTATCCGATCGGAAACATTGCTCTTTTCGAATCGCGCCGTGGAACTGGGGAAGGTGCCATCGATTGGCATCGAGCTGACCGGCAGATCGTCGCCATGACCGCGCATCATTTGTGCGGTTACTTCCCTGACGAATTGCGGCGCGTCGTCAGGCACGACCGCAGCCAGGGGACGATCGTTGCTGACGCGGCTGGGCACCTTCACCTCATACAGGTGATCAAGCGCTGCATCGACGGCTGCGAAATTCTTGTCGATGACGTCCTGCCCTTTGGACTTGTAGCTTTTTTCAATCGCTTTGCGGATTTCCGCCAGCGCCTTTTCACGCGGCAACACGCCAGAAAGCGCGAAGAAACAAACCTGC
>JAOUNH010000103.1 GCA_029881055.1 Gammaproteobacteria bacterium
GGCAATCATTATCGTCATCCTCGAATTCGCCGTTGGCATCACCGCGGTTCTTGCGGATATACCGATCAGTCTTGCAGTTGCGCACAACTGGCTCGCCGCCATGTTGTTGCTGGGACTGCTAAGATTACTGGCTTTAAACAGGCGGCAGGAGGCACTGGCCGAATGAACGACAACAATACCAATGCCGCTCAGAATCGCAGCGTCGCGATCTGGCTCCTTACCTGCTGTGGCCTCGTGTTTTCAATGGTCGTGCTGGGCGGGTTTACGCGCCTGACCGGGTCCGGGCTGTCGATGGTGGACTGGCAGCCTATTATGGGATGGCTGCCGCCCTTATCCGACGCCGAATGGCAACGCGTATTCGAGATGTACCAGCAGTCGCCCGAGTATTTGAAAGTCAATTCGCACATGGATGTCGAAGCGTTCAAAGGCATTTTTTGGCTGGAGTTTCTGCATCGACTGCTGGGCAGGACCATCGGCATCGTGTTCCTCATCCCCTTCCTCTATTTTCTTGTCAAGGGCCATATCAAGGCTCGCGAATGGCCGCGCTATCTGCTGATGTTCGTATTGGGCGGCCTGCAAGGCGTGCTCGGCTGGTACATGGTGAAAAGCGGCCTCATCGACAATCCGCACGTCAGCCAATACCGGCTGACCGCCCATTTGTTCGCCGCGTTCCTGATTTATGCCTACATGTTCTGGGTCGCGATGTCCCTGCTGTTCCCTCCGGCCGGTAACGACAAGCATCCCTGGTACGGAAAAACACTCGCCCTGACGGTGCTGACCTCAATCACGATTATCTCCGGCGGATTTGTCGCCGGACTCAAGGCCGGCAAGATCTACAATACCTTCCCGATGATGGGGGATGCCTGGCTACCGCCGGGCGGCATGGCTCTGGAGCCCTGGTGGCGCAACTTCTTTGACAATATAACGGTCGTACAATTCGACCATCGCGTGCTTGCTGTGACGACGCTGCTTATAATCGTCGCCTACTGGTTCAAGGCACGACAGGTCGAACTGCCTGCGCGCAGCCGCCCGGCGGTTAATGCGTTGCTGCACACGGCGGTTCTCCAGGTCGCGCTCGGCATAACGACACTACTGTTAGCGGTGCCAGTCGTGCTGGGTGTTTTGCACCAGGCTGTCGCGATGCTGCTGTTTACCGTTACTCTTTACATTCTGCACAGTTTGAGGCGAGTCTGATGAAAGTGTGTTTCGATACCGACCTGATTGTCCGTTATGGCGGACGCGGACCTCGATACACGTCCTACCCTACCGCGCTGCAGTTCAGCGACGCGCTCACGGCTGATGACTATCGCGAGCACGCGATCGCCAGCAACGCTACCGACGTGCCCCTGTCTTTGTATGTGCACATTCCGTTTTGTCATTCGCTTTGCTACTACTGCGGCTGCAACAAGATCGTGACGCGAAACCAGGATCGCGTCGAACGCTACCTGGAGATGCTGTACCGGGAAATCGACATGCAATCCGAGTTGTTCGACCGGAGTCGAAAGATCGAGCAGTTGCACTTCGGTGGTGGAACGCCGACGTATCTCGACAGGACGCAACTCGACGACCTGATGGCGAAACTGCGCGCTGCCTTTACATTTGACGAGAGTGACGATCGCGAATTTTCGATCGAGGTCGATCCACGAACGGTCGACGAAAGCAGCATCCGGCATTTGGCCGAGCTTGGCTTCAACCGCCTGAGCCTGGGCATCCAGGACTTTGATCCGCGCGTGCAGCAAGCCGTTAACCGCACGCAAACGACGGACGACGTTCTCCATCTCGTGCTGGCCGCACGCGACGCTGGATTCGAATCCATATCGTTCGACCTGATTTACGGCCTGCCGCACCAGACTGTCGCCAGCTTCGACACCACGCTTGATCTTGTTGTCGGCATGCGCCCGGATCGTCTCGCCGTATACAACTACGCTCACCTGCCACAGCGATTCAAAGGTCAGCGCATGATCAATGACGAGGACATTCCGTCACCGGAAACCAAGCTGGAGATACTGCACCGGACCATCGACACGCTCTGCGATGCGGGCTACGTCTACATTGGGATGGACCACTTCGCCCTGCCCGACGACGAGCTCGTATTGGCCCGCGGAAATGGAACGCTGCAGCGCAACTTCCAGGGCTACTCGACACACCGTGAATGTGACCTGGTCGCTCTCGGCGTCAGCGCGATCGGCAGCATCGGCAATGTGTTTGCACAAAACTCGGTCACGACCATGGAATACGAGGCACTCATCGAGAGCGGCCAGTTGCCCATACGCAAGGGCATTGCGGTGGATGACGATGACCTGCTACGTGCCGACGTCATCCAGTCACTGATGTGCTATGACCAATTGTCGTTCGACGAATTTGGCGCGCGGCACAATATCGATTTCCGGGATTACTTCGCGGCTGAAATCGAACACCTGAAACCGCTGGCCGATGATGACCTCATCGAGTTGACGGAGTCGGGTGTCGCAATCACACAGAAAGGGCGATTACTGCTCAGAAGTATTGCGATGGTATTCGACCGGTACATCGACCAGGCACAGAACGATAACCGTTTTTCGAAAGCGATCTAGCCGACTTCGGTTAGCCATCCGTGGGTATCGGGTGCGAGCCCGTACTGGATGTCCTGCAGGGCCTTGCGGAGTTTCGCCGTATTCGGGCCGGCCTTTCCGTCCCGCACCTTGATTTCCTTGCCGCGGTAAACCAGCGTCCCGACCGGTGTCAGGCAGGCCGCGGTCCCTGACAACACGGCTTCGTGCGTTCTTGCGAGTTCCAAAAGTTCGCTGACCGTGACGTTTCTTTCGCTCACTTTGTAGCCGTTCTCTGCAGCCAGCTTGAGTATCGAGTCCCGCGTCATACCGTGCAGGAAACTGCTGTCCAGTGGCTTCGTGATGACTTCCGTGTCGCTGATCAACAGGAAATTGGAGGCGCCTGTTTCCTGCACGTCACCGTGCGGGCAGAACAACACCTGGTCGACGCCGTACTTTTCCTTCGCATCGAGCGTCGGCCCGAGTGCAGCTGCATAGTTGCCGCCCGTCTTTGTACTGCCGAGTTGCTCGGTCGTACGCGCGCGCTGGTCTTCGACGAGCAATTTCAATGCGCCCGCCTTACCGGAAAAGTAATCACCCACCGGCGATGCCAATACAAAAAGTGTGGCTTCCGACGAGGGTGCTCCCGCCGCACCGATGTTTGCCAGCGTGCCAATCAGCGTCGGTCGCAGATACAGGGAACTCGGCGGCATTGGAATATCGTCAACGTGACGAGCGACCAGTGACTTCACCATGTCGACCAACATATCCACGTCCGGCACCGGCAAGCGCAATGACGCCGCACTCTTTTGCATGCGCGCAGCGTGATCATGCAGGCGATAGATACGTGCCTTGCCGTCATCCCAGCGGTAGGCCTTGAAGCCTTCAAAACAGGTGCTCGCATAATGAAATACGTGCGCCGCCGGATGCAGTGCCAGCGGCCGGAGAGGCTCTATCGACGGCTTCTGCCAGGCTTTGTTCTCATAACGTACGATCGCGAAATGATCGCAAAACTCTGTGCCGAACTGGCCCATGGGCTTACTACTCTGCTGGTAAATCGGAAGGGGCGTAACTTTGCCATTGTTTGTCAGTGCATAGCCAGTGCAAATAGCAAATTTGTGGTAGATCGCTGAAGTGTTAGCAGGCCCTAAAACGTCGGCGGTGTACACGCGGTGATCAAATCACAAGGCTCGTTACCCGGATTGCGAAACTGGTGTGGCTGGTTGCTCTTGAAGTAGTAAGCGTCGCCGGCACGCAGTACTTCCGTCTGTTCGCCGACCGTAACCTCCAGCCGGCCGCCGAGTATGATGCCGCACTCCTCGCCCTCGTGAGTGATGGCATGCTTGCCCGTTCCGGACCCCGGCTGATAACGCTCCTGGATGAACTGAATGGCCCGGTTGGCAAGGTTCGCGCCTACCTGCCGGAATGACACGCCGCCGTCTGCGATCTCAGTCAGTTCCTCGGCCCGGAAGAAAACGCGCTCCTGGCTTTCAAATGCATCGCCAAAAAACTCGCCGAGACTCATCGGAACGCCATCCAGGACTTTTTTCAGCATGCTGACGGTCGGGTTGAGCTTGCCCGCCTCGATCTGGGAGATGGTGGCGTTCGCGACGCCGGATTGCCGCGCCAGCTGCCGCTGCGACAGCCGTCTCAGTGTGCGGATGTTCTTCAAACGCTGGCCGATGTCGTTGTCCATGGCGAATGCCCCCAAGTGTTTACTTTAGTAAACATTTTGCGAGCATCAGTCAATAAAATCAACACGTTATAATTTCACATCTAACTGATTGTTTAACATCCGTTTCGAGGCGTAAACTCCCCTTCTTTCCATGCATGTGCCGGAGTCCGCCTCATGTCCACCGCCCAAACCTCACTCGACGCCTATTGGTTGCCGTTCACCGCAAACCGTGATTTCAAGGCGAAGCCCCGCGTCATCAGCGGCGCCTCCGGCCACTACTACACGCTGGATGATGGCACCAGGCTGTACGACATGTTCTCGGGATTGTGGACCTCGGGCCTCGGGCACTGCCATCCGAAGATCGTCGAGGCCGTCCAGAAACAGGTCGCCGAGCTCGATTACTGCATGACCTTCCAGGTCACGAACAATAAGGCCATCGAACTCGCCGACCGCGTGATCAAAATGGCGCCCGAGGGTATCGACCACTGTTTCTTCACGAATTCGGGATCCGAATCGGTGGATACCGCCCTCAAGATGGCCCTCGGTTATCACCGCGCTCGCGGTGAGGGCCACCGCACACGCCTGATCGGCCGCGAAAAGGGCTATCACGGCGTGAATTTCGGCGGCATGTCGGTAGGCGGCATCGTGCCCAATCGCAAAGTCTTCAGCGCCGCGCTGCTGCCGGGCGTCGATCATCTTCGCCATACGCTCGACATCGAGAGGAACGCATTTTCCCGCGGCCTGCCGCAGCACGGCATCGAACTCGCCGAAGACCTCGAACGGCTTTGCGCCCTGCACGACGGCAGCAATATTGCTGCGGTTATCGTCGAGCCCGTAGCGGGCTCCGCGGGCGTGATTCCCCCGCCACCTGGCTACCTGCAACGACTGCGCGAGATCTGCGACAAGCACGGCATCCTGCTCATATTCGACGAAGTTATCGCCGCCTTCGGCCGTCTCGGCGCACCTTTCGGCGCACAGCGTTTCGGCGTCACGCCGGACATCATCACGACCGCCAAGGGACTGACCAATGGCGTCATTCCGATGGGCGCGGTGTTGGTCAGTGGTAAAATCTACGACGCTTTCATGCAGGGACCGGCGCACATGATCGAGATGTTCCATGGATACACCTACTCGGGGCACCCGGTTGCGTCGGCAGCGGGCCTTGCCACGATGGGCGTCTACGATGAGGAAGGTACTTTCGAACAGGCGGCCGCACTGGAATCGCATTTCGAGGACCTGTTGCATTCCTTCGACAATCACCGCCACGTCATTGACGTTCGCAATATCGGACTCATGGGCGCCATCGAAATGGCACCCAGGGCCGGGGCACCCGGCGCCCGCGGCGGCGAAGTTCACAAGAAATGTTTCTGGGACGAAAATCTCGTGGTCCGCAATGGCATGGACACGCTGCAATTTTCGCCTTTCCTGAATTCCAACCCAGACGAAATGGAGCAGTCTTTTGCCGCCCTTCGTCGAGTACTCGATTCGATCGAGTAAGCAGCATCCGGAGCAAGCTCATGAGTGCCAGACCCGCAAAAAATATCGACGCCGCGAACATCGTAGGTCACTTCATCAACAACAAAGAAGTGTCTGACAGCAACCGGCCGCAACCCATCTTCAATCCAGCCAGTGGCAAGGTCACCAGGCAGGTTGCCATGGCTTCCAAAGCCACGGTGGAATCCGCAATCGAAGCAGCAGAGGCCGCTTTCCCGGAGTGGCGCAATACGCCGCCTGCGAAACGCGCTCGCATCATGTTCCGCTTCAAGCAGTTGCTTGAAGAACATGCCGATGAGATAGCCGCGGCAATCACTGACGAACACGGCAAGGTTTTCGACGACGCGATGGGCGAATTCGGTCGCGGCGTTGAGGTCGTCGATTATGCTTGCGGTATTCCCGAGCTGCTGAAAGGCGAATATTCAAAAAACGTGGGTCCGGGCATCGACAGCTGGTCCGATTTCCAGCCACTCGGCGTTGTTGCCGGCGTTACGCCGTTCAATTTTCCGGCAATGGTCCCGATGTGGATGTACCCGATGGCAATTGCCTGCGGCAATACATTCGTACTGAAGCCGTCGGAGAAAGATCCGACCGCTTCGATGCTGGCAGCACGTCTGCTTAAAGAGGCAGGCCTCCCGGATGGCGTGTTCAATATCGTCAATGGCGACAAGGAAGCGGTCGATACCCTGCTCAATGACGCTCGCGTCCAAGCCATCAGTTTTGTCGGCTCCACACCGATCGCGGAGTACATTTACACGACAGGCACAAAAAATGGCAAGCGCGTCCAGGCATTGGGCGGCGCCAAGAATCACGCCGTCGTAATGCCCGACGCGGACATCGATAATGCAGTCAGCGCCCTCATCGGCGCCGCGTACGGATCCTGTGGCGAGCGCTGCATGGCGATTTCGGTGGCTGTCTGTGTCGGCGACGAAGTCGCCGACTCCGTCGTCAGCAAGATCAACGCGGAAATTGCCGGTCTTAAGGTGGGTAACGGCACCGACACTTCGAATCACATGGGCCCCCTGATTACCCGCGCGCATTTCGAAAAAGTCCGCGGCTATATCGATCTCGGCGTAGAAGAAGGCGCCGACCTGGTTGCCGATGGACGTGGCCTGGTCGTCGATGGTCTTGAGGACGGATTTTTCATCGGCCCCTGCCTGTTCGACCACGTGACGTCGAGCATGCGCATCTATAACGAAGAAATTTTTGGGCCGGTATTGTGTGTCGTGCGCGCCGAGTCCGAGGAGCAGGCCATGAAACTCATCAACGATCATGAGTACGGCAATGGCACCTGCATCTTTACCCGCGACGGCGAGGCCGCCCGCTACTTCGCTGACAATATTCAGGTCGGCATGGTTGGTATCAATGTGCCCCTGCCCGTCCCCGTCTCCTACCACAGCTTCGGCGGCTGGAAGCGTTCGCTGTTCGGCGATTTATTCGCCTACGGACCCGACAGCGTGCGTTTTTACACGCGTCGTAAAACAATAACGCAACGCTGGCCATCCGGCGGTGTTCGCGAGAAAGCACAATTCTCGTTCCCGGGGCGCCAATAACGATCCAATCGAGGTTACAATCGCTGTCCGCCAAAGACCGGAGACAGCGATGAAAAAACTGGGCTTTCTATTATTGATGTCCTTTGCGCCATTTGTGTCAGCACAGGACTGGATGGCCACCTCGTTCGAGCACACGGAAGTGTCGCCCGGAATCTACATGCTCTCCGGAGCCGACGGAAAAATGTCCGGCGGCAACATTACGCTGGTCACCGGCGACGAATATGTGGTTTTGGTCGATGACGGCTTCACACCATTGGGTCCAGCGTTGTTGCAGAAGATCGAGGAACTGGCGGGCAGGCCAGCCGACTTCATCATTAACACGCACGCTCACGGCGACCACACCGGCGCCAATCAGTATCTTGACGAACACGGAGCGCTGATTTTCGCTCACGACAAGTTACGCTCTCGCATGGAATCCGACCCGCAGCAAAACACCGGGCCGGGTGCATTACCCATCATCACTTTCTCCGACGAGATGACATTTCACCTCAACGGCCAGGAAGCCTATGTGTTTCATGTCCCGTCTGCCCACACGGATGGCGATGCGGCTATCCAGTTTCGTGATGCCAACGTCATTACGACCGGCGACTTGTTGTTCCGCGGCCTGTTTCCGTTCATCGACCTGGACAGCGGCGGCTCGGTGGGCGGTTACAAAACCGGCATGCAACGACTCATTGACATGTCGAACGATGCAACCCGGTTCATCTCCGGCCACGGGCCCGTCAGTACACGCGGCGACTTACAACAGGATCTTGCGATGCTGATCGACGCCGAGGCTCGGGTGAAAGCGCTCATCGTCAAAGGCTTGAGTGAAGAGGACATCGTCAACGCTAATCCGCTCGCCGACTATCACGATAATTACAATTGGGGTTTCATTACTACAGAGCGCATGACGCGCACCCTGATTCGATCCCTGACCACGGAATAAGAAAAATGGATAACAAAAAGACTGCGAAATTCGTAAATGATATGTGGGACTCCGAGATCATTCCGCAGATCTCCGAATACATCAAAGTTCCCAACAAGTCGCCACATTTTGACCCGGACTGGGAAAAGCACGGGCACATGGAGAAAGCAGTATCCATGCTCGAAGCCTGGTGCAGATCGCAGCCGGTCAAAGGCATGACCGTCGAAGTCGTGCGAATTGCAGGTCGCACGCCGGTCCTTTTTCTCGACATACCCGGCGACTCCGACGAGGTCGTGCTGTTGTACGGGCACTATGACAAGCAACCTGAATTCAAGGGTTGGGACAAAGACCTCGACCCGTGGACGCCTGTTATCAAGGACGGCAAGCTGTATGGCCGTGGCGGCGCGGACGATGGCTACTCCACTTTCGGTTCACTGACCGCTATTCGCGCACTGCAGGAACAGGGTATCCCGCACGCGCATTGCGTCGTTTTGATCGAGGGCTGTGAAGAGAGCGGCAGCTTCGACCTACCCCATTACATCGATCTGCTCGAAGACCGCATTGGCTCGCCGGACCTGGTCGTCTGCCTCGATGCCGAGTGCGGCAACTACGACCAGCTTTGGTGCACGACATCCCTGCGCGGCAACCTCACGGGAACCTTGCGCGTGGATGTACTCACGGAAGGTGTGCACTCGGGCACAGCAAGTGGCGTGGTGCCATCGAGCTTTCGCACCGCGCGGCAGATTATCAGCCGCATCGAAGATGAGTCCTCCGGGCAAATCCTGCTCGACGATCTTCATGTCGAGATTCCGAAGCAGCGCATGGAGCAGGCTGGCCTCGCTGCGAAAACGCTCAAAGACCTGACCTACAGGAAGTTTCCCTGGGCGGTCGACAATCCATCGCCCAGTGAGTCGCATACCGAACTCCTGTTGAACAACACCTGGCGGCCCACCTTATCCGTGACCGGTGCCGAGGGATTGCCGGCGATCATCGATGCCGGCAACGTGCTGTTGCCCTATGTGAAGTTGAAACTGTCTTTTCGGCTGCCCCCGACCTGCGACGCAAATGACGCCGCGGCCGCGGTGAAATCGGCGCTCGAAGCGGACACGCCGCCGCTCGCCAAGGTCGCCTTCAAGGTTGAGTCGACCATGGCCGGCTGGAATGCACCGGAAGTCGCGAGCTGGCTGGAAGCCTCCATGCACAAAGCATCGAACGCCTACTTCGGCAAACCATCGATGTACATGGGTACGGGCGGCACCATCCCGTTCATGGGTATGCTCGGCGAGCGTTTCCCGGAAGCGCAATTCCTGATTACGGGCCTGCTGGGTCCGAAGTCGAACGCGCACGGGCCAAACGAATTCCTGCACATCGAAACGGGCAAGCGCCTGACCAGTTGTGTGGCGCAGGTTCTCGAGGACCATTACGCCCGGTCAGGCAACTAGGGCCGGTTATCGGGCCCTAGGACCGGCTGTAGGTCAGGGCCGTAATCTGCTCGGAAATCAGTCCGATCAGGAAGACGATGACGGCGGCGCTGAATAGCAGCATGCTCATGTTCGTGAAGCGGCTCGTGGTTGCGTACGTGT
>JAOUNH010000005.1 GCA_029881055.1 Gammaproteobacteria bacterium
CGTCAATGTCGTGGTAACCGAGCAGACCCTCGAGCCAGAAGTGCTCGCTCATCTCCCTACCGAGCTGAATCTGCACGCCCGAAAAGGAATCGTCGATCTTTCGATCAGGGTCATCGTCGGTGTAGCCGATCGACGGGCTAATGTACCAGTCGCCCTCGTCAGCTTCCGCCGCCAGCGAAACCAAAAGGAATAGTGCGAGAATGAGTAGCTTGCGCATATTGGCCGCGTCGCATGATGTCGTCGGGTAACAAGGTCCCCAGTTTAAACCCGCCGTGGCGTAGAAGACAAATGAACGCCCATTTGCATCAAGCGCAGCAGTAATTGAGTGCTCCCAGGAATATTCCGGAGATGCTCTTACCCGCAAAAAAGGTGCAGCTTTTGACGCCAGAAACTCTACTTTAGAACTGTGGCATTGACGGGGGAGCTTACGCGCCTCTTTGGACGGTTCACACCAATACGCAAAAGGGGTCAGAGCCCTTTTGGTCTCTGACCCCTTTCACGTATTGGCGCGCCCGGCAAGATTCGAACTTGCGACCCCCAAATTAGGAATCTGGTGCTCTATCCGACTGAGCTACGGGCGCTTGTGAGGTGCGTACGATAGAGCCTTATCGCCGCGGTCGCAATCCTGAGTTTTGCGGATGTACGTCTCGCCCATTATTAGTGCCATAATGTACCCATGCAAGGCATCCTCGTCCGAACACTGATCATCATGCTGGGATTATTCCTGGCAGATAGGCTCGTTCCCGGCGTCTGGATTAACGGCACCTTCAACTTCCTGCTGGCCGCGCTGCTGCTTGGGCTGGTCAACGCTATCGTACGGCCGTTGCTACTTATTCTCACGTTGCCGATGACGATAATTACACTCGGCCTGTTCATATTCATTTTGAATGCCGCGATGTTCGGGCTGGTCGCCGCGATGCTCGATAATTTCCAGGTCGCGGGATTCTGGTCAGCCCTGTTCGGTGCCATTGTCGTCAGTATTACGAGTACGGTTGCCTCCTGGTATATAGGCCCGAAGGGTCGCTACGAGGTCCTTGTCGTACGACGCCGATAGCGTGGCCGGAAGTTGCAGGGGGAAACGCTGAGTCTACAAGCGCGCCTGGTTGAATACGGCGGGCAACAAGGTTTCGACCAGCGTCCTCTTGTTGCACGGTTGGGACGATCCCATGGCTACGCCGCACTCGGCGCCGACTGGCAGATTCATGCCTACGGCAATACGCTGCACGCCTTTACCAACCCGGTCGCCAATGACAGGCAACGAGGTACTTTGTATGATGCAGCGGCCAATCGGCGATCCTGGATCGCCATGAATAACTTTCTTGAAGAAATACTCATTTAGTAATCTGGAGCTTGATACGTGAAAAATTTTGCAGCCATTGTAGTTATCGTCCTGAGTAGCTTGTCGTTCGGATGCAGTAAACAGGCTCCCGCGCCGGAGACATCCGATACGGGCCCCGTGAACGGCCAGCTCGCCGCGGCGCAGGCGGCGCTGCAGATTGATGGCGAATACATGCGCGCAATCGTCAAGGAGATTTCCGACGACCGTTATGAAGGGCGTGGCCCGGGCACGCGCGGTGACGATGCCGCCCGAAAGTACCTTGCCGATCAGATGGCAGCTCTGGGTTTGCAGCCTGGCGCGGCCGACGGCAGCTGGGATCAGACATTCGACCTGGTTGGTATCAATGCATCACAACCGGCGACGTGGATCTTCGAGGAAGACGGCAAGTCTCTTACATTAAAACAGTGGGAGCAGTTTATCGTCGGCAGTGGTGTTCAGGAACCGCAATCCGAAATTAGCGATGCGGAGCTCGTCTTTGTTGGCTACGGCATACAGGCGCCGGAATTCGATTGGGACGACTACAAAGGCATCGATCTCAAAGGCAAAGTCCTCGTCATGATGAATAACGATCCCGACTGGGATCCGGAATTGTTCGCCGGCGAAACCCGGCTCTGGTACGGTCGCTGGGACTACAAATACCTCAGCGCCGCACAGCAGGGTGCCGCGGGTGCAATCATCATTCATACCGCTCCGTCAGCCGGCTATCCATTCCAGGTCGTGCAGACTTCATGGACAGGTGTGCAATTTGAACTGCCCGCGGGCGACGAGCCACGTAGTCAGGTCAAAGCCTGGATTACCGAAGACTCCGCGCGTGAACTGGTCGCAATGGCCGGCATGGATCTCGACGAGCTTCGTGAGCAGGCCTACAACCGTGACTTCAAACCCGTCCCATTGGGTATTACAACGTCGATCGCGTTCGACAATGAATTGACGCGCGTAACCACAGGCAACGTTCTGGGGTTGTTGCCCGGCAGTGATCCGGAGCTTAAAGACGAAGTCGTGATTTATTCTGCGCACCACGACCATCTTGGAATCGGTACGCCAAACGCCGAAGGCGATGCTATCTATAACGGTGCTAGGGATAACGGCAGCGGCATGGCACTGACGTTGGCGATTGCGAGGGCCATGGTGGCATTACCGGAAGCGCCACGTCGCTCCGTCCTGTTCGCGTTCGTTGGTGCGGAGGAGCAAGGACTGCTTGGCTCCGAGTACTACGCAAACCATCCGACATTCCCGCGTGGAAAAATCGCGGCCAATATCAACTACGACAGCGTCAATATCTGGGGTCACAGTCATGACGTAACCTACGTTGGCCTCGGCAAGTCAACGATCGACCAGATCCTGACGGACTTCGCGACAAAACAAAATCGCGTTGTAAAGCCGGACCAGTTCGCCGACAAGGGCTACTTCTACCGTTCCGACCAGTTCAACTTCGCGAAGATTGGCGTACCTGCGATGTACCTGAAAGCGGGCACGGACTTCATCGATCGCCCGCCTGAGTGGGGACGCGAGCAGCAGGACAAGCATACTGAAGAGGATTACCACCAGCCTACCGATGAATACGATCCGAGCTGGACTTTCGACGGCATGGTGGATGACGGCTTGCTTGGATTCTGGACTGGTCTGGCTATCGCTAACGCTGACGAAATGCCAGTCTGGAACGTGGGCGACGAGTTTGAAGCGGCCCGAATTGAAGCACTGGCGCCGGCCGAGTAGGGGACACCGATGAAACTACTTCCAGTCCCGGCTCTGGTGTTGGCATTGATGCTTTTGTCGAGCGCAGCTCTTGCTGATAAATCCACGGCAGAGCAGCAGCTCGACGCCATCATGGCAGAACACTGGGACTACTCTTTAGAAGAGAGCCCGACTCTGGCCACTGCGGTTGGCGTTAACGACTACAACGACCGCATGCCGAGTGACACACGCGAGAGCCAGCTAAAGCGCCTTGCTGCGGAGCAGGCGTTCTTGCGCCGGGTTGACGATATCGACAGCGAATCGTTGAGTCAGGCCGGCCGTGCCAACCTGGCTATCTTCAAGTGGGTGCTTGAGGATTCGATCGGCGATTACGAACTCAACCTCTCGAGAATTCCGTTCAATACTTTTTCCGGCTTTTTCATGAACGCGTTGTCGGCCAGCGACAGCGTAGCGATGTCGAGCGTCGACGACTACGAGGATTACATCGCCCGACTGTCGGATATCCCGCGCTACTTCAATGAGAACATGAACAACATGCGTGCCGGCATTGCGAGTGGCTTTGTCCTGCCGCAAATCGTCATCGATGGCGTATTGCCGACGATCCAGGCGCAAGTTAAAGACGATCCGGAGGACAGCAGCTTCTACGAGCAGTTTGCCGAGATGAGTGATCGCCTCAGCGACGCCGACAAAGCGCGCCTGCGTGCGCAGGGCCGAACGGTGATTCGCGACAAAGTGTTGCCAGCGTTTGCCGAGTTGGCAACGTTCCTCCGGGACGAATACAAAGCCAGCGAAACCGTGGGCGCCGCCGACCTTGACGAAGGTGCGGACTACTACGCGTTTAATATCAAGCGATACACGACGCTAACGGATGCGAGCGCTAACGAGATTCATCAAATCGGTCTTGGCGAAGTGAAGCGCATTCGCGCGGAGATGGATGCAATTATCTCGGAACTCAAATTCGACGGTGATTTTGCTTCGTTCGGAAAATTCTTGCGCACCGACCCTCAGTTCTACGCATCCAGCAAGGAGCAGTTGCTCAAGGAAGCTGCCTACATTGCAAAGCGCATCGACTACGTGATGCCCGGATATTTCGGCAAGTTGCCTCGTCAGCCTTATGGCATCGTCCCGGTGCCGGATGAGATCGCACCGAATTACACGACGGGCGCCTACTACGGCGCACCGCCGGGCTCGCGACATGGCGGTGCATACTGGATCAACACTTACGCGCTCGATCAAAGGCCCTTGTACGAGCTCCCGGCACTGACATTGCATGAGGCCGTGCCCGGCCATCACCACCAGAACGCAATCTCGAAGGAACTGGAAGATGTCCCGGCGTTTCGACGTGGTCTCTATTTCAGTGCTTTTGGCGAGGGTTGGGGCCTGTATTCCGAAAAGCTTGGCGTGGAGATGGGCATTTATGAAACGCCTTACGAGAATTTCGGACGACTCAGTTACGAGATGTGGAGGGCGTGCCGCCTGGTTGTAGATACCGGTTTGCATTCACAGGGCTGGACTCGCCAGCAGGCAATAGATTTTTTCTTTAACAACACGTCTTTGTCTGAAGGAAATATTCGTGCCGAAGTCGATCGCTACATTTCCTGGCCGGGTCAGGCGCTGGCCTACAAACTGGGCGAGCTGAAAATTTGGGAATTGCGTCGCATCGCCGAGCACGACCTGGGCGATCGATTCGACTTGCGGGAGTTTCACGACGTGGTGCTGGGTAATGGCGCAGTGCCGCTCGCGATGCTGGAAGATATCGTTCTGCGCTGGATAGAGTCGAAAATGTGATGAGCGTGTTCGACCCGGTTGTAATCGATGCGGCAGCCTGGCTGCGGTTGAGTACTGACTAGTCTGCCAGCATCGTCGCGTTGCGACCGGCGCGTTTTGCGCGGTAAAGCGCTTCGTCAGCCCGGTGCATCCAGTCGTTTTCTGTTTCCGTAGATCGAAGTTCCGCGACCCCAAGAGAAATCGTCACGGCCTGGTCGGGAACGAGTTCGTTGGCCTGAACCAGTGTCCGGAGTTGCTCGGCCAGGTGACCTGCGCGCTCCAGATCCTGTCCTTCCAGCACAACGACAAATTCCTCACCGCCGATGCGGTACAAGCTGTCGGTGACCCGGATTCGCAAATTAACAATCTCGGTGACGCGCACGAGTATCTGGTCGCCGACTCTGTGGCCGTGTATATCGTTGACCTTTTTGAAGTGATCGAGATCGAGAATCACTATCGATGCTGTCACTCCTGTACGTCGGTGGACGTTAACAACCTCCTTGAGTTTACTGTCCAGGTGACGTCGATTGCCGGCTCCCGTCAGCGGATCTCTGGTCGCCATGCGCACAAGCAACTTTCGTTGGCGATTGGAGATAAGCGAAAAGCCGAACGCAAAGGCACACATAACGATCATCGTAATGACAATGGTCGTCGTCGTGTGTGCGTCGAAATTGCCCGACAAACGTGGCGCCAGCGCAGCGATCGTAATTATGACCAGCAGAATAGCGAGTCGCGGTCGTACCAGGTAAAAGATTGCCATTAGCGCAGGATAGGCCCAGTAAATCTGGTACGGGCCTATGAGCCAGACCGTTGAGATGATGCCCAGAACACAAATGCAGGCGATCGCAATGCTGGCAGCTTCGACACGCCGGGTTTTGTACACGTAGGCGCCGAGAGAAAAAAGGGCGGTGACGATGGCTGTATCGATAAAGGCGGCCGTCCATTCGCCTTGCATGTAGCGCAACACCATGAAGGGCAAAACGCCGATCGCACCGGCCGCGCTGAATATCAGCGGCAGGTGGCTTGCCACGAAGCGTGGCTCCTGCTCTGCTTCGATCATGTAGCGCCACCGACCGGACTCTGTGTGCGGATCCTTCACTCATTCTTCCTTTGCGTATGCAATTTCATTCATGTCGCGTCTGTGAAGCGAATGAGAAACTGCCTGAAAGCAGGCAAGGTGTCAAAGTGTCGCGCGGGAATTATTTGATCATCAGCTCAAAGAATTGCGACTGAGTCTTTCGGTCTAGGATCGCTTGAAGCGACTGAAGAAGCCACGCTTGGCATCGCTATCGTCGATGTGGTCATCGTTAACAGGTGGTCGAACGTTGAGCGCTTTCAATGTCTGTGTCATCGAGGTGTTGATTTGATCTTCGATGGATTCGGGTTTGACGACCGGTTCAGCATCCAGCCTGTCCGCAGCAGGTTTCGATTCGCGCAAGGGCGAATGATGATCGGCATTCAACGCGCGCACAGTCTTGAGCCGTTGTGACGCCGAAAGGTCCATGCCGCTATCGTCGAGTTTCCTCGTTGCCTCCAGCGTCACCTGGTATCCGGGCCCTTCATCGTAACTCGATGCTGCTCTCGGCTTGTTGGCGGGCTTCACTTCGTCGTTGTCATCATTTGCGGATGTATCGCGCGGTCGGTTCGCCATGAACTGCGCTGCAGCGAAGTTGAGTTCGTCGCCAAACAGCGTTTCCGCCATGCGGTCGTCGATATCCTCGAGCGACTTTGCGCTGGCCAGTGACGTTGCGATTTTCTCGAGTTCTGCGTCCGCTTTCTGGGGCGCTTTTTTCGGCGGAATGTAAGCGGGCTTGTTACTGGCGGCTGGTGTTGCAGGTGTCGCCGGTTTGGGTGCGCTAATCTCGCCGGGCTCGTCAATCAGATTATTGGCAATGCGCTGGCTAATCGCGTGATCCAGCGTAATTTCCGGAATAACGTCCGGTGCTTTTGGCTGCGGTTTCGGCAAAGGCTCGGGAATCGCTGCGACCGGTGCGGGGTCATCGCTGCGCCCGAAAGCCAGGGCAGCCTCAAGGGCTTCAATGTCCGGCCTTAGTTCTGCGACAGTTGGGTCGCGATCCCAGGCGGGAACGTCATCGCCATCGGATTCGGTGGCGGTCTTGAGTTCGGCGACGGGCTCCGCTTGTAGTTCTGGCACTGGTTCCGGTTCCGGGTCCAGCTCCAGCAGTGATTCCGGTTGGGCCATGGCGAGTGCCGGTGCCAGGATTTGCAGGTCGGGCAGGGTGTCCTGGATCAGGTCAGGAATTGCCATCTCTGCCGGAGCTTCATTTGCACTCGTTGATTCCGCGAAGTCGAAAATCGGAGCGGCGGCGGGCGCTGGTACAGGCTTGGGCTCAGGCTTGGCAACCGGCGCTGGCTGCTGAGCAACCGGCGCAGCTGGCGACGGTGTAACCGTTTTAGCTGGCGTCGGCGTAACCGCCGCGGCAGTTGGCGGCGCGACCCTGGGTGCGACTGCCTCGGGCTTGAGGACCGGCAATGCCGTCGGTTGGGCAGTGAGATCAAAGCCCGTTGCGCTCAAGCCGAACTCGTTTTCAGCAACTCTTGCAAGTAATTCAGAAGAAATTTTTCGGAGATCCTGGTCATGGGCCGCTGCCATGGCTGCGTCGACCAGCTTATTCGTAGTTCGCAACACGCCGCCGCCGAGGTGATGCAGCAGGGCGGCCGCATTGATTTCGAATAACCGTTCAAATTCGCCGCCAGCGAGACGGAAGCAATGCCTGAGGTAACCGCGCAACTCGGCTGCGCACAGGGGAGCCACCGTAAAGCGGTGACGAATGCGTTGTTTGACGCGGACCAGCTTTGTGTCGAGCAACATCTTGTCCAGGTCCTCACCACCCATCAGGACGACACTCGCCCCGCTGGATTCACCTGCATCGAAGGCCGTCAGTGCTTCCAGTTCGGCCAGGGTTTCGGCACCCAGATGACTCGCGTCCTCAACAGCGATAAAAACACGAGTACCCTGAGTTTCCAGCTCCTTAAGGCGACGTCGGAAGAGGCCGAACTTCTGGATTATGCCGTTGGGTCTTTCTTCGGCCGCGAGCTCGTCGAGCAGGAACTCAAGGACATCCTTGCTCTCAAGTCGCATTCGGGCGAGGCGAACGGTCTTGCACTTCGTGCCCATGGACTCCAAAGCGCGATTGACGAGTGTCGTTTTGCCGGAGCCGATGGGTCCTGCAACAGTGACAATCGCATCGTCCGCCGCAAGCGCTTTCTTGAGGCCTGCCAGAATGCTCGCAGTCTGCGGCCCGACGAATACATCAGTCCCGGACGCGTTGGCGCGAAACGGACGCTTTTTAAGTCCAAACTCTTGTTCGTACATAAACTTCGATCAGCTCTAGTCGCGGCCGTTTATCAGTGATGGCCTTACCGGACGGTCAGTTTGGGTCTTATGTAGCCGAATTTCAGGGAGTTATGTCACAAAAATTGCTCTGGATGCCCCCAATCAAGCCGTTTTCAGCGATTCAGGCTGCTGTGGATAAAGGGCTGCACTCCGGCCCAAAAAGACTCAGAATACGCGCTCGCGACGCCAACAAATCCAATGAATGAGGGCACTACCCCGCATGCGCATACTTACGATCCTTGGAATCCTGATATTTGCCGTCGCCGGCGTTGCGGTGATGAGCACTATGCGGCCCGAACCCCCCAAGAAAGAACGGCAGGATCTGGATCCGCTGGTGGAAGTACTGGTTCTGGAACCAATGACGGCAAAGTTCGAAATCAGCAGCCAGGGCACCGTAAAACCCCGAACGGAAACGACCTTGAGTGCGGAAGTGTCCGGCACTATCAGCGAAATCTCGCCGAAATTCGTCGCCGGAGGCGTATTTCAGGCAGGCGAGGTTCTGATGAGAATCGATCCGACGAATTACGACGTCGCGCTTCTGCAGGCGGAAGCGTTGGTGACGCAACGCCAGATCGAGCATGACGGCGCCAGGAAGCTGCAGAGCCAGGGTTATCGGGCGGAGTCCGAGTACGCGTCTGCCGTAGCGGCGCTGGCCAGCGCCAAGGCCGAACAGGTGCGTGCGCAGCGTAACCTTGAGCGCACCCATATTCGTGTCCCTTACGAAGGAATTGTGCGCAGCAAGGATACGGACCTTGGTGAGTTTGTGAGCGCGGGGACGCCACTCGGCGTTGTTTTCGCTACGGACTTCGCCGAGATCCGGCTTCCCTTGACCGACCACGACCTGGCTTATGTCGATTTGCCGGATCCAACCGACATAGCCGGTTCAGGTGCAGCGGCGGTCGGGCCCGAGGTCAGACTTTCTGCGAGGCAGAAGGGTCAGGATGTTGAGTGGCCGGCGAGAATTGTTCGAACTGAGGGCGTTGTCGACGAAAAAAGCCGCGTAACCTACGCCGTGGCTCGCGTCAAAGATCCCTATCAATTGCATGGCGATGGCGTTCCCTTACCGGTAGGAACATTCGTCACTGCGATCGTTGAAGGTACGGTCGCCGAAAACATTATTCAGATACCGCGCGGCATCATCCGCGGGACCAATGAACTGGTATTTGTCGATGCTGAGGACAAAATTGATATTCGCAATGTGCACATCGTTCGATCGGATGCCAAACACGCTTACATATCGGGTGGCGCTGAGCCCGGCGAAAGGGTGGTCGTTACCGTTCTCGAGTCTGCAATTGATGGCCTGAAAGTGCGCACCAAAAAGGCTGGGGACTGATAATGCGTCTACCGGGCGTAACGGCAGAGAAGGGCGTGATCGCCTGGTTCGCCGCAAACCATGTGGCGGCCAACCTGTTGATGGTCCTGATCATTGTAGCGGGTCTCATTTCACTGAGTGGCATTCGCAAGGAAACCAACCCGGAAATCGAACTCAACATGATCCAGGTGGAAGTCCCCTACCTGGGCGCAGCGCCCCAGGAAGTTGAGGAAGGGGTCGTCATCAAAATCGAGGAGGCGATCCAGGACATCCTCGGCATCAAAAGAATACGTTCCAACTCATTTGAGGGTCGTGGCGTTGTGACTATCGAGGTCAATCCGGATGCGGATTTGACGCAGGTTCTGAGTGATGTCAAGACACGTGTCGATGCGATATCGACTTTTCCAGCGCTCACCGAAAAGCCGGTCATCTACAAGCAGGAGGTCAATAATCCGGTCCTGATGGTCGCGCTCAACGGGAACCTTTCGGATCTCACGCGCAAGTCGCTCGGCAACGAAATTCGCGATGAGCTCCTGGCATTGCCGTCGATCAGCAAGGTGATCTATTTCGGCGATCGACCGTACGAAATCAGTGTCCAGGTGTCCGAGAGAACATTGCGTGAGTATGGTTTGACGATGAGCGAAATCTCGCAAGCCATCAAGGACTCTTCGGTGGACATGCCCGGAGGAACCATAAAATCCGAAGGCGGCGATATCCTGTTGCGTACCAAGGGCCAGGTGTACACGGGTAAGGACTTCGCGGCCCTCGTGTTGCGGACTTTTCCTGATGGCACGCGCCTGACGCTCGGGGATATAGCAACGATTAATGATGGATTCGTTGAGACCGACGGATACGGACGATTCAACGGTGCACGGACGGCGACACTGCAAGTGGTCGCGGTCGGGCAACAAAACGAAATAGAAACGGCAAAAGCGGTCAAGGCCTACATTGCAAAGAAAAGCAAGACGCTTCCAGAGGGAATCCGGATGGATGTCTGGATCGATCTTCCGAAATACCTGGAAGGCAGTCTGGATCGCATGGAAAACAACATCATCTCCGGCGCCATCCTGGTTTTCGTCGTGTTGTCGCTGTTCCTGAGAATGAAAATGGCGTTCTGGGTCATTATCGGATTGCCGATAAGCTTCCTGGGTGCGCTCTGGATAATGCCGGCCTGGCCCGTGACCATCAACACGATCAGCTTATTCGGCTTTATCATCGTGCTGGGTATCGTCGTCGACGATGCGATTATTATTGGTGAGAGCATCTACACCAAGATTCGTCGCGACGGACATACGCTCGACAATGTTATCCAGGGGGCGCATCTTGTTGCAGTTCCCGCGACATTCGGCGTCCTGACAACAATCGCGGCGTTCGCACCGCTGATGTTGATAGGCGGTGTCGTCGGCCCCTTCTTCGAGGCGATGGCGCTGGTTGTTATTCTCTGCCTCGCATTTTCGCTGATCGAGTCAAAACTGATCCTGCCGGCGCATCTGGTTAACGCAAAAATCGGCCCCGTCGACGAAGATGACCTGTTTCGCCCGCAAAGGCCGATAGGAGCGTGGGAGCGTATTCCACGTGGATTCCTCAAACTGCAGCGACATGTTCAGCATGGCCTCCATAAAGTGATCCATGACTACTACAAGCCCTGGCTCGAAAAGGCCGTCGATAATCGGGGATTGACGCTGACCGTCTTCGCGGCAGTCCTGATCCTGTCGATCGGCTTGATGACGAGCGGCATTGCCAGGGTGGTGCTCTTTCCTGATTTTGCACAGGATTTCATTCAGGTTGATCTTGAAATGCAAAGCGGCACCGCACCCCATGCGCGAAACGCGGCCGTTGAGCGAGTCGAAGGTGCGTTGCTCGAGATCAATAGAAACTACGTTGAGGAACACCCGGATTCTCTGCCGATCATCCAGAACATAGGTGTATTTACGCGCGGCGATACCGGCGCGCAGATGTTTGTCGAGATCCCTTTCACCAAAGATCGCCCTTACGAAATGAAGGAAGTCACGCAGATGTGGCGCGAAGCGGTCGGCGAGATTCCGGGCATGAAGGAGCTCAAGTTTCGCGCAGCTGGCCATATTGGCGGCGGATCGCCGTTGAGTTTCAAACTTAGCGGTTCCAATTATGAGGCGCTGGAAGAAGCCGCCGCCGAACTGACGGAGGAACTGGCGAGCTATGAAGGCCTGTTCGACATCAGTAACTCCTCGACCTCGGGCAGCGATGAAATAAAACTGACAATCAAACCGGGGGCGGAAGCGCTGGGTCTCACGATGTCATCCCTGGGCCGCCAGGTGCGCCAGGCCTTCTATGGCGAAGAGGCGCAACGCATCCAGCGGGGCAAAGACGAACTGCGAGTGATGGTGCGTTACCCGATTGAGGAACGTCGTTCCATCGCCGACCTTGAGAATATGCGCATTCGCACGCCGAGTGGCGACGAGGTTCCATTCAACTCGGTCGCCGAGGTTTCTTTCGGCAAGGGCTACTCAAGAATTTCGCGGCTAAACAGAGAGCGCACCGTCACTGTCTCATCGGATCTCGATCCCGAGCTTGTGGAACCGCAGCAGATCATAAGTACCATGTCTGAGGAGTTCATTCCCGAGTTACTTTCCCGATACCCGGGCGTGCGCTACGGCCTTGAGGGTTCGAGCCAGGATCAGGCGGAATTCATAAGCAAGATAATGGTTGCCCTGGTGGCCGCCATGTTCCTCATTTACGCGCTGATCGCGATTCCATTACATTCCTACGCGCAGCCATTGATCATCATGTCAGTGATTCCGTTTGGCGCAATAGGCGCAGTCATCGGACATATCATCATGGGGCGTGCGATCAGCATGTTCTCCCTGTTTGGTTTGATTGCGCTTGCCGGCGTGGTGGTCAATGACAGCCTGATTCTTGTTGATTTCATCAACAAGGCACGCGCCAGGGGCGTGGTCATTCGCGATGCTGTCATCGAAGCGGGTCTCTCTCGCTTCCGCGCCATTATCCTGACCTCGTTCACGACTGCTGCGGGCTTGTTGCCGATCATGTTCGAAAGCAGTCCGCAGGCGCAGGCTATTATTCCAACGGCGATTTCGATCGGCTATGGGATAATTTTCGCGACAATAATAACGCTGTTTCTGATTCCTGCCCTGTACCTGTTGCAGGAAGATCTCTTCCGCAGATGGCGACAATTTAAAGCGTGGCTGTTCTATCGCCCTGTCGATGCGCCAGCAGAATAGCGGAGTGTCAGCCATCGATAAGCAGACGCGCGAAGGCATAATCGCGGGCCTTGCCACCTACCTGATGTGGGGGTTTCTTCCGGTCTATTTCGTATTCGTTCGCGAAGTCGACGCGACAGAGGTCCTGGCACATCGCGTCCTGTGGGCCGTTCCTTTCGGGGCGCTGATACTTCTCTTTCGTCGCCAGTTTCCCGAGGTCGGGCGTGCCCTGAAGCATCGCTCGATGCTTGGCTGGCTGTCCTTGTCCGCAATGTTTATTGCTATTAACTGGTTCATCTACATCTGGGCGATTCAGGATGGTCGCATACTGGAAACCAGTCTTGGGTATTACATTAATCCTCTGACGAACATGCTGGTTGGCGTTTGGTTGTTCGGAGAACGATTGCGGCCCTACCAACTGGCGGCGGTGGGGCTTGCCACGGTCGGAGTTCTGATACTTACGATCTCGGGCGGCGTATTTCCCTGGGTTGCTCTGTCGCTCGCCGTGAGCTTCACGGTGTACGCCGCGGTCAGGAAACGAGTCGCAATCGGCGGCATGCCCGGACTGTTCATCGAGACGCTCATGCTTTTGCCCTTCGCAATCGCGTGGCTGGCCTATCTGTACTCGACGTCTCAACTCGCATTCGCCAGCGGCAATACCTCGATTACTTTCTGGCTTGCGATGGCGGGACCGGTTACGGCACTTCCTCTCTTGTGTTTTGCCCTGACGGCGAGACGGTTGCCGATGATAAGCATCGGTTTTCTGCAGTTCTTGTCGCCCACGATACAATTCGGGACCGGCATCTACTACGGTGAAGTACTCACGGACGCACATCTGCTTTGTTTTGGTTTCATCTGGACCGCCGTTTTGTTTTTTGTATTCGACGCTCTGCGGGCAACAAAAAAGCCCCTGCTGAAAGCATCAGCAGGGGCTTGATTTTATGCGGTGAAAGAAAGCTACTTCTTCGCTTTTCTTTCCGCCGCTTCCTTGATGACCTGGTCCGAAACATTCTGCGGACAAGCCGCATAGTGCGAGAACTCCATTGAAAACTGACCACGCCCGGACGTCAGGGTTCGCAGATGCCCAATGTAGCCAAACATATCAGCCAGTGGTGCATTGGCTTTGACACGTACGCCGGTCGGACCGGCATCCTGCGACTTGATCATACCGCGCCGTCTGTTCAGGTCGCCGATAACGTCACCGACATTATCGTCAGGCGAGAACACGTCGACTTTCATGATCGGCTCAAGCAATTGGGGTCCCGCTTTCGGAATGGACTGGCGGTAAGCCGCTTTGGTCGCAATCTCGAACGCGAGCGCCGATGAGTCAACGGCGTGGAATGCGCCGTCCATCAAAGTGAATTTGACATCGAGCAGGGGATAACCAGCCATCGTGCCCTCGACCATGCAGGACTTGAACGCTTTTTCGACCGCACTCCAGTACTCGCGCGGCACGTTACCGCCCGTCACCTTGGACTCAAATACGTAACCGACATTCGGCTCCGCAGGTTCGATTTCATATTCGATCTTGGCGTACTGGCCGGAACCGCCCGACTGTTTCTTGTGCGTGTACGTGTCCGAGATCTGCCGCGTAATTGTTTCGCGGTAGGCGACCTGGGGTTTACCCATCTCAACGTCGACATGGTGAGTGCGGCGCAGAATGTCGACCTTGATATCAAGATGCAACTCGCCCATACCCTTGATGATCGTTTCGCCCGAGTCCTCATCCGTAGCAACGTGGAATGACGGATCTTCCTGAACCATCTTGTTCAGAGCGACAGACATTTTCTCGTTACCAGCTTTGTCCTTGGGCGAAATCGCGATGGAAATCACGGGATCCGGGAATACCATGGGCTCCAATGTCGCCGGATGATCTGGATCGGCGAGCGTGTGACCCGTTCGGGTCATCTTCATGCCGAGCAGGGCGACGATGTCACCAGCTTGCGCTGAATCGAGTTCAGCACGCGAGTCTGCATGCATCTCCACGATACGGCCGATGCGTTCGGTCTTGCCTGTGAAGGTATTGAGAACGCTATCGCCTTTTTCAATCCGGCCCGAGTAAATACGCGTAAAGGTCAGCGCACCGTAGCGGTCGTCCATGATCTTGAACGCCAATGCGCGCAGTGGCTTGTCCGGATCGACAATTGCGAAACCGCCCGTCGGGTTACCCTCAAGGTCGACTTCAGGCTGCGGAGTGACTTCTGTCGGGTTCGGCAGATAATCAATAACTCCATCAAGTATGTTCTGTATCCCTTTGTTTTTAAAGGCAGATCCACAATAGGTTGGGAAGAAGTTGAGCGCGATCGTGCCCTTGCGTATGCAACGCTTCAGGTCCGCAACCGACGGCGTCTTGCCGTCAAGGTAAGCTTCAAGGATGGTGTCGTCCTGCTCAACCGCAGTCTCCACGAGTTTTTCGCGCCACTCGGCGACCTGTTCCTTCATGTCCTCAGGGACGTCGCCAATGGTGTAAGACATTGGGTCACTGGAGTCACTCCAGACCCAGGATTTTTCGGTCAAAAGGTCAACAACACCGACGAATTTTTCTTCGACGCCGATTGGCAGCACCATGACAACTGGCTTCGCAGCGAGAATCTCTTCCACCTGCTTTACGACCATGTAGAAGTCCGCGCCAATGCGATCAAGCTTGTTGACGAAAATGATGCGTGCGACTTCCGAGTCGTTCGCATAACGCCAGTTTGTTTCAGACTGGGGCTCAACGCCGCCGGAACCGCAGAAAACGCCGATGCCACCATCGAGCACTTTCAGCGAACGATACACTTCGATTGTGAAGTCAACGTGCCCCGGGGTATCGATGATGTTCAAGCGATGTTTGTTCCACTCACAGCTCGTCGCAGCGGACTGAATCGTAATGCCGCGCTCCCGCTCCTGATCCATGAAGTCAGTCGTAGTTTCACCATCATGAACTTCGCCGATCTTGTGGATCTTACCGGTCAGTTTCAGGATTCGTTCTGTGGTCGTGGTCTTGCCCGCGTCAACGTGGGCGAAAATACCGATATTTCGGTAGGTGCTAAGGTCTTTCATTTCAATACTTCAGCTCTGTTAGTTGTTTCCTGGCACCGACCTTTCTTGCTTGCCACGCCATAAGCTGTTCTCGTAGCCTTACCTAAAGCGAGAATCCGGCAGATAATCGAGGTGGGTGCACGTAATTCCATGCCGGTCCTTGGAGCGCTTCCTGACAGCGAGTGCAGTGCTGTGTGTCAGGTAGGACGGGCTTTCGGGCGCGGATAATAGCAGTGCCGCGCGCCCTAAACCAGTCCAATCGCGTGCATCGCCGTGTCCTACTGGGCCCCAACAAAAAAGTCTTTTTAAAACAGAGGCTTGAGATACGGCCTTAGCGACGAAGTATGGCGATCCAGCGCGCGATGTTCAGCAGGCTCATGAGCGAAGCTGAAACATAGGTCAATGCGGCCGCGGTCAGGAGTCTGCGCGCATGGGCGCGGTCCGGCGATTTCAGAATTCGATGCTGGTCGAGCATAGGCAACGCGCGATTGAAACTGGCATCGAATTCAGTGGGTAGCGTGATGAAATGCACCACCGCCGATGTTCCGAGCGTCAACATACCGGCGAGAAAGGTCAAAAGCCCCAGTGCAGGCACCCGCGTCAGGATACCCAGTATGGGTGAAATCACGAGTATCCCCGCGCCGATTTTCTCGATGCCGCTCATCGCCCGGACCAGCCGTGTGCGCCATTTCAGCGCCGCGTAGCCCGTATGATCCTGCACCGCATGCCCGACCTCGTGGGCCGCTACGGTGATCGCTGTGAGAGAACGTCCGTCATGTTTGTCGCTCGTCAGTCTGACGGCTTTGGCGATCGGGTCGTAGTGATCTCCAGACTCGGTAACTTCGACAGTTACCGATTGCAGTCCATGCTTATCCAGCAGGTATCGTGCGAGGCTCGCACCGGTACTGGCATAGCGATCTTCAGGTCGAGCGTATTTTTTGAGTACGTGCTGCACCCATACGCCGGGCCCGAGCACAAGTGCCAGGACGAGGGCAATAATGACGAGATAGGCCATGCTAGTATCCTAGCGCGGTGCAGGTAGGAACGCTCGTTCTGGCATCGACAGGAGGCACAATGAAAAAAACCGTCGTCATTACGCTTTTCTTCGCGATCATCACAGCAGCAGTCTTTGGTTGCCTGGTTATCTTCGATGCGATGTCCGTCGAGAGGGCTCTGGAATTGTTGCTGAAATTCGAGGCCGCCATCGTGTTGCTCGGTGGCTGCACTATGCTAATCGCCGTTCTGTTCAGGAGGAATTCAATTGACTAGGGACGAATACGTATCTGTAGGGCCATACGCCTTCGGTCGGCTGCTGCTGACTCTGTGCACCCTGTTTCTTGTTGCCTGCAGTCCGGAGGAAGGGAGCGAAGAAGCAACAGCTGCGCCGGCGGTCGGAAGTGTGGCCAGGTACGACTGGTATATGGGTGGCTCGACTCCCGCTGGCCGAACGACGATCACGAGGAACGGCGATGGCAAGATCACCAACGAGTCCTTCGTGCACTGGAACAACCGCGAATGGACGGTGAATTCTGAATTGCAGCTGGACGACAGGGGTCGTATCGCGTCGCAGAAAATCACCGGGATTTCACCGTTCAAATCCGAGATCGATGAATTCTACAGCTACGAAAATGGCGTCGCGTCATGGGGTACGCCAGGAGATAGCGGCTCCGCGGCCACCGACGATCCGGCCTTTTACCTCGCGAATGAGGGCATCACCTTTGGTGCCTTCGGAGCGCTGGTCAGGGCGGCGAGCAGCAATATCGACAGCTCAATCGACCTGTTTCCCAACGGTCGGGCACGTGTCGAGAGAGTCAGAGATGTCACTGTTGACGCGCCGGGTGGTGAGCAGGTCCTGTCTTTGTACGCTGTCCATGGAATCGCGTTTACGCCGACTTACCTTTGGTTCGATGAAAATATGAATGTGGCAGCATTCGACGCAAGTGGCTATCTGGGCATGATTCCTGAAGGTTGGGATGTTGCGGTACTCAGTGAACTGAGTGGCATTCAATCCGAACAGGACGGTGAGTTCGTTGCGCAAATGGCTAACGGTCTTGCTACCCGTGTCGCAGAACCTGTCATTTTCGAACACGTTAATCTCGTCGACGTCGTGAACGGGCGATTAATCGAGGATCAAAGTGTTCTGATTGATCGTGGCGTCATAAAAAGCATATCAGCCGGCACGATCGACAGTCCGGATGCCCGGCGCATCGATGGTGGCGGAAAGTCATTGATGCCGGGCCTGTGGGATATGCATGGGCATTTCTCGTTGTCTGACGGTGTCCTGAACATCGCGGGCGGCATCGTCAACGTACGCAACATCGGCGGGGTTCATGAAAAAACCATGGAGCTGACGGCGAAACACGACTCCGGCGAAGTCATCGGTCCAAACACATTTCGCGCCGGGTTCATGGACAAGGCCGGTCCCTACGCATCAGGCTGGGCAGCCGAAACCCTGAAGGATGCCCTGGATCGCGTCGATTTCTATGCAGAGAACGGTTACATCCAGATCAAGTTGTACAGTTCGATCGAACCTGAATGGGTAGCACCAATCGCGGCGCGCGCGCATTCGCTGGGTATGCGAGTGAGCGGCCACATTCCTGCCTTCATGTCAGCGGAACAGGCCGTTCGCGCTGGCTATGACGAGATTCAGCACATCAACATGGTATTTCTGAATTTCCTCGCCGGCGATCGGGAGGACACGCGGCAGCAGATCCGCTTCACGCTCTACGGCGATGAAGCCGGGAACCTGGATCTGAAGAGTGCTGAAGTGCAGGCGTTCCTCGAATTGTTGAAAGAAAACGAAGTGACGATCGATCCGACGGCGGCCATTTTCGACACCTCGCTACGGCACATCGCCGGCACGCCGGACCCGACGTTTGCGGCTGTTGTCGATCACCTTCCGCCGAATGTCGCTCGTGGCATGTACAACGTGGAGATGAACAAGCGAGACCAGGAAGACGCCTGGCTTCGATCAGCCGGGAATCAGGCCGCTATGCTAAAAGCTTTACACGACATCGGTATTCAGCTGGTGCCGGGTAGCGACAACATGGCTGCCTTCACCGTCCACCGCGAACTTGAGCTTTATGTAGAGGCGGGCATTCCTGCCGCGGACGTTTTGCGGATCGCAACTTTGGATTCGGCGAGAGTTACCGGCGTCGCTGACCGCAAGGGGTCGATTGAGATCGACAAGGATGCGGATCTGGTCCTGGTCGACGGCAATCCTTTTGAGGACATCAGTGCTGTCCGACGGGCCGTATTGGTAATGAAAGGCGATACTCTGTTTCGCCCGGAAGACCTGTATCGAGCCATCGGTATTGAACCGTTCGTGCCGTCCATCGAGATGTAAGTAGTGACGCCCGACCAAATAACCTTATTCGGGTTGCTGTTTTTCGTTTTCGTATTTCTGATCTGGGGCCGGTGGCGATACGACCTTGTTGCCTTTGTAGCGTTGATGGTCGCGCTGCTGACAGGGATTGTGCCGAAAGAAGATGCGTTTTCCGGGTTTGGCCATCCGGCTACGGTCATTATTGCGCTGGTCCTCGTCGTCAGCCGGGGCCTGTCCAACTCCGGTGCCATAGAGCTTGTTGCTCGCTACCTGATTGACGCGTCGAGAAAACTGGCTACGCACATCGCCATCATGTCCGGCCTTGCGGCGTCACTTTCAGCGCTAATGAACAATGTCGCTGCTTTGGCGTTGCTCATGCCCGTCGATCTGCAGGCGGCGAAAAAGGCCGGGCGTAGCCCGGCTTTGTCGCTGATGCCGCTGTCGTTTGCATCCATTTTGGGCGGCATGATTACGCTGATCGGAACGCCGCCCAACATCGTGATTGCCGAGTTCCGTGGCGATGCGCTGGGCGAGCCGTATCGCATGTTCGATTTTGCGCCCGTGGGTCTGGCCTGCGCGATCGTCGGCGTCGCTTATGTCGCGCTGATCGGTTGGCGCCTGTTACCGAGCCAGCGCCAGTCCACGGATGCGGGCAGGGAACTATTCAATCTTGCGGATTACATTGCCGAGCTGCGGGTGCCAGAGGGGTCATCGGCAATTGGCAAGCACGTCCGTGATCTGGACGAGGCGGCTGCGCGCAGCGACGTTGAAATCCTTGGGCTCATTCGGCGCGGACGGCGCCTGCCCGGGCTGGCCAGGGCCGTTGAGATCCGGGAAGGAGACAATCTCATTGTCGAAGCGAGTCCTGACAACCTGGAGGAGGCGCTGGGCAGCCTGCAACTCGAATACGTAGGCAAAGGTGAGGCTCAACTGGGTAGCGACGACCTGGTTCTCAACGAGGTTGTTCTGCCCGAGTCGTCGGCACTGGCGGGTCGCTCGGTGCGGTCGCTGCGCTTGTTGTATCGCTATCGGGTTGCACTGGTCGGGGTGTCACGACAAGGGAAGCGATTTAGCGACAATGTCAGGAATCTGACGCTCATGCCCGGCGATGTCCTGTTGTTGATTGGCACTGACGAGCGAATCAGTGATACCAACAACCGCCTGGGATTGTTGCCTTTGGCTGACCGGGGTCAGCGCGTTATTCAACGCGACAAGGCCTGGTGGGCCGTTGGCATATTTGCGGCGGCCATAATCTTTGCGAGTGTCGGGCTCGTGTATTTGCCGATTGCCCTGGGCTGCGCAGCGGCGCTGTATGTACTCTTCAACATCGTTCCCATTCGCGATGTTTACACTTCCATCGAGTGGCCCGTGATTGTGTTGCTTGGCTGCATGATTCCAATAGGCGGTGCCTTGCAGGCGACCGGCGGCACAGCATTGATTGCCGGCAGCATCGTTGATATTTCTGCCGGCTACTCCGCTGTCGTTGTGCTGACTTTGCTCGTCATAGTGACGATGACGCTTTCCGACGTCATGAACAATACGGCTACTGCCGTCATCGCTGCGCCGATCGCAGTTGAAATTGCGTCGCGCCTCGGCGTGAGTCCCGATCCGTTTTTGATGGGCGTTGCTGTCGCCGCGTCCTGCGCATTCCTGACGCCGATCGGCCACAAGAACAATACGTTGATCATGGGGCCCGGTGGTTACGGGTTCGGGGACTACTGGCGCATGGGACTGCCACTGGAGATATTGATCGTAGTCGTTTCGGTTCCTGCGATCTTATTCTTCTGGCCACTTTAGAAATTATGTCAATCACTTGTCGCGATTCTGTTGAATTCCCTGTCAAAAACTGACAATTACTGGCGCTCCGCTTCCTGATAGATAATCGGGGAAAACGCCATAACGAATTGAAATTAAAAAGTAAAAGATAGTCCTCCGATTTCTGGCACAGCCCTTGCAACACCTGGGTTAACTGCTGAACGAATCGGAGAAAATCATGAGCAGAGCGACGATTCTCGACTGGACCGACTCACAGGTCCTGCTGAAATTCGACGACCACCGGGACGTAAAGTATCGGGTCTATCGTGACGGCACCGAGCACTTCCTGGACATACGCAGCGCCGACGATGAACCGATACATACGCTGGAATTGCCGGACGGCATGAAACTCGACAAGTCGAGTTATGAAGTGTTGCTGCGCTACGTCCTGCTGGACGTCGTGGCCGCATAGTCCGCGACTGCTTGCCAAACACGGAGCAGATTCTCGCCCAGAATCTTCCGGATGTCGGCCTCGCTGTAGCCACGATCCAACAGGCCCTTGATGAGGTTAGGGTAAGCGCTGACATCTTTTAGACCGACAGGCAGAGAATCGCCGACGCCATCGAAGTCTGATCCGATACCGACGTTCTCAATGCTGGTCAGCTTTACGACGTGATCGATGTGGTCTAACACATCGTCCAGCGTTGCGAACGGCAACTTTCCGTGTTCAGCTTCGAAAATCGCGGGATACAGGCGGTACATATCCCTTTCGGATAACTCCGGATGCTGAGCGGCGTAGGCTTTGCCGGCTTCGGTGCGAGCCGTCATATATTCGCGCGCTGCAGCCGTGATAAAGCTGGATCCGAAATTGATCTGAACTACGCCGCCCTTGCTGGCGAGAGCCCTGATCATGTCGTCACTCATGTTGCGCTCAAAGTTCGGCGTGAAGTGGCGGGCGGAGGAGTGTGATGCGATGACCGGTGCCTTGCTGAGTTCGATAATTTGCCAAAACGCGTCGTCGGATACGTGGCTGACGTCAACCATGATTCCCAGGCGATTCATTTCTGCGACGACTTCGGCCCCGAAGTCACTCAAGCCGTTCCATTGCCGTCGCTCGTCATAGGAAGAGTCGGCGAGGTGGTTTGACGAGCTGTGGGTGAGCGTGATGTAGCGGATACCGCGGTCGTAGAAATATTGAAGATTGGCGAGGTCGCCCTCCAGCGGCGAGCCATTTTCCATGCCCATCGGGAGCGACATGAGGCCTGCGGCAAACTGCTCGCGAACGTCGGCAGGGGACCTGGCAATTGCAAATTTGTCCGGCGATTGTTCGACGATGCCCTCGACGATATCGATTAATCCGTCCGCGACGTCCCGGGACCGGCCGGTGGCTTCCAGTGACGCCGGCGTGTAAATCGACATGAATGGCACGTTCAGGCCACCTTCCACGGCCCGCGGATAATCGAAATCACCGCTTTCTGTTGCGGCGGAAACGTTGTCGGGCCGGGCCTCCAAGCGGTACGGAACGTCAATGTGCGTATCGACAACGATGCCTTCTTTAGCGATTCGCTGTGCCAGGGCGCCCGTATCTGCAGTCTCGGAACGGTCGCAAGCGGAGATTGCAAAGGCGCAAATAGCCGCAATAAGGAGTTTTTGCATCATGGGATATTTCGCTGGTTCGGAATGTCGAAGATTGTAACAATATGCAAAGGCCCGCACAGGAGCAATGCGATGAGTGACCAGGATCGACCGGCAGATCATGTATTTGTCGACGAAAACAAGTCCGGCAACCCGATTGAGGAGAATCTGAAATCCAGGGTGACCTGGCTGCGAGGCCTGTTCATGCTCATCAGTTGTGCATTGATCAGCGTGGCATTCGCCGCGGGTTCATTGATTGTGGTACTTGGATTTTTCTGGGTGCTGTTCACTGGCGAGGTCAATCGGCAGATTCAGCAGGTGGGGCAGAGCGTGGCCAGCTACATCTACAACATCGCTTGCTATCTGACCTTCAACTCGGACGAGAAGCCGTTTCCCCTCGGCGGTGAGTGGCCGACGGCAAACAAGGCTGATTAAGCCAGTCTCCGCCGTTTTGAAGTGATCTAGACGGACAGTTCGCGCTGGCCCGGCTGCCAGTGCGCAAGATTGATCTGGGCCGCACCAATCCCGAGGCTGCGCACCCAGCGAGCAGCCGCATCCAGGGTAACCCAGGTTTTCACCTTGCCCTTACGCGTCTCCGCCGTAATGGGCCCGTTTGGCGTTTTGGCCTCGATGTGAAATCGAGCGCCGCTGGCGATAATGTTGATGTTCTTGATGGCGCCCGCCGCAACCATCGCCCGCAACAATCGTTCATCCATTTGAAGCCCCCGGGAAAAAATCATTTTGTTCCGGAATCGAGATTCCGGTCTTGTCACAATGCCTGCGGATCAGCATTTCGATCATGTTCGCCACACTGCGATGCTCACGCGCCGCGGCTACCCGAACCGCTTCCTTGAGTCCGGGTTCGATGCGCAGGTTCAGTGTGGATACCTTGGTCTTTGCCATGCGGCACATTGTACTGGCAAATAAACGAAAATGTAACGCATTTTGCGACGTTTTTTAGGTCCAGGCGACCTTGATTGACGCTCGGCGCCCACCTCTCTAAGCTCCGCCGATGCACGAACACCCGTGGAAGACCCCGAGAACCCTGTTGATCCTGATGTCTGTGGCGATGCCGGTCGCTTTCAGTACCTGGTCAGCGCTGCTCAACAATTTTGTTATTGAGCGGGCCGCGTTTACGGGCGTCGAAATCGGCATATTGCAGAGCTTGCGGGAAGTGCCGGGCTTTCTGGCATTTACAACGGTATTCGTCCTGCTCGTCGTCAGGGAGCAGCCTTTTGCCGTCATCGCGCTTGCGATTCTCGGCGCCGGCGTTGCGCTCGCGGGATTCTTTCCAACGCCGATCGGGCTTTACTGCACAACGGTGCTGATGTCTGCCGGCTTTCATTATTTCGAGGTTCTGAAGCAGTCGCTGGCCCTGCAGTGGTTCAGGAAGGAGGAGGCGCCACAGGCATTCGGAAAACTGATCTCGATCGGTGCGATCACCTCGCTGGTCGTCTACGCGGCTCTCTGGTGCCTGCTGGAACTGCTGCACCTCGACTACGTCTGGATATTTGCCCTTGGCGGCGGCGTTTGTGTGGGTCTTGCCCTGTTCATGTGGCTGGGATTCCCGAACTTTAAGGCCGAGTACGAGCAGACGACCGAGCTGGTGCTCCGCAAACGCTACTGGCTTTATTACGCCCTGCAGTTCCTGTCGGGCGCACGCCGCCAGATTTTTGTCGTATTTGCGGCCTTTCTGATGGTCGAAAAGTTTGGCTATTCCGCATCGCAGGTCGCGCTTTTGTTCCTGATCAACTACCTGTTCAACTGGGTATTCGCGGAGCGGATTGGTGGCCTGATCGGCCGGATCGGCGAGCGCAAGGCCCTCACAATCGAATACCTCGGTCTGATCGTGGTCTTTGTTGCCTACGCCTACGTCGAGAATCCCTATATCGGCGCAGCACTGTATGTTGTTGACCACATGTTTTTTGCCCTGGCCATCGCCATGAGCACCTATTTCCAGAAGATTGCGAGCCCCGGGGACATTGCCAGCAGCGCTGGAGTGTCGTTCACGATCAATCACATAGCAGCAATCGTTGTGCCGGCGGCACTGGGCCTGGTCTGGATGGTGTCGACTGCCGCTGTCTTCCTGATAGGCGCAGGATTCGCCGTTTGTTCACTGCTCCTGTCACAGAACATTCCCGCCCGGCCCGTAGAAGGCAACGAAGTCAATTGGGGGCGTGTGGAGGCGGCAGGCTGAACGGTAGGACCAGGTACCTTCCCCGATAGCCCTGACCTTGTTGATGGTTGTGCTGGGAAAGGTCGACGTATAAGCAAGCGGCCAATGACGCCCGTAGCGGCGGCCAGTGCAGGCTCTAGACGGTTTCGGCCTTGGCGAGCAGGGCGCTCCAGTCACCTGAGGATTTTGCGAGCTCGACGTTGCGCCGCATTTCCTCCAGTCGCTCGTTCATTCGCCGCCGCAGCTCGCCGAATCGAGCATCGCTTCTCAAGGGTTCGATAATCGGGTCTTCGTCGAAAGACCAGAAATCATAGGCTCGTGAGCTCACGAATCCTTCTGCAACGGCCTGTGTCAGGGCTTCAATCGCTTCGTTCCGGCGTCCTTGCAAGGTCAGCAGTTGCACGTCCCGGATGCCATGTCCCGCCATACCCAGCCGGGGAGTGCTGCGGACGATCGGTTCTGCCTGTTGCAGCAGACGCGCGGCAGCCTGTGGGTGATTGCGTTGCTGTTCCACATAGGCAAGCAAAATGGCGGACTGCAGATTGTACCGGTCCACTGTCGTTTCGGCGTCTTCGCCGAGTTTCGGATTGCTTTTCAATAAATACTCATACGCGCGATCAAAATCCCGCGTCATGATGGATGCCGCGATGATGATCGGGTACGTAAAGTCCAGCGGGAAAGCAGAGTCAGTCGCAAAAGGCTCGATTGCGGCAAGGCTTCCTTCGTAATCGCCGCTTGTGTAGAGCCAGTAGCTTTCGCCAATCGGATACACCGGATGATCTTTTGGGAACGACTCGATGAACGCCATGATTTCTGCATCATCGCCGAAATCCTGGTAGATGCCGATCAAGGCGCCTCCGGTCATGGGGTCTTCACTCAAGGAAGACTCCTTTAGGCCCCAGGCGATTGCTTCATCAAGCCGGCCCAGCCCCTTCATGTGCGCGCTCAGGTAGTTGTAGGGCGTCGCCCACTCGGGAAATATATTGATCGCATGCAACAGGAGTTCGGTTGTTCGTTCGTTGCGTCCTTCCATCGCGAGCAAGCTGGGCAGGTTCACATAGGGAATACGGCTAAGTGGATCGAGAGTTAACGCCGTCATCAGAAGGTCGACGGCATCCTCGATTTCGCCTTCTACTCTGCGCAGCGATGCGAACCAAACGTAGGCATCGGAAAGGCTCGGATTGAGTTCGATCGCCTTTTCGAAAGATGCGGCCGCCGCGAAATTCCCGGAACCGACGCGTGTGCCTTCCCATTGCATCATTTCCATGAGTCCGCGCACCGCGTAAGCCTGCGGCAAACCGGGGTCGATACGCAGAGCTTCAGCGAGGTGAGTTGCTGCCAGTGAAAACGCTTCATCGGTTGCGATAGATTTATGATTAGACAGCGTGACCAAAATGGTCTCCGCCAGCGAGGCGTACGCCTGGGCGTACTGTGGGTCGAGTTCAATGGCGTGTTCGAATTGCTGCCGCGCGGCAATTAGCGTGGCGAAATTTCGCTTGAGAAGGTTCTCTCTGCCAGCGACGTATTCTGCATACGCCTCGATACTGTTGGTTGGGATCGTCGCAAGGCGAATTTCCTGCTCCGGGGTCAGGGCCGCGCGTAACGATGACGCAATTTGCGAGGATATTTCCGTCTGCAGCTTGAACAGGCTTTCGATGGACAGCTCCCGATCGTAAGTCGCCGCCCAAATCTGGTCGTCAGTTTTGGCGTCGACCAGCTGAACCGATATTCGAACCTGGTTGTCGGCCCGCTGCACGGTGCCGACGACGATCGTCGATACACCCAGTTCCTCGCCGATCTCGCGCAGATTCCTGTTGGTGTCCCGGTATTCATTGACTGATGTTCTGGAAATGACACGCAGGGATTTGATCTCTGCTAGTCGCATCAGTATGTCTTCATGGATGCCGTCAGCGAAAAACTGGTTTTCTTCGATTGAACTGCGGCTTGTGAAAGGCAACACGGCAACCGAGTTGTGCAGAGCCGTTTCGACTGCGTCGGGAGCTTCGTCTCGCATGCCGGTGACGTTGAATGTAATTGAAACGCCAAGTGCCACGACGAGCAGCCCAATGATCAGGTAATTTTTGCTGTCGCCGGAGCGAGGTGCGTACGTAGATCGGTCGATGTTCCGCTCGAGCTTTATGCCGTCGGGCGTGACTTCGAACACCCACGACAGAATCAACGTGATAGCGAATCCAGCCGAAACGATAATGACGTAGGTCTTGAAGAACGAGTCGGGGATGCCGAAAGTCGGAAGCAATACGGAACCGGCTTCGATCAGGATCCAGGCGGCGAGGGCGTAGGTCGTGGCGACGCGATGGACATTTCGGCGCCGAATTTCTTCCAGGAATCTGTGCATGCGGGGATTATGGCGGGATTCACGGCGTTTCGCAGCTTGACTTCCGGGACGGGCGATATCAAAATGATATCAAAATAAATGTAACTCAATAATCCTCGTGAGGAGCACGACATGATTCGCGAAATCAAAAGAACAGTACCGTCCGGTTACCTGATGCTGGTTGTGTTGCTGGTGGCGCAGTTGTTTTTCGCCTACCTCGTTATGCGGGCATTTCATGCTCAGTCCATTCCCTTGCTGAGTTTTGCCATCATCGCGTCAATTATCGTCCTTATTTGCTGGGTCGGCTTGTTCATGGTGCACCCGAACGAGGCGAAGGTTCTGCAGCTATTCGGAAAATACGCCGGCACGGCGCGCGATCCTGGACTGAAATGGGCGAATCCCTTTTATACAAAGGCAACAGTCTCTACGCGCATCAGGAATTTCGAGAGCAACAAGCTCAAAGTTAATGACGCTAACGGCAGCCCGATCGAAATCGCAGCCGTTGTCGTTTGGAAGGTATTCGATACGGCAGAGGCCCTATTCGAGGTCGATGACTATGCTGGATTCGTGCAAATCCAGAGCGAGTCGGCACTGCGTAACCTGGGCACGACGTACCCGTATGAGCCACATGATGGCGAGCTGATCTCCCTGAGGAGTAATCCGGCAGAAATCGCGGAAGCCTTGGTAAGGGAGATACAGGATCGGCTGACGACGGCGGGCGTTACGGTTATCGAAGCTCGCATCACGCATCTAGCTTACGCACCGGAAATTGCGAATGCCATGCTCCGCCGGCAGCAGGCATCGGCGATTATTGCGGCACGCAAACTCATCGTGAAAGGTGCCGTTAGCATGGTTGACATGGCTTTGGCCGAGCTGCAGGAAAACAAGATTGTAGAGCTCGATGAGGAACGAAAAGCGGCAATGGTCAGCAATCTTCTCGTCGTACTCTGTAGTGACGAAAGCGCTCAACCCGTCCTGAATACCGGCTCGCTTTACACCTGAGCCGGACTCAAAGATGCCATCAAAAAAATCATTTGCGCTGCGAGTTGATTCCAGGACACTGGATTCGATGCAGCGTTGGGCGAAAGACGATCTGCGCAGTTTAAACGCCCAGATCGAATTTGTTTTACGTGAAGCATTGCGCAAGGCAGGACGGCTGCAGGGTTCGGAAAATTCGCAGGACGCCTCCGAATAACGGAGGTGTTACCATCCGCCGATGAGAAGCATTCTTCCTTATGCCGCAATTATCCTGGCACTCATCTCCGCTGGCTGCATTGCTTTTCTTGCGTGGGAGCTGACTAAAGAAGCCTCCGCTGATGGTGAGAGCAGGGAGGATTCCGGTGACAAGAGCTAAAGACTAGCGCCTGCTGCGCTCCGCACTTCGGCTTTGCCGTGCATTGCTTCCCGATCGATCAGAAGGGGCGCTGCTGCTTCTCTCCTGGCTTCGCGGTGGACTCGAGCTTGAAGGCTGTGTCCGCGGCGGTGGTGAATAGGAAGCGCGATTCTGTTGCGGTGCAGGTGCTCGCTCGGTTCGGGCAGGTGCGGGCCGATTCGAATGCTGCACTGCTTCCTGCCGTCGTGTATTGCGAACGGGCGTGACCGCAGCGGGTGCAGCTGTCGTGCGTGGTTGCGTGTCGCGAGCCTGTGCAACGTTTGTACTGCGTTGCTGCGTGTTTGTACTGCGTTGCTGCGTGTTGCGACTCTGCGAGATTCCCGTGTAACGCGGCTGCGTATCGCGAGCCTGCGAAGTATTAGCGGTGCGCTGCTGCGTGTCACGGGTTTCGGTAACTGTGGTCGTTTGGCGTCGTCGCGTATCGCGAGCGCTTGCATTGAGCTGCTGGCTCAAGTTTTCGCCTGATGACCTTTCGGTGCGCGCCGAACGTTGCGTATTTCTCGATTGCGCTGTTACGTCCTGGCGTTGACCTTCTCGAGATTGACCGACGAGGTTTTGTCGAGACACGTCGCGCGATTGATTGGCGACGTTTGCAGAGCTGCCGCTATTGCGTGTCGACGGAACCCGGGTAGTCGTATTCCGGTTTACCTGTTGTGCATCTCTTTCGCGAAAGGATACCGGTACCCTGGGCCCTCTCTTTTCGCCGTAACTTTGCCTTCTTTCTCCGTCGTGATTTTCATTGCGTGTATAGCCCTCGCGACGGACATACTCTCGGCGGGATTCCCGGGCTTGCCAGTGATCGCCATGCGAATACCGGTCGCCTTGCCCATGGTAGTCATTCACGTAGTAGTTGTTATACACATTGATAGACGGGCGGCGGTAATACCATTGATTCCAGTACGTGTGGCCATAATACGGATGCCCGTAGTAGCTGTTGTGATAGACGTACAAACTATCCGTGTACCAACCCATGGAGAATGCTGTGGTTACACCCCAGAAGTAGCCGTATCGGAAACTGTAGTTCGACGCGTACGGGTAGTAGTAAACGGGATAGGGTCTCGGGTAGTAGTAATAGACCGGCTCCGGTTGGTAATAAACCACTTTGGCCGGCTCGTAGTAAGGGACATAGATTACGTCTTCCGACACTGGTGAGATTGTGATCACACCGTCGTCGTCGGAAATCGTCTGGTACTCGTCGCTTTTCAAATTACCGGCGGCATAAGCGCGATCGCGGAAGGTTTCAACAGCGGCTACTACGTCAGCCTGTTGTGCAACCACGGCATCACCCAGTTGCAGGGTCCAGTCCAGGTCTTCGTTAAGTAGCGCCAGGATTTCCGGGTAGTTGAGCAACGCCACGACGGCATCGTCCCAGTCCTCGTCTGGTGTCAGACCTGGATCGGATTCCAGTGCCTTGAGAAATCGGGCCGCCTCGACGATTTGCAGAGGGTAAGCGGACGCTGGCAAGACGATGGCCAGGAGGTCGTCAGGGTAGAGGGCTATCGGTCCCACAAGTTCCTGCAGGTCCGCATGAGACAACAGCGGGGGTGCGCCATCGCCAATTGACATAATGTCGGCCTGGGATTCGTAGTGGCTGACAACGTTGCCGTTATCGTCAACAGGTGTCTGGGCCAGGGCGAAAGCTGGCACCAGGAACATCAAAGCTGCTGTGGTTCGAGTATTCATACGGCCTCCGGATGGTCCAATTACCTGCGGACCTGTTGACTATGGGGCAAGTGTAGGTGGCCTTACCTGAACTAACCCTTAACAAGCCCTAGTCTTTGCCGCCATGCCAGCTGAGAAACTTCCACCCATCGTCGGTCCTGACCAGGACATCCGTATATCGTCCGTTCCCCATTTCTATGCTTTCGTCAGTCGATTGAATCGCGCTGCGATAGAGATAATGTGCGACGGCAACATCGCCGCGAACCACGATAGAAAGAGGATACAGTTCGTGCGCGATCATCTTGCCCGTCATTTCATTGACGCGATTCCACATTTTGGTCGACGTCTTGCTGCGAGGCGCCGGAGAATTTTTCAACCAGCCGGTGAAATCCTCGGTCAGCATTTCGTCGGCCCAGTCCTTGTCGCCTTTTTCCTGCGCATCCCACTGTCCCTCGATAATCGTCCAGACATCCGCCTGATCATTGGCGGAATCCTGGGCGAATGTGGACGTGAACCCCATCAAACAAACGCCTGTCAGAACCAGTTTGAGCAATTCCTTGGCTTTCATACCTTGACCCTCAACGATGTTTCGCGATGAACCTGCGAGCAGTCTATTCTCATTAAACGGGGACGACAATTGTCACGCAGCACTCTTCGACTTAAGTAAAGCGGTCAGTTTCAGCAACGCGTCGGCCGACAGCGATTCAGAGTCGTCGTAATGATAAATTTCGAGCAAGTCGGATGACGACAGATGATCGGGGTGGTGGGCCTCAATGATCAGCGCGTACTCGAAAACTTGCGTGTTCTTTACAAGCAGTAATTGGTAGACATGCAGCGCCAGAACCTGCGTGCCACGCAGTCGCATCAATTCGCATACTTCCGACGCAGGTCCTTCGACTTCCACGGACCCAATATGCAGGGTCTGTTTGTGAATGCTCCATCCGTGAGACCGGAAGACCTGGCCAAGAGAGTTTCCTTCAAGAACTTTCGTGTGTTCGTGCCCGTAGCTGCGGTCTGGTTGATCAGTAAATCGCACAATTGAATAGGTACGGCAGACGCGCTGCTGGTTCGCGATGCTGAACAGGCTGGACCGGCGCAGCCCAGCCTCACTTGCGAGGACATCCACTCCGTAGCTGCCAAATCGCTGCTCGATTCGTTCGCTGTTCAGGAGCAGGGTCTCGGTTGCACAGGCGCCAAGTGCCGCGGCCAACACGGCGGGGCTCAACTTGCGCTCTGCCGCAAAATCTTCAAAATAATCCAACAAGTCTGAATCCTTTTGCAACGATCAGGCATCTAAGTACGATGCTACGCGTAGATTAGGGGAGAATATTACATGCGAAATCGGATCACTTTTAGCTTAATTGCTGCAATTCTGCTGGCGAATTCCAGCCCGGCACTGGCGGCAACATGGGTCGAAAAGAGCGACGCCCATGCGCAGGTTGTGCTCGATGTCCTGGCAAAACTCAGCCCGGAAGGAGCGGGTCGACTTGGCGTGGACGGCCTGGATGAAGAAATATCGGATCTCGGACCCGGCATCCAGGAGCGATCGAGAAAGATGTCTGCGGATTTGCTCGAGGAGCTAAAGGTTCGCCGCAAGAACGAGTCCGACAGCAAAGTGAGACAGGACCTCGGAATCCTGATCAAGATGCTTGAAGACAACATCATGAGTGCGGATCTGAATTACGCGCAGATGCTGCCTTATTACAACATCAGCCAAACAATCTTTTTTGGTATACGCGGGATCATCGATCCGCAGAACTCGCGTGACCGTTACCCTGCGGCTATTGCCCGGCTTGAAAAATATGCAGGTGTTGCTGACGGTTACACGCCGTTCACGCAACTCGCCAAGGACCGGACTACAGAGCGATTCGATGTCGAGGGCCTGGTCGGTCCATACCGCGGTGAGGTTGAGCAGGACCTGGAGCGTGCTGAGACGATGATCGCCGGTATCGAAGACCTGCTCGCAGGTACCGACCTGCAGGGATGGGAAGAGAGCTACGCAACCCTTGCCGGCCAAATGCGGGAATATTCCGACTGGGTCAGGGCGGAAATTCTGCCTCGCGCGCGTGACGACTTCCGCCTGCCAGCTGATCTTTACGAGGATGCGCTAAGGCAATGGGGTGTGGACGCCGAGCCGATGGATCTGATCGAGCAGGCGACCAAGGGTTACATGGACATTCGCGGTGAAATGGAGGCGCTCGCGCCTTTGATTGCGGCGGAAAAAGGCTACGACACTACCGATTACCGTGAGGTAATCAGGTTGCTGAAACGCGACGGAGCTATCGACGGCGACAAGTTGCTCGACCATTACAATTCCGTTCTGCAGGCCATCGAAGAGATTATCGTGCGCGAAAAACTCATCTCGTTGCCCGAGCGCAAGGCTGGAATTCGGATTGCATCCGCCGCAGAGACCGCGGCACAGCCGGCGCCGCATTTGCAGCCGCCGCGCTTGATCGGAAATACCGGCGAATACCCGTTTTTCGTGATTCCACTGTTGACGCAAAACGACGATGGCAGTTGGAAACAAACGGACGACACCTACGAGGCGGGCGCCTGGACGCTGACAGCGCACGAAGCGCGGCCCGGTCACGAGATGCAGTTCTCCAGCATTGTCGAGTCAGGAGTGTCAATCACCCGTGCGGTCTTCGCTTTCAACAGTGTCAATGTCGAAGGCTGGGGGCTTTATGCCGAGGCTATCGTGCGTCCGTACTTGCCTTTGGAAGGCCAGATGATCAGTCTGCAATATCGATTGATGCGCGCGGCGCGAATGTTCCTCGATCCCATGTTGAATCTCGGACTGATCACGCCGGAAGAAGCCAAGAGCCTCATTATGAATGACGTGGCTATCGGCGAATCCTGGGCTCAGAACGAAGTGGAACGGTACACCTATCGAATGCCGGGACAGGCGACGGCCTATTACTACGGCTACAGCAAGATGCAGTCGCTCAGAGCACAGACCGAATTGAAACTCCGTGACAAGTTTGATCAACAGGCGTTTCACGACTTCATTCTGGACCAGGGCATGCTGCCGCCGCATATTCTCAAGGAAGCAGTAATGAACGAGTTCGTGCCGAGCCAGCTTGATTGATTTATCGCCGGAGGTAACTGGACGCTATACTCCGGTTTCCCGATCGAAAGGGGAACCGGAGTGTCCCACAAGCTAGCCTGTTACCGTTGCGGCGAATCGCTCGCCGCTTTCCCATTGCCACTCTCACGGCGCGACGCGTGCCCACAATGCAGCGCGGATCTGCATGTCTGCAAAATGTGCCGTCACTTCGATCCTGTTGTGACGCGACAATGCCGCGAGGATGGAGCTGAGGATGTCAAAGACAAAGAGCGGCCCAACTTCTGCGACTGGTTCGTAGCCAGCGAAACAGCCTTCGATCCAAACCGAAAGTCTGCCGCCGATGCGGCGCAGCGAGCGCTCGAGGCGCTTTTTGGTGGTGGCAATGACGATTAACCGCCGCCGGTTTCTCGCCTACGCGGGTGCTGCCCTGGGAGCCACCCAGATCGTCGCATGCGGTGAAAACAAACTTGCGACCGAAGGCATACCGCGCAGCCGGTTCACCGGGAAATCGACCGCCGAGGAAGTTACAGCTGCGATCGACCTTGCCGGCAAAGTGGCTGTGGTGACCGGCTGCACCTCCGGCATCGGGCTTGAGACCATGCGTGTCCTCGCCGGTCGCGGTGCCTATGTCCTTGGTACCAGCCGTTCGTTAAAGCGAGCCGAAGACGCCTGCCGCAGCGTAACGGGTGTCACATCGCCGCTCAGCCTCGATCTTGCCGATTTTGATTCTGTCGTGAGGTGTGCTGAAACAATACGCTCGATGCGACTGCCGATCGATATGCTCATCTGCAACGCAGGCTACCTTGGCGGCGGCAACAAAAAGCAACTGGTCAATGGCCTGGAAAAACACTTTGTCATTAATCATCTCGGGCATTTCATTCTCGTAAACAGGTTGCTGGATCGGCTCGTGATCGCCAAACAGGGCCGTATAGTCGTTGTCGCCAGCCGGACGGCCTACACCGAGGCACCTGCAGATGGAATCCAGTTTGACGACCTCGGCTTCGCTAATGACTACAGCGATTTGCGCGCATATGGGCACTCCAAGCTTGCTAACGTGCTGTTCTCACTGCGCCTGTCCGAACTCTTGCGCGGGACGCGAATCACCTGCAACTCCCTGCACCCAGGGATAGTGGATACGGAAATCGACCGGCACTTCAATTCTGTCATGCAGTTTGGTTTGCGAGTGGTCGCTGCGGTGGGTGGCAAGACTATTGAACAAGGCGCCGCCACATCCTGTTACGTGGCAACCAGCCCGGCGCTCGCAACGACCAGCGGGGCTTATTTCGAAGACTGTAATGCGGTGACGGTTCTTGGCCACAATCATCTGTACAACGTCCCCATGTCGGAAAGATTGCTGCAGATGTCGGAGGAAATTACAGCGGACTTCCTCGTTGATCAGAAAGAACCAACAAAAGAAAATCTGCTTGATGATCGGGCGGCGACATGAACGAAAAGGCGCTGGTCGTTTTGTCGGGCGGTCAGGACTCAACGACCTGTGTTTACTGGGCTATTGAGAGGTTTGGTCGTGAGCAGGTATCAAGCGTAACCTTTGACTACGGACAACGGCATCGTATTGAACTCGACTGCGCGAAAGAGATCGCCGAATTCGCTGGCATATCGAACGTCATTCTACCGATCGACACCTTCGCCGCCCTGGGCGGAAATGCACTGACAGATTCCGACATCGCAGTGGAGCGGGTCGTAAATTCGACATCCAGCCTTCCCAACACTTTTGTCCCCGGGCGTAACCTCGTATTCCTGACGTTTGCGGCCGCTCTTGCGTATCAGCGCGGCATTACTCACCTCGTTACGGGCGTTGCGCAAACCGACTATAGCGGCTACCCGGACTGCCGCGAGGAAACCTTGCGCCTGTTACAGGAGGCGCTGCGAAAGGGAATGGAGTCGCAGGTTCAGATTCATACACCGTTGATGCATCTTTCGAAGAAAGAAACTGTTGCGATGGCGAACGCACTTGGCGCTTTGCCGGCCATGGCATTGACACACACTTGCTACAACGGTGAACGTCCGCCCTGCGGCCATTGTGCCGCCTGCAAATTGCGAGCAAAAGGTTTCGTTGAAGCGGGTATCGCCGACCCCCTGCTGGGCTGACCATGACGTATTCAGTCAAGGAAATGTATTACACCTTGCAGGGAGAGGGGGCTCATACCGGCCGTCCTGCTGTATTTCTGCGCTTTTCCGGTTGCAACCTGTGGTCGGGGCGAGAGGAACACCGCAATCAAGCTATATGCCGCTTCTGTGACACGCAGTTTGTCGGCGTTGATGGGCCCGGTGGTGGCAAGTTTGAGTCCGCGCGGGAACTCGCCG
>JAOUNH010000266.1 GCA_029881055.1 Gammaproteobacteria bacterium
AGCGGCGCCGGATCGTAGTGCGCCGTGATCGCAAAGAAGTTGCGTTTGTCTTCCGGAATAAAGGAACCCTTATGCGCTTCCAAAGCCGGTCGCATGTAGTCCGTTACCGTAACGATTTCTTTTTCGCCGAGGAAACGCATGATGCGATCCACGGCCTTGTTCGCCATCACATCGTATACTTCCGGCGAGTTTGCCGCCTGCATGGGCGGCAATTGCCGGTTGCGCTGCTCTTCGAGCTTGAGCGATGTCCAGGCGCGATCAAGCTCGCGCTTCAATAGTCGAACCTCGTCCTCCCAGGTCATGGGAACGAGATGCACATTCTGCTGGTACCAGGTGTAGTTCTCTTTGCCAATGCCGGACGGACCGTCTTTGCCTGGCGCCTGTTCATTCAGCCATACGCCAAGATCGACGGCCGCGGCTTGCGCCGATGTAATCGCTGCGTCGAGCTCGTCGTCCATCGACTTCCCGATCATCGCCCGGAGCTGATCCAGATCCCGGGCGTCGCCGCGAATGTCCCTAATGCCCGTGACCCAGAGATCGCGTGCATTGCCGGTGAGGTTACGCTTCGCCTGGGTAAATAATGGCGGAATGACACTGAGCTCCTTGATGAGTCGACGCCGCTCTTTAGCCGACAGCGGGAATTCGTAGGTCCATATCTCGACCACGGCGTGGTGCGTAGGCCCTTCATGCGCCGGAACGTCGCTGCGCTCCATCCAGATCGATTTGTAAAACGCCGGGTCTCGCGCCCACGGCATTAGTACGCGGCGGTTAAAATCGTAACCATTCATCTCCGCACGCACGAGGTGCCAGTCGACCTGCTCCGGTACCGGCCACTCTTTCGGGTCCAGCTTCTCGAGCCGGTCGCGCAGTTTCAGGAATTCCGGCTGTCGCAGTTCGAAACGCTCGACCGTGTAATCCGGCGCGCCATCCAGCAAAGGTGGCGATTCGAACGCCCGCCAGTCGCTAAAGATTTGCAGTAGCTCGTTGTATTCAGTATTCGCCGATACACCAGGGGACGCTGCGAGCAGCAAGGTCGCCCACCTGAACATCGATTTGAGTCGATCTCGAAACCTACCCACGACGATTACCACACTTGATTTCCAGCGACGCGAAATCGTAAATGTAAGCGGGCGCGAACGAGGCGGCCTTGCCGTCGTTGCCATTGGCAGAATCCGGATCCGATCGCATCCATTCACCGTATCGCTGCTCGCCGTTGACGCGGAACGATGGCCGCACGGACCAGCGGTAGGCTTTGCAGGCCTCAAGCTCCATGTCGATGGTGTACTGCGATTCCCGCAGATCCCTGGCGCCATAGACGATGCGATGTTTGTCGTAAATTTCAAATTCGTAAGTGACGTCAGTCACATCCAGGTCCTTTGCCCATTCGGGCTGCAGTTCATCGTCGGTCAGATTGAAGTCCCAGGCGAATGTCGGTGTCGATGAATTACTCACAGTATTCCACACGTCATCCTTGACCGGCAATGCCGTCGCCGTTTGCCTGGGCCGGAGCTCTGTCTGTACATTGACCCTTTCATACAGCTCCGCAGCTATTTCTCGCGCGAGGTAGTGGCGGGAAAATGCGGAGAAGTCGTACCAGGCCTCATTGTTGTTTTTCGTCCAGTTTTCCAGCGTGTCCCTGTCACGATAATGAACCATGTGTTCGTACAGAACGGCGGCATCCGACTTGCGGGTCAGCGTTGCGATTGCAGACATCGTCAGGAATGCAAATTCTCCCTGGACATCGATCATCGAGTCGGAGAACCGAACGAACAGGATGGCATCCGTGTCCTCCGGAATCGGGATATTCGTGGCGAAAATCTTGGGCTCGAGCGCTGGCACTTCGCGCAAACGCCAGAACACGTCCGTCGCAAGTGCGTCACTCGACAGTGGCGAGTCCGCCGCCTTCACCAACTCTTTGGTCAGGGCGTCACGAAATTCCTGCTCCTTGCGGCTCACGCCGCCGGAACCGCCACCGCCGGACGAAATGCTGAAAATTGGAAAGGACAGACCTACCGGGATTCCATAAATATCCCTGACTACCTGCGGTGGTCCTCCTACAGAAATTGGACCGCCCCCGTTGAGCGTTGCTTCCTGGTAGCTGCCCGAGATCGAGTTGTCCTCGAGGCTCGCACCGGGCAGCACAACGATGCGCTTGACAGCCGCACGTATCTCTTCCGACATGAGTGCGTCCGGGTCGCGGACGAGCGGCACGACCTCAGGTGGCGGTTCTTTCGCCGCCAGGACCAGGGCAGGAATGCAGGCGACGGTCAACACGAGCAAGGCCAGGGCGGCCTGGGCTTTTGAACTGTACGCTGCTGTTTTCAATAGATTTTTCATGCCACCCTCTGCAAGTGTAGCGCGGGACACTGGCTGGGATTGTAGCAATATTCAGCTGCCGCGACGCTCGGCGCGCCAGGTCATCGCGATAAGCATCGTCGCAATGATCGCGGCACCGGCAATCAGCATGAACCCGGCATCCCATCCCGCGGTATCGACGACGTAGCCGATAACGACATTCGCCGCGACTGCCCCG
>JAOUNH010000104.1 GCA_029881055.1 Gammaproteobacteria bacterium
CGCCAACGAATCTGGCAACGGGCTGAGCAATTTAAGGGGCACGATTGCGATGGCCCGCACGGCCGACCCACACTCTGCCAATTCGCAGTTCTTCATCAACGTCGCCAACAACGTCGGTCAGGATGCGAGTTCGCCCAACCTGGATCCCCAGAAACACCCTACGCTGGGACGCTGGGGTTATGCGGTGTTCGGATTTGTTTTCGAAGGTATGGATGTCGTCGACAAGATAGTGAACGCGGCCTCCGCGCCCAACGGACCGGGCGGCGCACCGGCGCCGGTAATCCCGATCGTCATCAAGAAGATGTCTCGGGTCACCTACGAATAGTATGACGACGCTGTTCATTTCGGACTTGCACCTCGCTGCAGGTCACCCGGAGATCGGTGCGCAATTCCTGGATTTCCTCAGCGGCGAAGCGCGCGAGTCGGAATCGCTTTACATACTCGGTGATTTGTTCGACGCGTGGTTGGGCGACGATGATCCGAATCCGTATTACAAAGGGATGAAACTTGCATTGCGCGAACTAGTGGACAGCGGTGTCCCGGTTTTCTTCATGCACGGCAATCGCGATTTTACGGTGGGCCCAGCGTTTGCCGCAGAAACCGGTGTCGAGATACTCGAGGACCCTACTGTCGTCGACCTCTATGGAAAACAGGTGGTGTTAAGCCACGGCGATGCCTTGTGCACGGACGATGTTCACTACCAGCAAATCCGTGCAATGACACGGAACCCGGATTGGCTCGCCATGATGCTCGCCAAGTCCATCGAAGAACGCATCGCGTTTGCGCTTCGCGCGCGTGAAGAAAGCAAAGCCCGAGGCGAGTCTATGACGGACGAGATCATGGACGTGAATCAGGATGCGGTGATCGCAATCCTTCGCGAGCACAAGGTCGACACTTTATTGCACGGACACACTCACAGACCTGCGATCCACAAATTCGACCTGGGCGATCGCGAGGCGACACGAATCGTCCTGGGTGACTGGTACGAGCAAGGCAGTGTCGTCCGCTGGGACGCGAATGGCCCCAGGCTCGACTCCTTACCCCGGATATAAGGTGACAGTGACCTTATATCGGCGCTGATATAAGGTCACTGTCACCTTATATCGCCGTGTAGCGGGGGACCGGAGTGGAAGCGAAACTCTGGATCGGGTTCTGTGATCAGCCCAGCTTCCAGTGCTTTGAGTTCCTCTAGCCGCTGCTCCACTTCCTGACCGTCAAGCCCGCATTCGGACCTCGCGAAGGCAATGTAGTGTTCGAAGTGGCGTGCCTCGGATGCCAGCAGACCTTTGTAGAATCGCCCCAGCTTGCCCGGCAGTCGTGGCGCGATGCTTGCGAAGCGCTCACAGGAGCGCGCTTCAATCAGTGCGCCGATGAGCAACATGTCAAGGAGCCTGTAGGGCTCTTCCTTTCTCGCGGCGTCGCGCAAGCAGCCTGCGTAGCGTGATGCCGTCAGGCGTTCGAACGGCACGCCCATCTCATCCATGATCGAACGCACCTGTTCAAAGTGCCGTAATTCCTCGCGAGCGAGGCGCGACATGCGTTGCGCGAGTTTGCTGCGGTCCGGGTAGCGGTACAGGAAGCCAAGCGCCGTCGATGCCGCTTTCAGTTCGCAATTCGCGTGATCCAGCAACATCTCCGGGAGCCGCTTGCTGGCAGCCTGCAGCCATTCATCCGGCGTTGCTGTATTCAGAAACGCAACAATGTTCTCCGGCGTTTCGATCGCTACAGCCACTCTTCTACCTCCGCCGCATTTTGCAGACGGTCTTCCGGCAGCTTCGCCAGCATCATGTTGATCAATGACTGGTATTTCGCTAACCGTGGCGGAAGGAGCGGCACGGGCTCGCGCGCGTGTTTGTAAATAATGCCCATCGCTGAACCGGCTTTGTAAGGCTTATCGCCGGTCAGCATTTCGAAAAAAATCACACCCAGACTGTAGATGTCACTGCGCTCATCGACATCGCTGCCATGCCCCTGCTCCGGACTCATGTAATAGGGAGTACCAAAGATCTCACCTTTGTCCGTGATTGCCATCTCCAGTTTTGCGCCCTTTGCCAGGCCGAAGTCGATCAGCGCGACGGAACCGTCTTTGCGCAACATTATGTTCCCGGGCTTCAGGTCACGGTGCAGGACATGGTTCCGATGCACGGCAGCCAAAGCGCTGGCGATTTGCCGCAGGTAATCGACCGCCTCTCGCTCCTTCAGCCCATTTTCAATTTTCTGTCGCAAATCACCGCCGTCGAGATACTCCATCGCGATGTGCGCATGCGTGTCGCTGACGCCCAGGTCATAAATCCTGACGATGTTGGGATGATCCATGCCGGCAATCGTCTCGTACTCCTGCAGGAATCGGTCAAACACACCTATGCCGTCGACGTGTTCCTGTGTTTGCCGAAGCACTTTCAACACAACTTTCAGATGCGTTGCTTCGCGTTCCGCGAGATAAACACCGGAGTGCTCCGTTGAGCCGATACGCCGTATGAACCGATAGCCTTTGATCAGGGGATGAATACCAGTACGCATGTCCCCAACAAACAAGGATGAGGTCGAAGCAATACGCTGATTGGCGGCAAGTACATCGCTGATACCAATTATCAGCGAATCATGACTGATGTGTTCGCGCATGAAGTGAGCATCGGGATGCAGGTCCGCAGCTGCCCGCTCATCATCAGCTGTGCCGAAATAAACTACCGGCGGGAAATTTCTTCGCTGCACAAACCGGGCGAGGACTTCGACACCGTCACGATCCTCACCGTGTCGGCTGCCCAGCAGAATGACATCGTTACCAGCGCCGCCGAATTCATCCGGCAAATGCCCCGCGACCGTTGGATCGTAGGCGGAGATGATGGCATCGGGCCAGTGGGTTGTGAGGTGGTGCATGAGCAGGCTGCGAAAGTCCGCCTGCTCGTCGATGATCATGAACCTGATACTCATTCAGACTCGCCTGTACTGCAGCGTCTAGAAGGAGACGACGTTCGACTCCTGCTCGTGCCGAGTCTCGCGTTTTTGTTTCGCCGCGTCGTTGCGACGTGCTTCGAGGTCATGCAAATAGCCATCGGTGACATCTCCGGTCACATACTCTCCCGAGAAGCAGGATGTATCAAATTCCGTGATATCCGAATTGCCATGGCGCACAGATCGAATCAGGCCATGGAGGTCCTGATAGATCAATCGATCGGCACCGATGATTTCCTGAATCTCGTCTATGGTATGGCCATTGGCAATCAGTTCGCTGGCGGCCGGCATGTCGATGCCGTATACGTTCGGATAACGCACCGGCGGCGCCGCCGACGCGAAATAGACCTTCCTGGCGCCGGCTTCACGTGCCAGCTTGATAATCTGTTTGGAAGTCGTACCACGAACGATCGAGTCATCCACGAGCAGCACGTTCTTGTTGCGAAACTCGAGCTCAATAGCATTGAGCTTGCGACGCACTGATTTCTTGCGCTCTTCCTGACCCGGCATAATAAACGTTCGACCGATATACCGGTTCTTGATGAATCCTTCGCGATACTTGACGCCCAGGTGATACGCGACCTGCAATGCCGCTGTCCGGCTGGTATCGGGAATCGGAATAACCACGTCAATATCATGGTCCGGAAATTCACGGACGATCTTTCCAGCAAGCTCCTCGCCCATACGCAGTCGTGCTTTGTAAACGGACAGGTTATCCAGGATCGAATCCGGTCGCGCGAAATACACGTACTCGAAAATGCAGGGGGTGTGCTTTGCCCTGTCCGGATAATCATGACAATGGATAGCACCACTGTTCTCGACGATGACGCACTCGCCAGGATTAAGGTCACGCACCGTGTCGTATTGCAGGATGTCCAGGGCGACACTCTCGGACGCGACCATATAGTTCTTGCGGCCGCTGGATTGTTGCTCGCCCAACACCAGCGGACGAATGCCATGCGGATCCCGGAATGCAACGATTCCGAATCCGACGATCAAGGCAACTACCGAATACCCGCCCTTGCACCGCCTATGCAGTGCGTCGATCGCATCGAAAACATTTTTTGTAGTTAGTTCACCGTTGACCCGAACGTGCAACTCATGGGCCAGTACGTTCAGCAATACTTCGGAATCCGAGTTTGTGCTCAGGTGACGTCGGTCTTCGCCGATCAGGAGCGCCGCGAGTTCTTCGTAATTCGTCAGGTTGCCGTTGTGGGCGAGGCAAATCCCGTAGGGAGAATTCACGTAGAAAGGCTGTGCTTCAGACGACCTCGATCCGCCGGCTGTGGGGTAACGTACGTGGCCGATACCGACCTGGCCCGTAAGGCTCAGCATGTGGCGGCTGTAAAACACATCGCGAACCAGCCCATTGCCCTTGCGTTGCTTGAGTCCGTGCTCGTCGCTCCAGGTGACGATGCCTGCCGCATCCTGTCCGCGATGCTGTAACACTGTCAGCGCGTCGTACAACGCCTGGTTGACAGGCTCATTGCTTACAATTCCGACTACACCGCACATAGTTTCTCTCTACAGTTCCACGGGCAGATCAACGGGTATCTCATCCGCGACCTCGTCCGGAATTATCAACTCATAACCTTTGGGCGCAAAAACCTTGATCCAGTTTGCGACCACCTCGAAATGCGGCAGCAATCGAGACTGCAACCACCAATTATCATTACTAAATCCGGCAAACTGCCCGCCAATGACGAACACAGCCACCAGCAGCACGCCTCGCACCACACCGAAAATCGAGCCGAGAAATCGATCAAGACCGCTCAACACCGACAGCCGCACGAGCTTCGATATCCCCCAGCCCAGCAGTCCCCCAACAGACAGGACAACAGCGAATACCAGCACACGGCCGAACCAGGTCTGCAACTCCGTGGCGCTCAGCCAGCTATCCGACACCTCGCCGACCGCAGGACCAAAATACAGTGCCGCCCAAATTGCGATTAGGAGGGATGCAATCGAAATGGCTTCTTTCACGAAGCCACGGACGAACCCGATGACGATTGACGTTACCAGCGCTATGGCAATGATGATGTCGATGATCGGCATCCAGGCTGTAATCTCAGTTCGGCACGGGGAAGAGTGGCTCAGGATTCTAGCAGATCATCAGGGATGCGGTACCACTTGTCCTTTGTGACCCACCTTCAACAGCCGAGCTGCCATCGCTTCCGCGCTCTCGCGGTCCTTTTGCGGGCCTATGCGAACGCGGTGCAAAGCGCCCTGGCCGGTATTCAGCTGACTCAGGAATGCCGCGTAGCCCTGCTTGCGAAGGTCTGCCGCGAGTCTTTCGGCATTTTCTTTGTTGGAGAAACTGCCGAGCTGAACGGCCCACATGCCGGTGCTCGACGCCGCTGGGCCTGACGTCGCCGGAGCGGGCTCGCGCAGAGAAGGCTGCTCAATCTGCGCCGGCACCCTCTTTTCCTCGGCCGCCGCCGGCACCGGTATCGGCAGACTGATTTCGGGTTCTTCAACGACCGCTTCTTTGGCGTCGTCGGTGCTGGCGACATTGTTTGCAGAAGGCACAGGCTCTGAACGCTCCCGGTCCAGCACAACCGTCTTGATGTCCTGTCCTTCCTGACCGGGGAGCAGCACGCGTTCCGATACTATCTCACCACTCTCAGGCGGGCCATCCAGGAAAATGGGGACCACCAGTACGACAAAGACGACCAGCACGGCCGCGCCGATAATGCGTTCTTTCAATGCTCTTTCCATCATGTCTTGATTACGAATCCGCTGCCAGTTGGCTCAACACCGGTCCCACGGTGAAAAAGGATCCGGTGACCAGTATTCTGTCATTTTCTGAGGCGCAGCGCCGCGCAAATTCGACTGCGGCCGCTATCGAATCGGCCACCAGGCACGGCTTGCCGCTCAGGTTCGATACTTGCCGGGCGAGATCATTCGCCGGCAATGCGCGGTGGCTGTCGGCAGTCATGGCGACCCATCGATCCACCCACTGTGTCAGCGGACCGATTACGCCAGCTACATCCTTGTCTGCCAACACGCCGACAATCGCGATCAACTGACCGCCCGACTGCATTGTCTCAAGGGTCGACGCGAGCGCTTCAGACGCCGCCGGGTTGTGCGCAACGTCAAACAGCCAGGCCCTGTTATGAGCCCGCAGCTCCTGCAGGCGCCCGGTAACGGACAGCGCCGGCAATACCCGGTTGATCAATTCCGAGTCGATTCCATCGCCAAGACCGGCGGCATCCAGCAGGGCCAATACCGCGGCCGCGTTACGCACCTGGAAGGCCCCTTTCAGGCCCGGCTTTCTTAAGGCTCGCAGCTCCCGTGTTGGCCCTTTCCATGTCCAGCTACCGTCGTCATTGTCGACAGCGCTGAAATCCTGTCCCGCGACGATGAGCTTTGCGCCCTTTTCTCTCGCAACCTGGGAAATTGTCTGCCCCGCTACACTACCTGCAAAGATCGCTGGCTTACCGCGGCGCATGACACCGGCTTTTTCGTAAGCAATCGATTCGACGTCCGGCCCTAACCAGTCGCAATGATCGAGGGAAATATTGGTGATCAGGCAGGCGCTGGACTCAATCGCATTGGTCGCGTCAAGCCGCCCTCCCATACCGACTTCAAGTACCCACACATCCAGATTGGCCGCAGCAAAAATGTCAAAAGCCGCCAAAGTCCCAAACTCGAAATACGTCAGCTCCGCATCGCCACGTGCTGCTTCGATGCGCTTGAATGACGCAATTATCTCGGCATCGCTCACCGCAACGCCGTCAATGACGATTCTTTCGTTGTAGCTGCGAATATGCGGTGAGGTGTAAGCGCCGCTGCGCTTTCCGCTCGCGCGCAACAAAGCGTCCGCCATGGCAACGCTCGATCCTTTGCCGTTAGTGCCCGCGATGATCAGGACGTGCGGTGGCAGCCGCAAATCAAGACGGGCGAGAACCTCGAGTACACGCTCCAGACCAAGATTGATTTCGCTGGGCGACAGCGTTTCGAGCCATGACAGCCACCGGGACAACGGCGCGTCGGACGCAAGCATGCTTTTTACTGTGCTGCTAACGGATTCGGACGACCGTCGAGCTTGGCAAGCAGGTTGCCGATTTCGTCGCGCAGTTGCCGACGGTCGATGATCATGTCTATTGCGCCATGATCCAGCAGGAACTCGCTGCGCTGAAACCCTTCCGGCAATCGTTCCCGAACGGTCTGTTCGATGACTCGTGGGCCCGCAAATCCGATCAACGCGTTGGGTTCCGCGATATTGATATCGCCGAGCATCGCCAGGCTCGCAGAGACGCCGCCCGTCGTCGGGTCCGTAAGTACGGATATATAAGGAACTCTCTTGCGCCCCAGGGCCGCAAGTGCCGCAGACGTCTTCGCCATCTGCAGCAGCGAAAAGAGCGCCTCCTGCATTCGAGCGCCGCCGCTGGCGGAAAACGAGATCAGGGGCATTTTGTTTTCGGCAGCATGTTGCGCCGCGCGGGCAAATCGTTCACCGACGACGGAACCCATGGAACCGCCCATGAACGCGAATTCGAACGCACAAACCACAACGGGCCGGCCTAGCAGTGTACCGGTGACACTGACGAGCGCGTCTCTTTCTCCGGTGTTTTTCTGCGCGGCGACGATGCGGTCCCTGTACCGCTTGCTGTCCCTGAATTTCAGCGGGTCTTCCGGCTCCAGGCCTGCCGCCAGCTCTGTCTGCGAATCGCGGTCCAGAAAATACTCCAGCCGCTTGCGGGCACCAACACGCATGTGATGATCGCATTTCGGGCATACCTGGAGATTGCGCTCCAACTCATTGCGATACAATTGCGCATCGCAGCGCGTGCACTTGATCCAGACACCTTCCGGCACGGACTTGGTGCGACTCTCAGTGCTAATGCGTGAGGGCATCAATTTTTCGAACCAGCTCATGGCGCCATGATATCCATATAGTTTCGTGACAGCCAGAGCTGTGGAATTCCGGCCGCCTCCGGGTAATCAACCGACACGAGCGTCAGTCCATGCGGTGGTGCGGCAATCCCGCCTTTTGTCCGGTCCAGGCCTTCAAGGACCTCGGTCATCCACTTGACAGGTCGCTCTCCGGCACCCACTGCTACCAGTGCGCCCATGATATTGCGAACCATATGTTGCAGAAAGGCATTAGCCGATATCTGAAGGGTAATCCAGTCGCCCGTACGCACAATGTCAATTTTAGTGATTTCACGGTGTGCTGATTTCGCGTGACAGCCTGCAGCTCGAAATGCAGAAAAATCGTGCTCGCCAAGCAGTAGTTGAGCTGCTTCTTTCATGCGTTGCGCATCCAGAGCCTGGTAAACCCACCAGGCTCGATGCCGGTGCAGCGCGGATCGCTGCAGGCGGTTGAGTATGCAATACCGGTAGTTTCTTGCGGTCGCCGAGAATCGCGCATGAAAATCATCGTCGACCTTGCAGGCCCATATGACACTGATGTCGTCAGGCAAGTTACTGTTCGCGCCCAGCAACCAGCCGCGGTCGTCGCGCACACTGGGAGTATCAAAATGAACAACCTGGCCTGAAGCATGGACGCCGGTGTCGGTGCGCCCCGCGCAGGTCACCTCGACATCGTGGTTCGCGACCGCACCTAGCGCCTCTTCGACGCGCTGCTGCACGCCTATACCGAAGTTCTGACGTTGCCAGCCATTGTACGCAGTACCGTCGTACTCGATGCCAAGCGCAATGCGCATGTTGAGCTTCCGGGTAAGTCCTAGCTGGGCAGAGAATCCAGCAGCCGCTGAGCCTGTTGTTTCTGGCCGCTATCGCCCTCGTCCAGAACTTCCTCGAGAATGCTTCGTGCCCCGGCTGGATCGCCCATATCGACGTAAGCACGCGCCAGGTCAAGCTTGGTGCCGACTTCCGTCATCGTGCGCGCTTCATGCAAATCGCTGCTCATATCATCAGGACCGATCGACAACGTCGGCACCTCCGCAGTTTCATCGCGCATTTTCGGTCGCCGATGCTCAACGGTCGCGTCGTCACGGCGTTGCTCAATCGTGTCGCCTATTTCGCTGACTTGCAGCGCAGCAGTCAGATCGTCGAGATCAAGGTCAACGTCGGTTCTTGCAATGGCCGGTGTTTCGGCCGTCGAATCGAGATCATAGTTCCCGGTGAAGGCTTCCGGCGGCAGTGCTTCCGTCTTGGCGAAATCGAAGTTTTCTTCGTCGTCCAACGACGCCAACATGGTTTCGGCATCCGAGGGATACGCATGGTGGTTCTCGTCATCGTCCGAATCCGCTGCCAACATTGTGGCATCGTTGTCGTCGAGATCATCAAGAAGACCCGTCGCCGTATCGACGGCCAAATCACCACTGAGTACCTGGGTGTGACCGGTAGCATCGAGCAAGTCTTCAAAATTGTCCGGATCCTGTTCTTCCTCGGCCATAATCATCGGATTCTGGCCGGTTTCGTCGGCCGCAAGACGTATCCCTGTGCTTTCGAGGTCGCTCAGATCCAGGCCTTCCATTTGGCCCGTGATGTCCGGGTCCAGGCCATACCGAATTCCCGTGGCGTCCGCATCAAGCTTGGGATTCCTGCCCGTCACTTCCGCAAAATCGTCGGCCAGCGATTCGTTGATGCCCGTATCATCGGACAACTCCGCATTCTGCCCCGTTATATCAAGGTCGAGATCGTCCAGATTAATTTCGGCAGTCTCGTCCGCATCCTGACCGCTGTCAGAGATCGCTTTGTAGAGTGACTCATCG
>JAOUNH010000267.1 GCA_029881055.1 Gammaproteobacteria bacterium
CAGGCCCGGAATGCCGAGGCCGAGGCCACGCGCCGCAAATGCCCGGCGTTCGCCGGCCGCCGTTCCCTGGAAGGTCGAAATCGCCCACTGGTTGTTGACGACGTTGAGAATGACCGGGGCCTGGTATACAGCGGCGAAGGTCAGCGCGTGATGGAAGTCGGCCTCTGACGTCGTGCCGTCGCCGACCCAGGAAGCGGCGATGTGATCTTCGCCCTTGATCGCCGAGGCCATGGCCCAGCCAACCGCATGCGGGTACTGCGTGCCGAGGTTGCCGGAGATCGAAAACATGTTGCCGCTTTTGCTGTGGTACATGATGGGCAGCTGTCGACCCAGGCACATGTCCTTCGTGTTCGACAAACACTGACACATCATGTCGACGAGTTTGACGCCGCGGTACATGAACAGCCCCTGGTTGCGATAGGACGGAAAGCACATGTCACCGGGCCGTAATGCCATGCCTTGCGCGATCGAAACGGCTTCTTCGCCGGTCGCCTGCATGTAAAAAGAGATTCGTCCCTGGCGCTGAATCTGCCACATGCGTTCATCGAAGATTCGGTTCAACAGCATCCAGCGCAGGCCGACCTGCAGTTCGTTCGGATCAAAATTCGGGTTCCACGGGCCTTTCGCTTTGTGGTCATCATCGAGAACGCGAATCAGTCCGTTGGCCAGGAACTCGACGTCACGTGTGCGCGAATCGCTGGGAGGCTTGTCGACGCTGCCTGCCGGCGCGAGGTCCAGGTAACTGAAGTCCGGTTTCTCACCCGGGCGAGCGGACGCTCTCGGAATTTGCAGTCGCGATTTACTGATCATCGGTACTTCCTGTTATTTCCTGCCGGCAGCAATCAGGCGGCGAGCATACTCGTCCGCGAGCTCGTTGGTGGGACGGCCGCTTTCGCTGGACTCGGCGAATATCGATTGTAAACGATGTGGAATCTTTTCGACGTCCGCGCGCACCTGATCTTCGGAACTGGCACCATAATACTCGTGCGACACGCTGATGATGCCGCCAGCGTTGATAACGTAGTCCGGTGCGTACAGTATCTTGCGCGCGGCGAGGCGGGCTCCGTCAGCCAGTGTGGACAACTGGTTGTTGGCCGCGCCGGCAATAACCTTGGCTTTGATTTTCGGGATTGTTGCCGATGTCAGAACGTTGCCAAGAGCGCAAGGCGCGAGCACGTCAACATCGGCGTAAAGAATATTGGCGGGGGCAACGACCTCGACGGGTATCGCCGTCTTCACCGCGTTGAGATTGTCGCGATTGACGTCGGCGACCAGCAATTTTGCGCCGGCATCGTGTAACAACTGGCAAAGATGGGCACCGACGTGGCCAACGCCCTGGATGGCAATCTTGAGGTCCTTAAGCGAGTCTTTTTCGAGTCGCGACTTTACGGCCGCGGCTATTCCCAGGTAGACGCCAAGTGCCGTCCATGGCGACGGATCACCACCGGCGTTGGCGCCACTCTGCGGTAGCCCGGATACGAATTTCGTGTGCTGCTGAACCTGGCGCATGTCATCAACGGACATGCCCACGTCTTCGGCGGTGACGTACTTGCCTCCCAGGGAATCGACCGCGCGGCCAAATGCGGCGAGCAGCTGAGGAGACTTCGGTGCGGTGTTGCTGCTGAGGATGACGGCCTTGCCACCACCGAAAGGAAGTTCGGCGACGGCGTTCTTGTAGGTCATGCCGCGGGAAAGTCGCAGTGCATCGGTCACCGCCTCGGCGTCGCTCAGATACGACCATCGACGGCAGCCGCCTGCTGCGGGGCCAAGAACCGTGGAATGAATCGCGATGATGGCGCGCAGCCCTGTCGACGCATCATTGATGAAGTGCAGCGACTCGTGATCGTCTAACTCTGCGTGACTGAAAACGCTCATGCCTCCCCCCTTTTGAGGTGCACATACGGCGACCAATATATCCCGAAATTAAGCCATAAAGCTTGCAAAACTGGTCACAGAATCCCGAAAACGTGCATAATTCATGCGGCCTGAGGGCGAAAAAGGACTAAATAATGCACAGCGTCACACTCGACCAAACGGACCGCAAGATTCTCAACCTGATGCAAAGTGTGCCGGGCATCAATGCGACGACGATCGGCGAACGAATCGGGTTGTCGCAGTCCGCCTGCTGGCGCCGAATTCAACGCATGCGCGACGAAGGTGTTATTCGCGATCAACCGGTCGTCCTCGATCGCGAAAAAGTCGGCTTGACGACCATGGTATTCGCACACGTCAAATTGACATCCCACGGTCGCAGCAATCTCTCCAAATTCGCAGACGATGTAAAGAAATATCCGGAGGTGATGGATTGCTACGTGGTCCTCGGCAGCGTCGACTTTCTGCTGCGCATCGTCACCGAAGACATCAAGGCCTACGAACAGTTTTTCTTCGAGAAACTGTCACAGCTGGCCGGCATCCAGGAAGTAACCTCTAGCATCGTCCTCTCCGACATCAAACACACGACAGCCCTCCCGATCTAATTACGGTGACAGTGACCTTATATGCCGATATAGGGTGACAGTG
>JAOUNH010000268.1 GCA_029881055.1 Gammaproteobacteria bacterium
ATGAACAGGACGGCGCCCGGAAAGGAGTAGATCCGGTCTTCCAGCCACTGGATCGTCGCGATATCGAGGTGATTGGTAGGTTCGTCGAGCAGCAGCAGGTCGGGGTTTTGCACCAGGGCTCTCGCGAGCGCGACCCGGCGACGCCAGCCTCCCGAAAGTTCGCTCATCTTCTTCTCGGCGGGCAGGTTGAGTTCCGTCATCGTGGCGTCGACGCGCTGGTCGATATGCCAGCCGTCGTGCGCATCAATCGCGGCGTGCAGGGATTCAAGCTCGGCAAGCCCGTGCTTGTCGAGTTTCCGGCCTGACATTTCCTCGTGGCTTTTCAGCAGGGCATCGATATGCCGGAGGCCGGCGCGTATGACCTCGCGAACAGTGAGGTCGACGGCATCCGGCAGGTTCTGGCGCAGTTCACTGACGATCAGGCCGGTTTTTCGAATGATGGCGCCCTGGTCCGCTTCCATCTCACCCGTGATGAGCCTCAGGGTAGTCGACTTGCCGGCGCCATTGCGACCGATCAGGCAAACGCGTTCTCCGGGTTCGATGGAAAATTCAGCGTCGCAGAGGATCACCTGCTCGCCGAATTCCAGCCTGATATCTTCGAACCGTAGCAAAGACATGAACTATTCCTGGGGATAACCCGTGTATCCTAGGGCGGATGATTCACGAGTTGCTGTGCGACTACAACCTCGGCACAGGGGATAAGTATGAATGAAGATCGCTTTATTGATCTGGAGACCCGGCTGGCCTATCAGGACCAGTTGTTAAGCGAACTCAACGATGTTGTGACTGCGCAGCAGGCTAAAATCATGCAGCTCGAGGAATTGTGCAAGGCATTGATTCAACGCGTCCGATCCGCCGGTGAAGGCTTGCCGGAGGGCGATCCCGCCGACGAACGGCCGCCTCATTACTGACAGGAGATATTGATGCAAATCGTCTGGATAGCCATTTTCCTGATAGTGCTGGTCTGGTCAGGTATTGCGCCCGCGGATGGCGTGACCTGGGGCCTTGAAGTATTTCCCGCGGTGATCGGCGGCCTTGTACTGTGGTTTACCCGTGATCGATTCCCGCTGACGCCGCTTTTATATGTGCTGATTCTGATTCACTGCATCATTCTTATGGTGGGCGGACATTACACCTACGCCGACGTGCCGCTCGGTGAGTGGCTGCGCGAGGCGTTTGATGGCACTCGTAACGACTACGACAAACTCGGGCATTTCGCGCAGGGTTTCGTGCCCGTGATGATCGCGCGGGAGCTCGTAATTCGTAAGCAGGTGTTCAACTCGGTGCGCTGGCGCGACTTCTTCATCGTCAGCTTTTGCCTTGGTTTCAGCGCCTTTTACGAACTGATCGAATGGTGGGTGGCGCTGTTATCGGAAGAGGCCGCCGATGCCTTCCTCGGCACCCAGGGCTATGTCTGGGATACGCAGTCCGACATGGGCTGGGCGTTGCTGGGTGCAATCCTGGCATTACTGCTGCTCAGCAAACTCCATGACCGCCAACTGAGCACCCTGAGTGCGTCGATATAAGGTGACAGTGACCTTATATCGGCCAATTAAGGTCACTGTCACCTTAATTGCGCTGCTGGCCAGTGGTGTGGCCGCGGCCGGGGATTGCGTTGTGCTGTTGCACGGCCTCGCACGCACAGCCTCGTCGATGAGCAAGATGGAAGAGGCTCTGCAGGACGACGGCTATGCAACGGCCAATGTCGATTACCCGTCGCGTGATCACGAGATCGCCGAGCTGGCCGATATCGCTGTCGGTCAAGGCTTGGCAAGCTGTCGTGCGAAGGACGGGATCGAGAAGATTCATTTTGTGACTCACTCGCTCGGCGGCATTTTATTGCGCCAGTATCTGAGTACTTCATCCATTGCGGAACTCGGCCGCGTCGTCATGCTCGGTCCACCGAACCAGGGCAGCCGCGCGTCGGACGAAATGCAGGGCGTCCCGGGTTTTGACTGGCTCAACGGTCCGGCGGGATACCAGTTGGGCAAGGGTGAGAACAGCGTGCCGCTGGCGCTCGGACCGGTGAAGTTTGAGCTTGGCGTCATCGCCGGCGATCGCTCGATCGATCCGATCACGTCCGCCATCCTCGACAATCCCGACGATGGGCGAGTATCCGTTGAAGACACCAAGGTGGAAGGCATGGACGATTTCGTTGTCGTAGAGCATTCGCACGCCTTCATGATGCGCATGCGGCGACCGATCGAATTGACCAAGGCGTTTCTGCGCACGGGAAGTTTTTCGGGTGTCAGCGACTAAGCGACGACCGCGCGATTCGAGCCTTCAAAAGTTTGAACCAGTACCTGTATACGCAGGAGCGTTGTTGCCTAATTGCCGCCATGAAACGGTTGCTGGAATGGAAAATTTTACCGTTTTGTCAATTAGTTACAAATTGAAGTGGCCATAGCGGCCACGAACTTGGGCATATCAGGAGTTTCAAAAATGTTTACTACTTTATCAGTTGCGGAAGGGCGCTCCGGTGTTACCGGCGTCACGATTCTCGTGGCAG
>JAOUNH010000006.1 GCA_029881055.1 Gammaproteobacteria bacterium
GGCCGGCCCGAGCTATGGCATGTCTGCCCCTCATTGATTTTTATACGGAAATGTAATGGTTAGTATTCGACTTTCGCGCGCTGGCGCGAAAAAAAGCCCTTTTTATCACCTGGTGGTCTCTGATTCCCGCAATCGACGTGATGGCCGGTACATTGAACGCCTTGGATTCTTTAACCCCGTTGGCAAGGATCACGAAGAAAATCTTCGCATAGATCTCGAGCGAGTCGATTTCTGGGTTAATCAGGGCGCACAGCCGTCGGATCGCGTTGCCTCGCTTCTGAAGAAGCATCGAAAGGCGACTGCCAGCAGCTAGTCTGTTGTCCTCGCAACCGATGATTCTGGGCCGCGTCTCTGCCCTGTTCGGTGTGCGGGGATGGGTAAAAGTGTATTCGTACACGGAACCGCGAGAGGCAATATTGCAGTACGAAGGTTTGCTGATCGGTCGAAACGGCGTCTGGAAGCCAGCCGAGGTAGTCGAAGGGCAGCAGCACGGAAAATCGGTTATCGCACTTTTTAAAGGATTCGATGATCGTGATCAGGCAGCAGCGCTGATCGGTGCCGAACTTGGCGTGCATCGGGAAGATTTGCCTGAACCGGGGGACGGACAGTACTACTGGTCGGACCTCATAGGATTGAAGGTCATCCGCCGTGATGGCATTGAGCTCGGTATCATTGACGAGATGCTTGAGACCGGTGCAAATGACGTGATGGTCGTAAAAGGCGAGAAGGAGCGATTGATTCCTTTCGTCAGAGAAGAAATTGTCATCAATGTTGACCTGGCCGAGGGCAGAGTCGACGTTGATTGGGAATGGGACTGAAGAGATGCATTTCGCAGTCGTCAGCTTGTTCCCGGAAATGATTGGCACTGTCGGACAATTCGGTGTCGTTGGCAGGGCGCTGCAGCGTAACTTGGTGACATTGGCGGTTGAAAACCCGCGTGATCATACAAGTGATGCGCATCGCACGGTCGATGACAGGCCTTACGGCGGCGGTCCCGGCATGGTGATGAAGTTTGAGCCGGTCGCAGCGGCGCTGGAGACGGCGAAGGGCCAATTGCCCGAGGGTTGCCCGGTTGTGTACTTGTCACCGCAGGGTCGGGTTTTCGACCAGGCGATGGCGAACAGATTTTCGAACCTGCCAGGGTTGGTTTTGCTGGCGGGGCGGTACGAAGGCATTGATGAGCGCCTGATAGACTCGCATGTCGATGAAGAAGTATCGCTGGGTGATTACGTGCTGTCGGGCGGAGAGATTGCCGCGATGGCGGTCATCGATGCCGTTGTTCGATTGCTGCCAGGCGTACTGGGTGATGACGAGTCGGCGACACAGGATTCGTTTGTGGAGGGCTTGCTTGACTGTCCTCACTATACGAGACCAGAAGTAGTAGCAGGAAAGAGGGTTCCGGAGGTGCTGTTGTCCGGTGACCATGCAGGAATCGCCAGGTGGCGAAACAAGCAGGCTTTAGGGCGCAGTTTCCAACGGCGGCCAGACCTGCTTCGAAAACTGGATTTGACTGACGAGCAACAAACGTTGCTCGACGAATATTTGAAAGAGCAAAGACAATGAGCAAGATAATTGACGCGATCGAACAAGAGCAAATGGCCAAGGAAATTCCTTCCTTTATTCCCGGCGACACCGTAGTTGTGCAAGTCAAGGTGAAAGAAGGTACTCGCGAACGCCTGCAGGCGTTTGAAGGTATCGTCATTGCCATGCGCAATCGTGGCCTTAATTCTTCTTTTACCGTACGCAAGATTTCTCACGGCGAAGGTGTAGAGCGCGTATTCCAGACCTACAGCCCGGTTGTGGATTCCGTCGAAGTGAAGCGCCGCGGTAACGTACGACGTGCCAAGCTGTACTACCTGCGCGGGCTCACCGGCAAAGCCGCACGAATCAAAGAAAAGATCTGATATTCATCATGAAAACATCGCCTCGGTCACGTCCGTGGCCGGGGCGTTTTTCGTTATAATGCGGTCCATTCCAGCGCCCGGATTGAGGTATTAGCCTGAACCTATCGCTGTGTAAGGGGTCCTTCGTGGTATGAAAAGAGCAATCCTTGTCGCCGCATTATTTCTGGCATCCAGTGGCTGCACGATTATCGTGTCTAATGCCGCGTCGAATTTTTCCGACAACCTGGCAAAAGCTGTTTTGAACCAGGACGATCCTGAACTGGTTCGCGACGGCGTGCCGACACTGTTGTTGACGATGGATAGCCTGATTGAAGGCAGTCCCGACAATCCTCAATTGCTAGCCGCCGGAGCTACTCTTTACGCGACCTACGGCGCCGTGTTTGCCGAGAACGAAGTTCGTGGATCGAAGTTGACAACGCGGGCCCGACGATACGCGCAGCATGCCATGTGCGAATCTTATGAACCGTCGTGCGTCTGGCCGGATGCGACATATGACGAATTTGTTGCGAGTCTGGACGGAATCGGCCACAAGCAGGCCGACTTGTTGTTTACCTATGGTTTTGCGTCTCTCGCATTCCTGCGTGCTCATGCTTCGGATTGGGATTCGCTCGCCGAGCTGCCGGAGATAGAGGCGCTATTCAATCACTACCTGAACATAAGCGGCGACGAAGTTAACAGTAGCGTGTATACCTACATGGGCATAATGCTAACCCTGCGCCCCCCGGCACTCGGTGGCGAGCCGGAGCGAGCGCGGGAGTACTTTGAAAAGGCGATCGCTGTGTCTGACGGCAAGGACCTGAGCGCCAAAGTCGAGTTTGCCCGGGGCTATGCCAAACTCCTTTACGAGCGAGAGTTGCACGACCAGCTCCTGAACGAGGTGATCGAGGCGGACCCCAACCAGAACGGCTTTGTACTGACCAACGTGATGGCGCAAGAGGCAGCTGCTATTTTGCTCGCGGAAGCGGACGATTATTTCTGACGAATGAATCGGGCCGCCGATGCCCGAAACACAGGATGAATATGCAATGAAAAAAGTATTACTGACAATTGCCGCACTGCTGATCGGTGCACCTGCATTTGCGGTTACATTAAAAATCGCTACCGTGACGCCGGACGGATCACAGTGGATGAAAGACATGCGCGCGAGCGCCAGCGAGATCAAGGAACGGACCGAAGGCCGGGTCTTGATCAAGTATTACGGCGGCGGTGTAAAGGGCGACGACACAAAGGTCCTGGGTCAGATACGCATACGGCAGTTGCAGGGCGGCGCTTTTCCGCCATCAGCATTGGCCGCTCAATATTCGGATCTGAACCTCTACGGCATGCCGCTGGTTTTCGATTCAGTTGAAGAGGCTGCGTATGTTCGCAGCCAAATGGATGCCCGCCTGCAAAAAGGGCTGGAGGAAGCCGGTTTTGTCAATTTCGGCTTCGCTACATCCGGTTTCGCCAACATCATGTCGGCTACGCCGGTTACCACGTTGGCGGATTTAAAGGGTAAGCGGGTATGGGTCCCCGAGGGCGACAAGATCAGTTATGCCTCGATGGAGGCGCTGCAACTGAATCCTGTCACTTTGCCGTTAACGGACGTGCTGACCGGACTCCAAACCGGCCTGATAGATATCATTGCCATTCCGCCAATCGTAGCTTTGGTACTGCAGTGGCACACCAAAGTGAAGTACGTAACGAAGGTGCCGCTCGTTTACACATTCGGTTTTATGGCGATTGATAAGAAGGCTTTCGATTCGATCAGCGATGCCGACAAGGCAATTGTCACTGAGGTTATGACCCGGACTTACAAGAATTTCGACAAAGTGAATCTTGCCGATAACCAGGGCGCTTATGAGGCTTTGCTGAAAAGCGGAATTGAGGCGGTGAAATTCGACGATGAGGAGTTCGTGAAGGTCCGTAATCTCTTGTTGGCGTCTAATCTCAAGCAGGGTGTTGACGGCGCGTTCTCGTTAGACTTGTACCGGGAAATGCTGCAGCACATCGATGAGTATCGCAGCGAACATGTCGCTGCCAGCGAGTAAAATCAATCCGTGCGTGTAAAACAGCTGCTTGAACGGCTAGATCGAATCGGCTCAACTATCGAGACGGCGATGCTCGTCTCGATGCTGACGGCAATGATGATCGTTGCTGTTGGTCAAATTGTGATGCGCGAAGCCTTCGGCACCGGTTTTGGCTGGGCCGACGAATTGATTCGCCTGATGGTGTTGTGGCTGGCATTGGTCGGGTCCATAGCCGCTTGCCGTGAAAACCGGCATATCCGGATTGACGCGCTTTCTCATGTATTACCCGATATCGCAGTGAACGTGCTTCGCATCATTGTCGATTTGTTCGCGGCAGCTGTCTGCGCAGTAATAGCGGTACATGCCTGGCGGTATCTGCAGGTTGAAATCGAATACGGCGATACGGTACTGGTTGATACACCAGCATGGATTGCGCATGCGATCATGCCGGCCGCATTTGGGCTGATCTCTTATCGATTTCTCGTTTCGGTTTTTCGCCAGTCGGGTGACCTCATATTTGCCCGCAAAGTGCGGATCGAAGAATGATTATTTTCAGTATCATTCTTGCGCTATTGGCGATTCTCGGCGCGCCGCTGTTTGCAGTTATTGCCGCGAGTGCAATGATGGGCTTCCACGGTCAGGATTCAGACCTGATGATCATGGCGATTGAGGTTCAGAGTATCGCCAGCATGCCATTTCTCGCTGCGATTCCCCTCTTCACATTCGCAGGCTATTTGCTCAGTGAGAGTAACGCGCCAAAACGCCTGGTACGACTCACGGGCGCGATGCTTGGCTGGATGCCGGGTGGTCTGGCCCTGGTTTGTCTTGCGGCCTGTGCGTTTTTTACAGCGTTTACTGGTGCATCGGGTGTCACGATTATCGCGCTCGGCGCGATACTGTATCCGGCATTGAAGCAGGACGGTTATGGCGACAAGTTCAATCTTGGCCTCGTGACTTCCGCCGGCAGCCTGGGACTGTTATTCGCGCCGTCGTTGCCGCTCATTCTTTACGGCGTTATTGCCGAGGTCAGCATTGACAACCTGTTCCTGGCCGGAGTCCTGCCCGGTCTCTTGATGTTGATCATGCTTTCCGGTTACAGCCTCTGGGTGAACCGGCATATTCGCAAGCCACTGAATTCCTTTTCGCTCAAAGAAGTTGCCACGGCGCTGCGTGAGTCATTTTGGGAATTGCCTTTGCCGGTCGTCGTTCTCGGCGGAATCTACTCCGGTTTTTTCGCTGTTTCTGAAGCTGCAGCGGTCACGGCGCTTTACGTTTTGATTGTTGAGGTGCTGATTCGGCGCGAGATTCCCTTGCGCGAGCTGCCGCGAATCATGCGTTCTTCGATGGTGCTCGTCGGCGGGATACTCATCATTCTTGGCGTATCGGTCGCGTCGACGAGTTATATGATCGATGCGGACATTCCACAGCAATTGTTCGAGATTGTAGCCAGCCTGGTCACCAGCCAGACGACCTTTCTGATTCTTCTGTTGCTCTTTCTATTGGTCCTTGGTGCCATACTCGACATCTTTTCAGCCATCGTACTCGTTGTGCCGCTGATATTGCCGATAGCGGCTGGCTATGATGTGAACGAAGTGCATCTGGGCATTGTATTCCTGGCGGCGATGCAGCTGGGATACCTGACGCCGCCGGTAGGCTTGAACCTGTTCATTTCCAGCTATCGCTTTGAAAAGCCGATCATGCATGTGTATTCGGCGACATTTCCGTTTTTGCTCATATTGATGGCGTCGGTCATACTCATCACATTCTTGCCACAGATGTCTCTATTTTTCCTGACTGATTGAAGCCAAACTCATGAAAACCAGCTTGATCCGATATGTGATGGCCGCATCCGCGTTTTTGCTGACGACGGCCGCCTGGAGCCTGGATGATATCCAGCTACCACCGGGTTTTTCGATTGACGTCTATGCCGAAGTTCCCGGTGCCCGGTCGTTGGCGCTTGGTGAGAAGGGCACCGTTTTTGTTTCGAACCGCAAAGGATCCGCTGTTTATGCCGTCGTTCCGGATGGCGGCCGCACTCGAACGATCAAGCTGCTGGATGGGCTCGATACGCCCAATGGCATCGCGGTCCACGACGGCGATCTGTATGTTGCCGAGATTGACAGGGTCACGCGCTACGATGATATCGAGGCCAATCTGTCCAAGGTGCCCGACGGAATTCGATTGGACATTGATCTGCCGTCGGAGCGACACCACGGTTGGCGCTATATCGGTTTCGGCCCGGACGATAAGCTGTACGTAAGCATCGGTGTGCCCTGCAATATCTGTGATGAAGTTGGTTATGGGCAAATTATCCGCATGCAAGCGGATGGCGGTGAGCGTGAGACGGTTGCAAACGGTGTTCGCAATTCGGTCGGTTTTACCTGGCACCCGGATAATGGTGAATTGTGGTTCACCGATAATGGTCGCGACATGCTGGGGGACGATTTGCCGGCGGACGAGTTAAATCACGCGTCTTCGGACGGACAGCATTTCGGCTATCCATACTGTCACCAGGGGGATACGCTGGATCCCGAATTTGGTGTTGGCAAGGACTGCGCCGATTACCGCGCACCCGCGCAAAAGCTTGGCGCGCATGTGGCGCCTTTAGGCGTCAGGTTTTACACAGGAACCCAATTTCCCGCCGAATACCGAAATCAGATATTTATCGCGGAACACGGCTCGTGGAATCGGTCAAAGAGAGTAGGCTATCGCGTTTCCTTGGTTCGGCTTGAGGATGGAGTACCGGTATCCTACGAGCCGTTTGCAAGCGGATGGCTGAAGAGAGAAGCAGTATCAGGGCGTCCCGTGGACTTGCTGGTGCTGACCGATGGATCCTTGCTGGTGAGCGACGATCATGCCGACAGGATTTACCGGATTCGTTACTCCGGAAGCGAGAATTAGGAACGATTTATGAGTAGCGGCAATTTCCTGGTAAGGCTGATTTCCAGCATCTGGCGCGGTCTGGATGGCGTCAGGAAGGTCTTGCACCTGTTGCTGCTGGTGTTGCTCTTCACGGTTGTCTTCGGTGCATTGTCCGGGGCGCCTCCGATCATGCCGCAGAAAGCGGCACTGTTTATTCAGCCGCTTGGGCCATTGGTCGAGCAACTGGACGGCGATCCCTACGACAGGGCTCTGGCTGAATTGCTGGGCGACGCACCGCCACAAACGCTGGTCCAGGATCTTGTCGACGCACTCGCCTTTGCGAAAACCGACGATCGAATTTCCGCAGTACACCTGGAACTCAGTGCGCTAGGTGGTGGCGGCCTGAACAAGTTGAGTCGTGTAGGCGCGGCTATTGAGGATTTCAAGGAATCAGGCAAACCTGTTGTCGCCAGCGCTGATTACTTCAGTCAATCCGGTTATTACCTGGCGGCATACGCTGATGAACTGTACATGCACCCCGAGGGGATCGTTTTTCTCGAAGGCTACGGCGGTTACCGTAGCTATTACAAAGAAGCGATCGACAAGCTTCGAATCGATTGGAATATTTTTCGAGTTGGAACACACAAGTCCTACGTCGAACCCTTTACGCGCATGAATATGTCGCCCGAGGATCGGGAGTCACGTACTCGACTGGTCGATCAGTTCTGGACGATGTACCAGGACGATGTTGAGCTCGCTCGTGGGCTTGCCAAAGGGACCATCGATGAATTTTCTCAGAACCTGGTAGCACACGCAGTTGCCTCGGGTGGAGACCTGGCCGTAGCGGCACATCAGGCAGGACTGGTCGACGGTTTGCTGGGCCGAAGCGAATTGCGTGACGTGCTGAAGGAATACGCCGGCGAGGACTCCGATGACAGTTCGCAATACGCGTCTGTGCACTCGATAGACTACCTGCGGAACATGCGAATGTTGCACGGGGACGATGTCGAGAATGAAAACGTCGCTGTTGTGATGGCCGTGGGCGACATCCTCAATGGGTCGCAGCCATCCGGCAGCATCGGTGCCGATTCAACCGCGGCGTTGTTGCGCCAGGCATTGACGGACGACTCGGTTAAGGCCGTAGTCATCCGCGTCGACAGCCCGGGGGGCAGTGTTTTTGCATCGGAAGTGATCTCGAACGAAATTCAGGCATTGCGGAATGCCGGAAAACCCGTCATAGCGTCCATGGGCAGTGTCGCAGCATCGGGCGGCTACTGGATCTCGATGGCCGCCGACACGATCATTGCAAGCCCGGCAACCGTGACCGGCTCGATCGGCGTCTTCGGGATGTTTCCGACATACCAGCGTACGCTCGAGGCTGTTGGCATCGCCACTGATGGCGTTGGAACGACCCCTTGGGCGGGCCAGCTTCGCCCGGATCGCGAAATGTCCGACACCGTCAAAGAACTGTATCAATTGGCCATCAACGATGCTTACGACGACTTTATTTCTGAAGTTGCAAACCGGCGTACCCTGGAAAAGGCAGACGTCGATGCAGTCGCCCAAGGCCAGGTCTGGACCGGGACGGAGGCCCTGGCGTATGGCCTGGTGGACGAACTGGGCACGTTTGAGGATGCGGTTCGCACCGCTGCCGAGAGTGCAGGCCTTGAAGAAGGCCGCTACGGTCAGGTGCTGATCGAAATCGGCCTGTCGCCCACTGAGCAGATGGTCCTTGATTTTTTGGCGCTGTCAAAAAGCATCGGTTTCGACCTGAGCAAACTGGCACGAGAGCCCGGTGTTCTGGAGAACTTTGCCAACAATATGCAAAGGCTGCTGACCGGGATTTCGCGATTTAACGATCCGAAAGGAATCTATTCACACTGCTTGTGTGAAATGGATTAACGATGTCAGCTAGTTCCAGTTGAGTATGACTTTACCGGACTGACCGGATTCCATGAGTTCGAAAGCCGGCAGGTAATCGTCGACCGGAAAGTGATGCGTGATCACGGGCTGTATGTTGAGGCCGCTCTGCAGCATGCTTGCCATCTTGTACCAGGTTTCAAACATTTCGCGCCCGTAGATCCCCTTGAGCTGCAGGCCCTTGAATATCACGTCCTTCCAGTTAATTCGGGTGTCGTCCGGCGGTATGCCCAGGATGGCAATTTTGCCGCCGTGATGCATGGTACGCAGCATGTCCCGGAAAGCCTGCGGATTGCCCGACATCTCCATGCCGACATCGAAGCCCTCGCTCATGCCCAGGGTGCGCATGGCGTCATCGAGGGATTCACGTGTGACATTCAGCGCACAGGTAGCGCCCATCTTTCGAGCGAGGTCGAGCCGATAGTCGTTGATGTCGGTAATGACGACATGCCGCGCTCCCGCGTATCGGGCGATCGCGACGGCCATGATACCGATAGGGCCGGCGCCCGTGATCAGGACGTCTTCGCCAACGAGGTCAAACGAGAGCGCCGTGTGCGTCGCGTTGCCAAGTGGATCCAGTATCGAAGCCATGTCGTCGCTGATGCTCTCCGGCAGCTTGAAAACATTGAAGGCCGGTACCGCAATATATTCGGCGAAAGCACCCGAGCGACTGACCCCGACACCGAGAGTGTTCATGCACAGGTGCCGGCGCCCCGCGCGACAGTTGCGGCAAACACCGCAGGTAATGTGGCCCTCGGCAGACACGCGGTCGCCAACAGTAAACCCACGGACTTCGACGCCCATGTCGACGATTTTTCCGGAGAATTCATGGCCGACGGCCATGGGCACAGGAATGGTGGCCTGCGCCCATTCGTCCCATTTGAATATGTGGATATCAGTTCCGCAAATTGCTGTTCGATTGACCTTGATAAGGACGTCGTTGTGCCCAACCGAAGGCTGTTCGATTTCCTGCATCCAGATGCCACGTTCGGCCTTGGCTTTTACAAGTGCTTTCATTGTGAGTCCTAGCTGATTACTTTTAATTCACGTCCGACATCCGTGAACGCTTCGATGGCCATATCCAATTGCTTGCGAGTGAGTCCGGCGGACATCTGGGTACGAATCCTGGCCTGACCTTTGGGCACCACCGGGAACGAGAAGCCGATTACGTACACGCCGCGACCGAGCAATCGATCGGCCATTCGCGACGCCAGCAGGGCGTCTCCAAGCATCACGGGAATGATCGGGTGTTCGCCCGGCTTCAGGTCGAACCCGCGCTCGGTCATCTTCTTGCGGAAATACGCGGCATTGCTGTGCAATTGCTGTTGCAGCGAATTATCGCTCTCCAATAGATCGAGTACGGCGATGGAAGATGCAGCGATCATTGGGGCAACCGAGTTTGAGAACAGGTAGGGACGTGAGCGTTGCCGAAGCCACGCGACAACTTCCTTACGGCCGGACGTATACCCGCCAGATGCACCACCGAGAGCTTTGCCCAGGGTTCCCGTAATGATGTCGATACGGCCCATTACACCTCGATACTCGTGCGTACCTCGTCCGCGCTCGCCCAGGAATCCCGCGGCGTGACAATCGTCAATCATCGTCAGTGCATCGTATTTGTCGGCGAGGTCACAGATTTTATCCAGGCTCGCGATCGTTCCATCCATGGAGAAAACGCCGTCGCTGACAATTAAACGATTGTCAGCCGCGGAAGCGGCCTTCAGCTGAAATTCGAGATCCTGCATGTCGTCGTTGGCGTAGCGAAAGCGCTGTGCCTTGCAGAGGCGGATGCCATCGATGATGCTCGCATGATTCAGGGCATCACTGATGACGGCGTCCTTTTCTCCGAGCAGGGTTTCGAACAGGCCGCCGTTGGCATCGAAACAGGACGGGTAAAGAATCGTGTCTTCGGTACCGAGAAAGGCGCTGATCCTTTCCTCAAGCTGTTTGTGTATGGTTTGCGTGCCGCAAATAAAGCGCACTGAGGCCATTCCGTAGCCGAATTCGTCGAGCGCTTTATGCGCTGCAGCAATGACTTCGGGATGATTGGCCAGGCCCAGGTAATTGTTGGCACAAAGGTTCAGGACTTCAGTCGTGTTGCCGTTGGAGCGGACGTTGATCGAGGCCTGCTGCGGCCCCGCAATGAGTCTCTCGGACTTGAATAATCCCTCAGCTTTAAGGGCTTCAGTTGCTGTCCTGAGCGAATTGAAGAAGGCTTCTGACACAGTCTTTTCCCGGAAACGGAATGGCCGCGAATTATATATCGAATTTGGATCAATACCGATGCCCGTAGCGATGTTAATCACCTATAATCGCCGGCCTTGTGACACCAATTGATGCCACCCTGATGGTGGATCCTCGGAGTGATTCCATGAGCTTTGTTGATCAGCCGGCCGCCCGCGAGGGGCGTATATCTTACATAAATGACCTGTTCCTGGCCGATGAGGCCGCCCTGGTGCGTGAGCTGGCCGAAGCGGCCGATCCGGGCGACGCAGGGCGCGAGAAGATCGAGGCTACTGCGTCACAGCTCGTCAGCGCCGTTCGCAAGAATGCGGCGGATGACGGCGGCATTGAAGCATTTCTGCAGCAGTACGACCTTTCTTCAACCGAGGGTGTATTGCTGATGTGCATCGCCGAAGCATTGCTGCGCATACCGGATGCCGACACCGCCGACAGGCTGATCGCCGACAAAATCACGTCAGCCAATTGGAAAGACCATATTGGCACCAGCGAGTCGCTGTTTGTCAATGCATCGACCTGGGGCCTGATGCTGACCGGACGGATCCTCAGTGTGGATGAAAGCGCAAAGAGCAATCCGGCGCATTTTCTGGGGCGAATAGTTGGCCGTGTCGGGGAGCCTATTGTCCGAACTGCCATGCGCCAGGCGATGAAGATCATGGGTCACCAGTTTGTCATGGGGCGCACGATCGCTGAAGCGATCAAGCGCTCGACCAAGAACGAGACGCTTCCGTACCGGCATTCATTCGACATGCTTGGGGAGTCGGCCCTGACTTCCGCGGACGCCAGTCGATACCTCAAGAACTACCACGACGGCATCGAGAGCATTGGCAAGTCGATGAAGCAGGCACCGAAAGACGTCTTTTCGGCGCCGGGAATTTCGGTGAAGCTTTCTGCGCTGCATCCGCGCTACGAATTTACGCATGAAGAGCGGGTGATGAAGGAACTGGTTCCCGAGGTGCTGGAACTCGCGAGACACGCGAAAAAAATCGGCATCGGCCTGACCATCGATTCGGAAGAAGCGGATCGCCTGGAGATGTGGCTGAACATTTTTGAAACTGTTTATCGGGACCCGTCGCTCGACGGCTGGGACGGATTCGGACTGGCAGTTCAGACTTACCTGCGCAGGGGCCGTGACACTGTGCGATTTCTGACGGAGCTGGCGGGCGAGGTCGGGCGCCGCATCCCCGTGCGCCTGGTGAAAGGCGCGTACTGGGATTCGGAGGTCAAGCTGGCGCAGGAACGCGGTCTGGAAAGCTACCCGGTATTTACGCGCAAATCGCATTCGGACATTTCCTACCTGGCTGCGGCCCGCCAGGCTCTCGCCGCCGGCGACAAGATCTACCCGCAGTTCGCCACGCACAACGCACATACCCTGGCGAGCGTTTTGCACTACGCTGGCTCGCGCCGCGACTTCGAATTCCAGCGCCTGCATGGCATGGGCGAGGACCTGTATGCGGAAGTCGTGGACCCCGAAAAACATAACCGTCCCTGTCGGGTGTACGCGCCGGTAGGCAGTCACGAGGACCTGTTGCCCTACCTGGTCAGGCGCCTGCTGGAAAACGGCTCGAACACATCCTTCGTCAACCGCATTGTCGACGAGTCGATTGCTGTTGAAGACATCATCGCCGATCCGATCAAGCTTGCGCGGTCGCATGATTTCCTGCCGCATCCGAGAATTCCGCGGCCTACAGACATTTTTCAGCCCGAACGGCCCAATTCCAAAGGCTACAATCTTGCCGACCGGAAAGTGAGCCGCAAGCTGCTGGCGGACATGGGAGCATTTGGCGCGAAGGCGTTGAAAGCGCGTCCTATCGTCGCTGGCAAAGAGCTATCGGGCGTGGAAGTGCCGTCGGTTAATCCTGCCAATACATCGGAGGTGGTGGGTACCTGTACCTTGGCGACTCCGGAGTCCGTCGATGCGGCACTGAAATCGGCGCTGGCAGGGCAGGTGGCCTGGAACCGAAAGCCCGCGCTTGAGCGAGCCGCAATACTCAACAAGGCCGCGGACCTTTTCGAGAAAAACGCGCCTGAACTCTTGCAGCTTTGTGTCCGCGAGGCGGGCAAGGTAATCCCTGATGCGATTTCAGAGCTACGGGAAGCTGTTGATTTTATTCGTTATTATGCAGCGCAGTCCGTTACGCACTTCGGTGAGCCCATCCTCATGCCGGGCCCGACCGGGGAGCGCAATACCTACGGTATGCGTGGCCGTGGCGTATTCGTTTGTATCAGCCCCTGGAACTTTCCGCTGGCCATTTTCACGGGCCAGGTCGCGGCGGCTCTGGCGGCTGGCAATGCGGTGTTGGCAAAACCTGCTGAACAGACGCCGCTGGTTGCCTACCGGGCGGTACAGTTGCTGCTCGAAGCAGGCATTCCGGCTGATGTATTGCACTTCCTGCCCGGCGACGGCGCCGAGATCGGCGGGCGGGCGGTCCGGGACCCGCGTGTTGCAGGCGTGGCTTTCACCGGCTCTACGGAAACGGCGCGCCTGATCAACCAGGCTCTCGCACATCGTGACGGGCCTATCGGCGTGCTGATCGCAGAGACCGGCGGGCAAAACGCCATGTTCGTTGACAGCTCTGCACTGCCGGAGCAAGTCGTTCATGACAGCATCTATTCGGCGTTCAATAGTGCCGGACAGCGCTGTTCTGCCCTGCGGCTCCTGTGCGTCCAGGACGAGATCGAACCGAGAACCCTGGAACTGCTCGTGGGCTATATGGACGAGCTGGACATCGGCGATCCCAGGCATTTGTCGACTGATGTCGGACCCGCGATTGATGACGAGGCCCGGGGCCTGCTCGCCGCGCACGTGGATCGAATGGGCAAGGAGGCTCGAATTGTTCACCGCTGCAGCCTGCCCGAATCCTGCAAATCCGGTACCTTCTTTGCGCCAACCCTGATCGAGATCGACAGCATCGATGCCCTGCAGCGCGAAGTTTTCGGCCCTGTATTGCATGTGATGAAATTCAAGGGCAGGAAACTCGATGAGACCGTTCAGGCAGTCAACGCCACGGGCTATGGATTGACGATGGGATTGCACACTCGAATTGACTCCAGGGCACGTGGACTCGCCAAAGCTTCGGGAGCAGGTAACATTTACGTCAATCGCAATATGATCGGTGCGGTAGTCGGTGTTCAGCCTTTCGGTGGCCGCGGACTGTCAGGGACCGGCCCGAAAGCGGGCGGGCCACATTACCTGCAGCGCTTCGGATCGGAATATACGGTCAGCAATAACATTTCTGCAGTCGGCGGTAACGCGAGCCTGCTGTCACTTGGCTCCGACTAGGAAGCGCCCTGATGGCAGCCATCAGCCTGTTCGATATTTTCAAGATCGGCATCGGACCTTCCAGCTCGCATACGGTGGGGCCGATGAAGGCGGCCGGTGCCTTCCTCGAGCTGCTGTCCGACCGTCTTCGGGAAGTGAAAAGCATTGATGTGTCGTTGCACGGGTCGCTGGCCTGGACAGGTAAAGGACACGGCACGGATTCGGCCATCATGCTTGGCTTGTCGGGCCTGACACCCGAGACAATCGATCCCGACGGTGTCGACGACCGTTTGCGAACGATCCATGCCGACAAGCGCATTCAGGTACCGGGCATTGGCGAGCTGGCCTTCGATCCCGCTGTGAATCTCGTTTTCGATTTTGAGACTGAATTGCCGCGCCATACCAACGGCATGCGCTTTCGGGCCCGGTCGTCGGCCGGTGACCTGATCGCGGAGGAACTGTATTACTCGCTTGGCGGCGGCTTCATTGCACGCAATAACGATCCGGAACCGGTCACCCAGGAGGGCGAGCCGCCGCTGCCGTTCAAGACCAGCGCGTCCTTACTCGAGCGTGCTGCGGAGAACTCTCTGACGATCGCGGAACTGATGTACCGCAACGAGACATTCTGGCGACCGGCGGAAGAAGTCGACCAGCGCATTGATGCGATATGCCAGGCAATGCGGGATTGCGTGGCACGGGGACTGCGCACAGAGGGCGTGTTACCGGGAAAGATGTCGGTGCTGCGCAGGGCGGCGAAACTGCATCGACGGCTGCAGAACGTCAGAGAACCGTCGCCTTTGCAGGCGCTCGACTGGGTCAACACTTACGCAATCGCCGTGAATGAAGAGAACGCATCAGGCGGCCGCGTCGTGACCTCGCCAACCAATGGGGCGGCCGGCATCATTCCGGCAGTGTTGATGTTCTATGAACAGTTCATCCCGGGAGCCAATCGCGAGGGCGTGCGGAAATACCTGCTGACGGCGGGTGCCATTGGTGTCCTGTACAAGATCAATGCCTCAATTTCGGGCGCCGAGATGGGGTGCCAGGGCGAGGTCGGCGTAGCCTGTTCGATGGCGGCTGGCGGACTGGCCGCGGCGCTGGGCGGATCGAACGATCATGTCGAGGAGGCCGCCGAAATCGGCATGGAGCACAACCTGGGACTGACCTGCGATCCTATCGGCGGTCTCGTGCAAATCCCCTGCATCGAACGCAATGCAATGGGCGCAGTGAAAGCGATAAACGCGGCGCAACTGGCCATGCACGGTGATGGCACGCACAAGGTAACGCTCGACCAGGTGATTGAAACCATGCGCCAGACGGGTAATGACATGTCAGCGCATTACAAGGAAACCTCAAAAGGCGGCCTGGCGGTCAACGTCCCGGAGTGCTAATTGCAGCGTTAGTCGCCGTTTTTCGGATAGTCGTAGGTAATCAGCTCGGTATCGGGCTGGCTGTAGAGGTTCCAGTCTTCCTGTTCAATTTGCACCGCGACTACACCCGCTGTTGGAAGATTGTTCGTTAATCCAGGCACCAGGAAATTGGCAAACTCCGTCAGGCCCGGGTTGTGGCCGAATAGCATGATGCTGTTAAAGCCGTCGTCCTGAGCCATGACGACCTCGAGCAAATCGTCCAGTGTTGCGAGGTAGATGGCCTCCTCGCGCTGCAGGAATTCAGCCGGATAGCCCAACTCGGCCGCAAAGTACTTTGCCGTGGTCCAGGCGCGAACGGCCGGGCTGGAAATCATCAGGGACGGGCGCAAGCCCAGGGCCGTGATGCGTTGACCCATCATGGGTGCGTCCCGCTCACCGCGCGGACTCAGGATGCGCTGGCTGTCGCTCAGACGCCGATCGCTCCAATCCGATTTTGCATGCCTAACTAACGTCAATATTTTCATAGTGTTAACGCTATTTTGTAGAATCTACATCATGCCGGTCTGCAGTCTTGCTTCGTCGGACATCATGGCGACGTTCCAGGGCGGATCGAATACCAGTTGCACTTCGACATCCGCAATGGTCGGAATGATGGCGATCTTTTCGCGCGCATCGGCGACGAGTACGTCTCCCATTCCGCAGCCCGGCGCGGTCAGGGTCATATCCACGGAAATCGAGCGTTGACCGTTGCCCAGAGAAGTGACTTCGCAACGATACACGAGGCCGAGATTGACGATGTCGACGGGAATTTCCGGGTCGTAACAGGTCTTGAGCTGATCCCAGACGACGGCTTCGATATCAGCGTCTGTGGCATTCTCGGGAATCTTCGGCGGTGGCACCGCTTCCTTGCCGAGCGCATCGGCATCAATCCCTGAAACGCGGAACAGGTTTCCCTCGACATAAACCGTGAAGCTGCCGCCGAGCGCCTGGGTGATAAAGCCGCTGGTTCCTTCCCGCAGCGTGAGCTCTTCACCCGCCGGAATGATGACCGCCGTAACGTCGCGTGACAGTGAAAAAGGCTCGTTGGTATGACCGAACATGGTGTGCTTACTCGCTGGTGGTCGTTGTGACTGCCTGCCCGTTCATGCGAACACTTCGCGGGCTTTGTCGAGCGCGGCAATCAATCTGTCGATGTCGTTGGTGTTGTTGTACAGCGCCAGGGATGCGCGCGTAGTTCCTGGCAGCCCGAATCGCTGCATAACCGGCATCGCGCAATGGTGACCGGTTCTAACGGCAACACCCTGGTGATCGAGTATTGTGCCAAGGTCATGCGGATGTATGTCGTTCAACAAAAAGGATTGCACGCCAGCCTGTTTGCGGGCCGTACCCACCAGGCGCAACCCTTCCACGGATTCGAGCTGGTCGACCATGTAGCGATGCAGCGCTTTCTCATGTTCTTCAATATTTTGCATGCCGACCGATTGCAGGTAGTCGACAGCGGCACCCAGGCCGATCGTGCCGGCAATATTCGGCGTGCCGGCCTCGAATTTGTAGGGTAATTCGTTGAACACTGTTTTCTCAAAGCTGACTTCAAGAATCATGTCGCCGCCGCCTTTATACGGCGGCATATTTTCGAGCAGCTCTTCACGGCCCCACAGCACGCCCGTGCCGGTCGGGCCGAACATCTTGTGCCCGGAGAACGCGTAAAAGTCGCAGCCGAGCGCCTGCACGTCAACGTTCATGTGCGGTACGCCCTGCGCACCATCGACCAGCACGGTAATGCCCAGCGCTTTTGCGCGCGCGATGATGTCGACGACCGGATTCACGGTACCCAGCGCGTTGGACACATGGCCGACAGCGAGCAACTTGACCCGCTCTGTCATTAGCGCCTGCAACTCGTCGAGTTCGATTTCGCCGCGATCATTAATCGGAGCTACCAGCAGCTCGGCTCCGGTCTGTTCGCACACGAGTTGCCAGGGGACAATATTGGAATGGTGCTCGAGCCAGGTGATAAGGACCTGATCGCCGGGTTGCAGTGATGGCCGGCAATAGCTTTGCGCGACCAGGTTAATGGATTCGGTCGTGCCGCTGGTCAGAATGACTTCGCGGCGGCTTGGCGCGTTGATGAAATCGCGAAGTTTATCGCGAGCGCCCTCGTATAGTTCCGTCGCACGATGGCTCAGCGTGTGTACACCGCGATGAACATTCGCATGATCCTCACGCTGGTATCGTGACACTGCGTCGATCACCGCGAAGGGTTGCTGAGAGGAAGCAGCGCTATCCAGGAAAACCAGCGCCTGCCCGTTGATGGTTTGGTGTAGCGCCGGAAAGTCGTCCCGGCAACCCGCGATATCGGCCGTTGCGAGCGCTGCCAGTGGGCTCACGATGTGCGCTCCAGCGTCAGTTCCGCAAGGCGCGCATCGACCAGAGCGGCGATGGCGGTTTTCGCGGCGCTTACCGGCGCTCGCCCGACGAGGTCCGCGGCAAAAGCGCGTGTCAGTGCCTGAATTGCTTCATGTCTGCCAAGACCGCGGCTGCGCAGGTAGAACAGGGCAGCCTCATCGAGCTGCCCGACCGTCGTGCCATGACTGCATTTCACGTCGTCAGCGTAGATCTCGAGTTCTGGTTTGGCATCAATCTCGGCATTGTCGGACAGCAGAAGATTGTGATTGGCCTGCTTTGCATCCGTACCGTCCGCTCCTTTGTGCACGATGGCTTTGCCATTCCAGACACAGCGGCAGCGTCCGTTCAAAATGCCGCGAAACTCCTGTGAGGAAGAGGCCGGTCCGACGCGGTGGTCGATGCGAATATGGTTGTCGATGTGTTGCCCGTCGCTGGCGAGATAGAGGCCATTGCAGACGAGGTCCGCACCTTTCGCGCCGAGATCGATATCAACATCGTTGCGCACGAGTCCTCCGCCAAGGTCGTAACTGGCCATGGCAAAGCGCGCATCTTTTCCCACCGAGACGGACAGTCGGCCGGTCTGCACATGACCGATACGCCGCTCCTGAATTCGCACGTATCCCGTATGCGCTGCCTCGCCGATGTCCAGCGTAACGACAGAGTTCGCGTAATGATCGTCGCGACCCGACGAAGTCTGGTATTCGACTATCTCAACGTCGCAACCCGGTGCGACCATGATCTCGACGTTGACCTGGGTCACGGCAGCGCCCGAATTTGCATCATCGATAATGAGCAGCCCCAGGGGTTTCTCGGTTGCTGCATGAACCTGCACTCGCAACCCGTCCTGCAATAGCGCTGCATTCAAATCGGCAAGTGGCCGGTCCATGACGAAGGGGGCTGCCGACTCGCTGAATCGCTCGATTTCGATGCCGGGGCTCGAGTTGAAGTGGCTCATGTCGATCGCGCCGTTGGCGATCACCAGCCAGTCCGCGTCGATGGATCCGGTGACTGAGACGATAGCCTCGGAAAGATCGCCGCCAGTTGGGCGAGCAGCGCCATCAGCCAGCCATCGGTTACTGATGTCGATAGCGGGGCGCAGGTCGGTGTACTTCCAGTCTTCATGTTGCACTGTCGGTAGCCCGTGCTCATCGAGATTTGCCAGCGCCGCTGCGCGCGTCGCGGACAAAACATCATCCGGCAAGCGCAAAACTGCACTCTTCAGGCTATCGATCGACAACATCGCCGGCTTCATCCGTTTGCTGCCTCACGCAACCAGTCGTAACCTTTTTCTTCCAGTTCGAGCGCGAGTGTCCGGTCGCCGGAGCGTATGATTCTTCCCTCGGATAATACGTGCACAAAGTCAGGCGAAATGTAGTCCAGCAAGCGCTGATAATGCGTGACCAGAACGATTGCACGGTCAGGCTTGCGCAATGAATTCACGCCTTCTGCGACGGCTTTGAGCGCGTCGATATCCAGCCCGGAATCGGTCTCGTCCAATATCGCGAGCTTCGGCTCGAGCATCGCCATCTGCAATATTTCGTTGCGCTTTTTCTCGCCGCCCGAGAATCCCTCGTTGACGCCGCGGTTGAGGAACTTCGTATCCATTCCCAGCATTGCCATTTTTTCGCGCGCGAGCTTCAAGAACTCGAAAGCGTCAATTTCGCCCAGTCCCTGGTGCTGTCGCCGGGCATTGACGGCGGCTTTGAGCAAGTAGGCGTTGTTAACGCCGGGAATCTCGACGGGATACTGGAAACCCAGGAAGACGCCTTCGCGGGCCCGTTCTTCGGGTTCCAGGTCAAGCAGGTTTTTTCCGTTGAACGTCGCTGTACCGCCCGTTACCACATAGTCTTGATGTCCGGCGATGACTTGCGCGAGTGTGCTCTTGCCGGATCCGTTAGGGCCCATGATGGCATGCACCTCGCCTGCCTTGACGGACAGGGACAGGCCACGAAGAATTTCGGTGTCGCCGATGCGAGCGGTCAGGTTGTTGATCTCGAGCATTGTAAATCCTATCCGACAGCACCCTCGAGACTGACGTTCAGCAACGCCTGGGCCTCGACGGCAAATTCCATCGGTAATTGTTTGAAAACTTCCTTGCAGAAGCCGTTGACGATCATGTTGACGGCGTCTTCTTCGGCGATACCGCGCTGGCGACAGTAGAAGAGCTGATCGGCTGAAATCTTGGACGTCGTGGCCTCGTGTTCGATTTTCGCGGAAGGATTCTTGATTTCCATGTAAGGAAACGTATGCGCGCCACAATCCTTGCCAATGAGCAAGGAGTCGCACTGCGTGTGATTGCGTGCGCCATGTGCTTGTGGCATCACTTTGACGAGCCCGCGGTACGCGTTTTGCGCCTTCCCCGCGGATATGCCTTTCGAGACAATCGTGCTTCGAGTATTTGCACCGATGTGAATCATTTTCGTACCGGTGTCGGCTTGTTGCCGGTTATTCGCAACCGCAACGGAATAAAACTCGCCGACGGAGTTTTCGCCGCGCAAGAGGCAACTGGGGTATTTCCAGGTGATCGCCGATCCCGTTTCCACTTGGGTCCACGATATCTTCGAGTTCGCACCGCGGCAGTCACCGCGCTTGGTGACGAAATTGTAGATACCGCCAACACCGTTTTCATCGCCCGGATACCAGTTCTGAACGGTCGAATATTTGATTTCGGCGCCTTCAAGTGCGACCAGTTCGACGACCGCAGCGTGCAATTGATTTTCGTCGCGCATAGGTGCCGTGCACCCTTCAAGGTAACTCACGTGACTACCTTCATCGGCAATGATCAGCGTGCGTTCAAACTGCCCGGTGTTGGCCGCGTTGATACGGAAATAGGTCGACAATTCCATCGGGCAGCGAACCCCCTTCGGAATGTAGACGAAGGAACCGTCACTGAACACGGCAGAGTTCAACGCGGCGTAGAAGTTATCGCGTCGTGGAACGACGCTGCCGAGGTATTTCCTGACGAGTTCAGGGTGTTCCCGCACTGCTTCTGAAAACGAGCAGAATATGACGCCGGCATCGGCCAGCTTGCCCTTGAAGGTCGTGGCAACGGACACGCTGTCGAAGACTGCATCAACGGCGACGCCAGCCAGCCTGGCACGTTCGTGCAGGGGAATTCCAAGCTTTTCATACGTCTCGAGGAGCTTCGGATCCACCTCATCGAGGCTCTTAGGCCTGTCCTTATCCGACTTGGGTGCGGCGTAATAGGAGATTTCGTTGAACCGGATCGGAGGGTAGTGCACATGTGCCCAGGTTGGCTCCTTCATCTCCAGCCACTGCCGATAGGCCTGCAGCCGCCACTCAAGCATGAATTCGGGTTCATTCTTGCGTAGCGAAATGGCACGGACGATGTCCTCATTCAGTCCGGGCGGCAGGCTTTCTGTCGCAATGTCGGTAATGAAGCCATGCGCGTAACGACGGTTGACCATGCTTTCGAGGTTTTCTGCGCTCATCGTCGTTTAATTTCCACATTGACTGGCAGCCCCGCGAATCGAAATTGTGGAGCAGGCCTGTTGCTTCGCAGCAGATCATCAAGCGAGACGTCGTCGAGCGCCCGGCGGATAGCGACATTCACCCGTTGCCACGCACCGCCAACGCTGCAAACACCCTCGTGCTCGCATTGACTGTCGATCGCGCTGCACTCGGTAATGGATACGGGGCCTTCGAGTGCGTCAATGATGTCGGCGGCACTGATTGCGTCTGGGTCGCGCGCGAGGCGGTAGCCACCATTGCTGCCCCGGGTTGACGTGACGAGGCCGGCGCGACCCAGCGATTTCAGTAATTTGCTGACCGTCGGCAATGCAATGCCGGTCGCCGAGGACACGTCCGCCGCGCTGCAGACGGCCCTTTGATTTGCCGCCAGGTTCGCAAGCAAAACGGTTCCGTAATCGGTGAGTTTGCTGATTCTGAGCATGATCAGATACGCAGGTTAATGAATAAGGGACTATTTTAGTCCTATTTAGAGCTACAGGCCATACCCGGCAGCATTTTCGCGCTTTCGCGAGGAGCGGCATTTGCTATGCTACGCCATCCAAAACCAGACCGGACTTTAGCCGCGCCATGTAATAGCGTGGCGGCCCTCATCGTGAGCAAAACCTCTGAAAACCTGATCGAGATCAAAGACCTGATGTATTCGCGGGGTTCTCGCGTGATATTCAGGCACCTCGACCTGACGATCAAACGCGGCGAGATCACAGCTTTGATGGGTCCGAGCGGCACCGGCAAGACGACCCTGTTACGCCTCATAACGCGGCAGCTGGTACCCCAGCAAGGCGCCGTATTTGTTGACGGCGTGGATATCGCAACCCTGAATCAAAGAGGCCTCTATGCGCTACGTCAGCGATTTGGCATGCTTTTTCAGAACGGCGCCTTGCTGACGGATCTCAACGTTTTTGAAAATGTGGCATTTCCGCTCCGTGAGCATACCAAGCTGACGAATCGCCTGATTCGTCATGTCGTGCTGACCAAGCTGCATGCTGTGGGACTGCGCGGCGCGGCGGATATGTTGCCTTCTGAACTCTCAGGCGGCATGGCCAGGCGCGTAGCCCTGGCCCGTGCGATGGTGATGGATCCGGAAATCCTGATTTACGATGAGCCTTTCGTCGGCCTCGATCCGATTTCGATGGGCGTCATCGTACGTTTGGTCCGTCGCATGAATGACGCCCTCGGCATAACCAGCATTGTCGTCAGTCACGACGTGGCGGAGGTCTCTACGGTCGCCGACAAGAGCTACCTTATTTCTGACGGCAAAGTGGCCGCGAGCGGCAGCCCCGACGAGCTTAGCGTTGCCAAGTCAAAACTCGTGCGACAATTCATGCACGGTATGGCCGATGGCCCGGTCGCCTTCCATTTCGACGCGCCCGACTATGCGGAGCAACTGCTGGGACGAGATAACTGATGCCGACGCTCTTCAAGGATATATACGAGGATACCCTGGAATTCGTCCGGACCTTCGGGGCTTTCCAGTTGTTCTTTCTGCGCCTGGTACGGCATACGCCGCGTATGGTCGTGCGACGACCGGGACTTATCATCAAGCAAATCTACAACACCGGTACATTGTCGCTGGTGATCATCATGGTTTGTGGCCTTTTCGTCGGTGGCGTCCTCGGACTGCAGGGTTATTCGAATCTGTCCCGCTTTAATGCCGAAGATTCTGTCGGCGCCGTCGTCGCACTTGCACTGCTCAAGGAGCTGGGCCCCGTTATTACAGCATTGCTCTTCGCAGGGCGGGCGGGAACCGCGTTATCCTCCGAGATTGGACTTATGAAAGCGACCGATCAGTTGTCGGCGATGGAAATGATGGCAGTCAATCCAGTCCGGCGTGTTTTGGTGCCGCGTTTCCTCGGCGGCGTCGTTGCAATGCCGTTGCTGGTGGCAATTTTTACCTGTATCGGGTTATTCGGTGCGCATATTGTCGCAGTCGATCTGCTCGGCGTTGACGTCGGTGCTTTTTGGCAGCAGATGCAGTTGTCCGTTAGCGCCGACGATGTTCGCGAAGGTGTACTCAAGAGTTTTGTATTCGGAATTGTTGCGAGCCTGCTTGCCGTCTGGGAGGGATACAATACGATCCCGACCGCCGAAGGTGTCGGCAGGGCAACGACAAGAACCGTGGTGATCACGGCAATATGTGTATTGATACTGGATTTCATGATCACCGCGGTCATGCTTTAAGGAACAGCTATGCAACAAACACGTGCGGTTGAAATTGGTACTGGCCTGTTCGTCCTTCTCGGGATGTCTGCGATATTTTTTCTGACAACGCAGACGGCGGGTGGCGAGCGCTTTTCTGCGGACAAGACGTTCGAGGTTCAGGCCAACTTTGACAATGTTGGGAGCCTGAAACCGCGTGCGCCGGTTGCCATGTCCGGCGTAACGATTGGTCGGGTTATCGACGTGTCTTTTGACCCGGTAACCTTACAAGCGAATGTCAGGATGATCATCGACAGTCGCTACGATCAGATTCCGGACGATTCCGACGCCAGTATCCTGACCGCCGGCCTGCTGGGCAGCCAATACGTCGGTTTGCAAGCAGGAGGTTCGGACACCTATCTTGAGAACGACAGCGAAATCTATTTCACGCAGTCCGCGATCGTGCTCGAAAATTTGATCGGCAAATTTCTCGTCAATTCCGGTTCGGGGAGCGACGAATGAAATCTGCGATCCTGTTAGTTGCCTTGTCAGTTTGTTGGTTCGCGCAGCCGACCGCGGCGGCGGATTTGACGCCTGTTGAAGTCGTTGAAGAGGCTGTCAGTCTGTTGGCGGAAAAAATGGACGGCCGCAAAGAAGAGTTGGCCGCCGATCGCGAAACTTTGTATGCGCTGATCGATGAAATGCTGCTGCCACGCTTCGATCGAAAGTTCGCTGCGCAAATGGTTCTGGCAAAACACTGGCGCGATGCCGACGACGCACAGCGTGAGCGCTTCATCAATGCTTTCTACCAGGCTCTGCTGCGTCGCTACGCCGATGGATTGCTGGAGTTTGAGCAGGATCGTGTCACGGTATTGCCGTTTCGGGGTGATCTGTCCAAGCCACGGGCGACGGTTCGCAGTTCTGTGATGATGGATGACGGGACAAAAGTTGCGGTCGACTATGAACTGGTGAAACGCGATACGGGATGGCTGCTGTTTAACGTTGTCATTGAAGGCGTGTCGTACATTCGTAACTATCGAGCAGAACTCGATTCAGAAATCCAGTCATCAAGCCTCGAGGCAGTCATCGAAAGACTTGAAAAAGAGGCAGACGTACCCGGCGATGAGTGATTTTTCCCTCGAAGATCTTGGCGATGGCCACTTCGCGCTGTCCGGAGAGATGTCATTCGATACCGCTGAGCGAATTTTGCAGCTCAGCGAGAAACCGTTTTCAGAACACACACGACTTGAAGTGGATCTTTCCGGCGTTACGATGGGCGATTCGGCGGGCCTGGCGCTGTTGCTCGAGTGGATTACATGGTCGAACCACACAGTCAGGGAGATTCGCTTCTCCAGCATACCGGAGCGCATTCTGGCGATCGCAAAGACGACAGAGGTGGATGCATTATTAACGCGTGGCGAGCGTTGGGCCGGATTTATCGAGTCGCCCGATACTCAATAGCCAGGCGCGTTATTCTTCGTCCAGGAATTCGTCAAAGAACTCGTCATCGACCGGCGGGTTACCGTCGTATATCTCGTACTCACGATTCTGCAGATAAGACTCACGTAAGGTCAGGTATGGGTCCTTGGAATTTTCGAGGAGCTTGTCCGCGGGCAATACGCGATACCTGAGATCGATAAGGCGCAAAATGTAGAGGTTTTGCCGAAGGGAACCTTTTTCATACTGGAACAACGGAGTGACTGCGATGTCGACGGGTAGCATGATCGCGTCACGCAACGTTTGCGGCCCGAGTAATGGCACCATGACGTAGGGGCCGTCCGGGACGCCCCAGACCGCCAGGGTCTGGCCAAAGTCTTCCTGATACTCGTCCATTCCACCAATCGTTGCGATGTCCACCAGTCCACCGGCACCCAGTGTGCTGTTGAACATGAAACGCCCGATTTCCGACAGCCCGCGTTTTGGTTTGCCCTGCAGAAAATTGTTGATTGCGGACCGTGGTGTCGTGAGGTTGCGGAAGAAATTGGATACGCCTTTGCGGAGCGGTCCCGGAATAACTTTTCGATAGCCTTTCGCGATTGGCTTGGTCGATACATTGTCGAACGCGACATTGGCACCGAAGATTGTGCGATTCAGTGGCTCCCAGGGATCGGAATCCATGCGCTGCTCGGTTGGTACCGTCGTGCAGGCGGAAACGGCGAGCGCGAGGAATAGTAGTGGCAGGCGTAGGGGATGACGCGCTCTCACAATCAGCTGGAATTGCGCGCAGATCTACCCGAAGGTTGTGCACGCGGCATGTTGCGCAACTGTTCTTCGGTCATGAATTCCCGAATGAAGTCGATGCGAGCCTCGAAGCGAATCCGCTGAATTTCCTGCAGCTCCGGTACTCGCAAGGCCTGCTGAAGGTAGTTAATACCGCCAATCAGATCGCCGATCATAAATCGGTATTCAGACAGGTAGTAAAGGGATTCAGCCTGCTCGTTAGCTTCGCTGGCCGCTCGTGCGATGAGGCGAACCTGGTTCGGCGTCGGTGGCACATTGTTCAGCAGGTCAAGCAATATCGTATGCGCCTTTTGCGGCTGATTGAAGTCCAGCAGCCGCTCAGCATAAGCGATGACCAGGGGAACATTTCGCGGGAACAGCTCGAGAGCTGTTTCAAAAGTCCGCAGTGCGTCGTCGTTCCGTCCTATTTTTGCCTGTGCGTCGCCCAAAGCAATTCGGTAGGCGATGACTTCGGGATTCCGCTCCGATAGTCCTTCCGCTATGTCCAGCGCCATCGAGTAGTTGCCGTCACGCATGTAGGCAAGCATTCGGCCGTAGCGCTCGTATTCGTTCTGGTTTTGGTAGGCCCGGTTTTCGAAATGGGCGACGGCTTCCTTCGGTGTTTCGAAGCGGTCGACGATAACGCGTACTTTGGCGATGCCATAGCTGACCGAATCGACACTTCGAACCGGATCAAAGTCCCTTGCCCGATCTCTCGCTTCAGCAATTCGGGAGGATGTAACAGGATGCGTCATCAGGAACTCGGGCGCGCGATCGTCGGGAGCGCGTGTGTTCTGCCGTGACATGACGTCGAAAAATGACGCCATACCGTAGGGATCAAAACCGGCACCCGCCAGCGCCGAAATGCCAACCCGGTCTGCTTCGTGCTCATTCGCACGCGTGAAATTGATTTGCGCCTGCGCCGCAGATCCCTGAGCCACAGCCATGCCCGCTTGCACGACGTCCGAGCTTCCTCCAGCGGCGCCTGCGATCATCGCGCCAAGCATGATTGCTGTCGATAACAGGCTCTGCCGCGAGCTGGCATGAATGGCACGCGCAATGTGACGCTGAGTAACGTGTGCGACTTCGTGGGCCAATACACCTGCGAGCTCGTCTTCACTTCGTGTCGCCTCGAGCAAACCTGTGTGGACACCGATGAATCCGCCGGGCAATGCGAAGGCATTGATACGTTGGTCGTCGACGACGAAGAACGTGAAATCGATGTCGCCATCGTTGGTTTGTGCTGCAACTCTGTTTCCGACTTCATTGATGTATTCGGTAACCAGCGGATCCTCTATGACGCTTCCGCTGCTCATGATGTCTCGCATGATTGCACGACCGAATCGTGCTTCTTCATTGGCAGAGAGAATGGCGTCGGCCGGGCTTCCCATGTCCGGCAACTTGATGTCGTCCGCGCCAGCGCCGGCAACCAGTACAAGTGCGGCGAAAGTGGCTGTCACGGCGATTTTGATAAAGCGATTTTGCATAGGAGTTTCGACCCGGCCTGTCAGTGAGCGTTCCAGCTAATTCAGCGCCTTGACGGCTTCCAGTACTTCCGCGGCATGGCCTTTGACCTTGACGCCACGCCACTCATTACGCAATTTGCCCGCACTATCGATCAGGAAAGTGCTGCGCACAACACCCATGAACTTCCGCCCGTACAGGGTCTTCTCCTGTATGACATCGAACCGCCGGCACAAGGTTTCGTCCGGGTCCGATACCAGGTCAAAAGGAAATGATTGCTTGTCCCTGAATTTTTCGTGCGAGGCCAGACTGTCCCGGGAGACGCCCAGCACTACCGCATTCTGGCGCCGAAATTTCGCGTGCAAATCGCGAAAATCCTGCCCTTCGAGTGTGCAGCCCGGCGTACTGTCTTTTGGGTAGAAGTAGATGACGACGTGCTGGCCACGCAAGTCCTTGAGTTCGATTGTCTTGTTGCGGGTAGCGGCGGCCTTGAAATTGGCCACGACTCGATTCAGCGGGGGTCCGTTCACGATCAGCTCCGGTCAGGCCTTCACAGGTTCCAGAATGGCATCGAGGTTTAAGCGGTCGCAGACTTCGAGGAACTCCTCGCGAAGCTGCGCGATATGTATCGTCGAAGGCACGTTTACAGCCATCTGCACGGCAAACATCGGGGAGCCCGTATGCGCGGCCGCATAGCGCCGGGTAGCAACGTCGGCTATTTCAATATCCCGGGATGCAAAAAAATTGGCGAGATTGAAGACGATCCCGGGCTGATCAAGACTGACGATGTCGATGGCGTAGGGCATACGGTCATTCCGTGGCGGTTTCACATCGGTCTGGCGGATGGATATGGCGAGATTCTTGGCTTGGCCGAGCTTGTTCAGGCGCTGCTCGAGCTTGTTCAGCGTTGCCCAGTTTCCCGATACCAGCAGCAACATCGCAAACTCGGAGCCGAGCGTCGTCATGCGGCTCTCCTCGATGTTGCCATCACAGGAGAGAATGACCTTGCTCAGGTCCTGGACCACGCCGGTTCTGTCTGTTCCAACTGCTGAAATAACAATAAGTTGAGTCATTTATCTAGAATTTCCCCTACCAAACGAATGGTGCCAGCGACAGCGCTTGCCAGCACCCGACATGAACAGTAACATCGCCGCCTCATTTGTGGCGAGGACAACGTGTGTTCAAAGGTAGCTTGGTCGCCCTGGTCACGCCTTTTGATGGCAATAATCGGGTCGATTACCGAAGTCTCAAGCGCCTGATTGACTTTCATGTCGACGCCGGGAGCGACGGGCTCGTAATCGCAGGCACCACGGGGGAGTCCGCGACTCTGACCCGTGCAGAACACATTGACCTGATCGCTCGTGCAGTTGAGCTGGCGGATGGCCGCCTGCCGATCATCGCGGGTACCGGCTCGAACTCGACGGCACAGACCATCGACCTGTCGACGGCCGTCGCGGATACTGGCATCGCCGCATACCTTGTCGTCGTGCCGTACTACAACAAGCCGGTACAGGAAGGGATTTATCGCCATTTCGTGGCCGTTGCCGATGCTGTGGAATGGCCGGTAATGATGTACAACGTGCCCGGGCGCACAGTGGCAGACATGTTGCCCGAGACGGTCGCCCGGCTGGCAAGACATGGCAATATTTTTGGCATCAAGGAGGCGACTGGCAGTATTGACCGCCTTCGGGCAGTTCAGGACCAGGTGGATGATAATTTCATGCTCTACAGCGGTGATGATTTTACTTTGCTGCCGTTTATCGAGCAGGGTGGCCACGGGGTCGTTACGGTGAGTGGCAATGTTGTACCGGAGGAAGTTGCGAAACTCTGTCGCCTGGCATTGGCAGGTCGATTTGCTGAGGCGAAAGCCCTGGACGATACGCTGCAATCACTGAACAGGAGCCTGTTTGTCGAGTCGAACCCGATACCGGTGAAATGGGCCCTCAGCCAGATGGGTTTGATCGAGGCGAATATTCGCCTGCCGCTGACGCCGTTTTCGGCGCAGTACCACGAACAAATGCGAGCCGCCATGCAAATGGCCGGAGTCGCTTTGGAGGAATTTGCATGACCCCAATCAGGGCAAGCGCCACTCTGTTGAGCCTGATCGTTTTGGCCGGTATCTGCGCATGCGGCAAAGACGACGTTCGCACGAGCTGTGACGAACCGCAGCCCTATCAGGCGGCGGTAGCGGGCAAACGTATTGTGGTTCCGGACGATCTTGCGCCCCTGGATGAGACGAAGGAAATGGCTGTTCCCAAGGCGGAAACACCACCGCGTCCGCCAGGCGTGAAATGTATTGAGTATCCACCGTCGGCAAATACGGGTAACTAATTCGATTTAAGAAGATTTGGAGAGGTGGCTGAGTGGCTTAAGGCGCTCGCTTGGAAAGCGAGTGTACGCTTATACCGTACCGGGGGTTCGAATCCCCCCCTCTCCGCCAAAATATGAAAGGTCCCTTTCGGGGCCTTTTGTATTTTTGCCGAGGGGGTATGGGCTTTCGAACCCTGTTCGACTCAAGCAGCGGCGCAGCCGCAATTGAGGACGCGCAGCGTCCATCCCACCCTCTCCGCCAGATTCAAACCGCGAGGTTTCCTTTCGGGATGTGTTCGACCTTCGCGCATTCGGCTTTCCGGCCACTTATCTGTCGCTATCCTTCACCCAACACGGTCAGGGACCTGAGGCCCAGTAGTCGAGGCCCATGCGCTTGACCAGAGCCTTGTACCTCGGATGCGCAAGAACAGCGGGATCCTTGACCAGGGCCCCTATGTATGGCGCATCGGGATCCCGTCTCTCGACTGAAATCTCGAGCCAGTCGATAGAGGATTCATAGTCCCCACCGAATTCGTAAGCCATCGATATCGTACTTGGGTTTACCTTCCTCGATTCCGATGCCGTCACCAGGAATTCCGCGAGTTGCAGATTGGCGGCCTCGTACCCATCGCGCTGATAGGCAGTTTCCAGGAACTCAGCAGCATCCGGCTTTTCGCCCACCAGGCGCAACATATTTGCAAATGCCCGTATGGCTTTCTCCTCGTTGCCCAGCGAGTCGTGTGCCATCACCAGGGTCCCGTAACCAAATGCATAACCCGGCGCCATACTCACCGCCTGTTCGCCGAATGAGATTGCCTCTTCATACTCATTTCGCATGACCAGCTGCACGCTATAAAGGCCAATCGTGAATGGGTTGAGAGGATCGAGAGCGACTGCCTTCTCAATGTGTTCGGTACTATCGTCCAACTCGCCCAGGACACCGAGGTAGTGTGCGAAAAAGACGTGTGCCTCGGCATAACTCGGGTTAAGTTCAAGCGCCCTTTCCCAATACGCCCGCGCACCTTCCCAGTCGAAATAGTGCCAGGTTAGGCTTGACGCCATGGCTATGTGCGCCCCGGGCAGGAATGGGTCGAGTTCCAATCCTTTTACAGCAAGAGGCATGCATTTCTCGCGTGCCTCGACGGATGTCAGCATTCCAATCTGCGCCTGGAATAAGCACAGCTTGCTGAGCCCCCAGTGGGCCAGCGCGTAGTCAGGATCGATCTCGACGGCGCGCTGGAAATGGGTGGCCGCAATACGCATGTCCTCGGGGTTGAAGCGCTCGACGTGAAATATGCCCTTCAACACGGCATTGTACGCGTCCGGGTTTACGGGCCTCGCCGCCGCAAACTGCTCACGTTCCTCCGACCCGAGTTGCACTCTTACCTGGTTAGCGATTTCCTGTGCCGCCTTCGCCTGCATAAGCATGATGTTCCCAAGTTCGTCCTCGAAACGGGCTGACCAGACCTGTTCGTCCTTCTCCGCATCATGCATTCGCAACGCGATGCTGACGCGACTGCCATCGCGCAAGACCGTGCCCTCGACGACGCGGGCGACCCCCAGCTGTAACGCGATGTCGAGCAGCGATGCGCCAGCCTCACGGAACGGCATTGTCGACACTTTCGACGTTACGCGCAGGTTCCTGACCCGCGACAAGCCATCGATTAGTGACGACTGCATGCCCGACACGAAATACTGTTCGTCCGGATTACCGGAGAGGTCATCAAATGGTAAGACAGCGATAGAGAACGCACTGATGGAATCGTCAAGGCGCATCTGCCCCGGTTCGATTCGTGATCCAAACTGAAGAACGAGAGATAGCGCCACGGTCGCGAGGGCCGCAAGCAATACAAAATCCGTCTTTCGAAGCGAGGGATCGAAGTCATCGCTGGGGCTGGCCGGGGGAGTTCGCGTGACACCCTCAAGCGAAACGTCGTAGCGCCAGGCGAACACGACGGCGATCGGAAACAACGATGCGACAATTAGCCACACATACCGGATCGCCTCATCTGGCACACCGATCGCTGGAAAGAACTCGCCCGCAACCTGGATGGCGACCCACGCAGTAACGATGTACAAAGCCGCGGCCCGAAAGACCCTTCGGCGTCTTAGTTCTATGATTAGCTGCCGAAGCCCCATGGCCCCATTTTAGCAGGTCAAAGGAGAGGAAATTCTATCGCTTCGGCGAGGCGCCTGGAATGGAAAGAAACAGGTATGCGTCAGGCCGAAGTGACGGCCTGTACTGGCGACGATGGCATCCAATGAGCGCGCTTCCTCCATAACAGGGAAACTGGGCGGAACCGCCGAAGAGCATCGTCCGCAGAGGACTCGCTCCACCGCCAGACAGTCAGGCCTTCGAATAGTCTCCAGCCCGGGACTGTCGAAGGCCTTTTTCTTTCCGGGAGTTACGTGACCCTTTCGGGCACCTTTCCGGACCGCCTGAAGGCTGTCAGGCCAGAACAGGGCGGCTGTATGGTAAGAGTCTCTGCGGGCGATTTTGGTGGTCCGTGGCCGGAACATAAGGAAGCTGACGTTAGGGTGTTGCCATCGAGGATCCTTTAATGGATACCTCCCAGAACTTGGCGAACTTGCCCGAGATGAGTTCAAAGCGTTGTTTTGATACTTCCCTCTCCCCGAGGCATGTACCAAACAACCTCTCAGTCAGGCAGGCTACCGAGTTACCGTGGCTCGGAGCAATGCGTAAATACTCCAGTTAATAGGGGTAAATGCAGTTGAGGCGTGGGCCGCGTAGCTTCCGAAGTGACTTGAGGGGGCGCGCGTAAACTTCCCCGGCGCACAGAGGCGCCAGCAAAGCGTCCTTGACGACACCCGTAGGAAGGGCGAAATCGTCAGTGTCACGCATCGCGCCGTTGACGACGGCACTACAGGTCGTCCCTGCCTGGGTACACTGTTTCTTTGCAGCGACATATGAAATGATTGACGCTGACAATGGACGCCGAAGCCAAACCGCAGAAAAAAAGTCAAACGACAGGTGGCCCAGTCGGCAAGGTCGTGTTCTTCATGCCAATCGGAGCGCATGAGCAAGTGCGCGCCGTGCACAAGCAGGCATGGACGCTTTCTTCCGCAGGGTACGAAGTTGAAATTGCTGTACAGGCGGCGCCGCTCAATGAATACCTCGGCATGAAAGTTTCTGAGGTAGGCCCTTCGAAGGGGTACATGCTTAGGTCGCTGCTGAATTCGAGGCGCTGGTTTCGAATCTGCCGGAGCAAGAAGGCCGATGTCTTTGTGCTCCGCAATCCGGACTGCATTTTCCTGGCGCTGATGTTGACGATGGCGGGTCAAAACGTGGTTTATGATTCACAGGAAGATTTTTCCAAGCGGCCATTGCTACGCGGCATCAGACCGGCATTTCTGAAGCCGATTATTGCGCAGACGCTTACTTTCCTCGAGCAGCTGCTTGCGAGGCGAGTAGCGGCGGTTCTCGTGACCCAGGCACAGCAGGTGGAGCAGCTTGGTGGCAGGACATTCTTGCAGCCAAACGCTCCGCTCGTTGACGGCCCGATACTGGACGCGATGTGCAACATGCCAAGAGTCGTGGCGCCGGACAGGGATACCCTTATTTACGTGGGTGAAATCAGCGAGTCTCGTGGCATTTGGCAAATGCTTGACATTGTTGAGCGTGTCAACGAGTCACGGTATTGCACGCTCAAGATTGCCGGCAGGTTCGCGCATGCGGATCTGCAACGGGAGGCCAAGGATCACCCGGGCTGGCAGTATGTGGATTACGTTGGCCAGATCAGCCACGCAGAGTCCCTGAGCCTGATTCGTGACGCGGATGTGGGTCTGGCCCTGCTAATGCCGGTCGCAGACTATCCAACCAGCAGCATTACGAAACTCTACGAATACATGACGTTCGGCATTCCGTTCGTCGCCTCGAATTTTCCTGCCTGGCGCGTTGCGAGTGAGAATGGCGTTCCGGGAATCTACGTGGATCCTCAGTCTCCGGATGAATCCCTCGAAGCCATTATTCGTCTGCTCGAAGATCCGAAGCTGCGAAGGAAAATGGGCGAGATTGGTTCTGAATATATTGCGAATGAGTTCAACTGGAACGAATACGCAAATCCATTCCTTGAAATCATCGCCGCCGCGCAGAGCGGGGCGTGGCGCACGCCACACGAATGACGGTTTCTTCCACAATGTCTCTCCTGGTTGCGTTGATCAGACGATTCGTGGAGTGTACCGGCGGCAGTTCGCTGATTCTCGTTTCATTTATGACGGGTGTTGCTCTGACCGAGGGGCTCGGTTTGTTACTCGTGATACCGCTGCTGGTACTTGCCGGAACGGCAAGTGCGCCTGGCGAATCTGGTGCGCTGGTCGAGGCGCTCGAAGCCGTTGCGGCTTTCGCCAAAATATCATTCAGCCTCGAATCAGTCCTGGTCGTGTTTGTACTGTTGATAATCCTTCGGCAATTTATCGTGTTCCTCGAGGCAAAACTGACGGCGCGCACACGGGTGGAGTTTGTGGCCAGCGTTCGCGAAGAAATCTTTACGGAGCTGGAGAAGACGAGCTGGCTTTATCTCAGCGGCAAGCGCCTTGAGAAGATGGGTCAATTGCTCCTGGTCGACAGTTGGCGTATCGGGGAGGCGGCATTGCACGTGGTCAGGTTGTTCAGCAGCCTGCTGTTGTTGCTGGTCAACTTTCTTGTTGCGACGTTGTTGTCGCCGTTGCTGGCAGTGGCGCTGTTGGGCAGCATCGTTTTGATGGGCACGCTGTTTGGCAATCGCCTCCAAAGTGTCCGTGAACAAGGGACGGATGTTAGCAAAATTCATACCAGCTATTATGGCGTGGTGGAGAACTATCTCGATAACATTCGGACAGCGAAGATGGCGGGTGCCGGCGACCGTGCACGACGCGAGCTGTTGGCCACAATTGACAGTCTCAACGATCGCTTGGCCGGATTCGTGCATGATTTTGAATTCGTCAAGTTTGCGTTGCAGATGTCCGGCGCAATCGTAATCGCGCTGTCTCTTTTATTTGCGGTCAACGTGCTGAAGTTAGATGCGCCGCTGCTGTTGTTGCTGGTGTTGATTACGGCCCGGTTCATTCCGCGGGTATCGCTGATAAACCAGTATCTGCATCGCTTGATCCACGACCTGCCGGCATTCGGCTATTCGATCTCGGTGCTCAATGAATGTCGGGCA
>JAOUNH010000269.1 GCA_029881055.1 Gammaproteobacteria bacterium
TTGATTCTGCTCCTACAAAAAATGACTACCGGGGCGCGAGCGATACGCCCCGGTAGTCCAGCACTATAGTGCTTTCGCGACCCGCTCGATAACGTGGGATGTCGCCGCGACCAGTCCCTCGTAAATTTCGATCAGGTCCCTCGCGAGAGTAGATGGATTGGTCACTCCACCGTAGTTGTTCCCGCTACCCCCAGACGAACAGTCGTCTGCCGCACCGGCCACGAGGCTCATTTCATTCATTGTCAGCACTCTCATTTCAATCTCCTTTTGAATATTTGCTGCGCTTCCTGCGCATATTCAAACTAATCCTTCGCCACAAGCCGCACCGCATGCATAAGCGGCCTGTTCGTCAAGTTTTGACATAACTTCTTCCGGGTCCTTGCTGTGAAGCGTCGCACAGTCATTTTGGGTGTCCGCGTATACGCTTGATTCCCTGTACGTTCATCCGAGCCACGCGGGAACCGACATGAACACACCGATTACAAGAACCGTAGTGATTGCACTGATCCTCTCGCTGTCATCCACCGCAAAGGCCGACTTCGGCGTCGGCTTCAAAGCCGGCACCCTGGGTCTGGGCATCGAAGGGCGCTGGGCACCGCTGCCCTGGCTCGACCTGCGAGCCGGCGCGAACCAGTACGATTTCGACGATACCCTCTCGGAAGGCGGCATCAACTACGACGCGACGATGTCACTGGATACTTATTTTCTGACCGGCAATCTGCGTTTTCCGGCAAGCCCGTTTCGTCTCACGGCGGGCGCCTTCTCCAATGGCAACGAGTTGCAGATGTTGAGCCAGGACACGGGTGGTGCACCGTTGATCATCGGCGGCAGCAGCTTTGATACAGCCGAGATTGGCGCGCTCGGTGGCATTACATCGTTCGACAGCACTTCACCCTACCTCGGCTTTGGCTACGATTTCGAAGTCTTCGGCAAAGTCGGCATGAATTTCGATATTGGCGTGTTATGGCAGGGAGAGCCCAACGTTTACCTGTTCGCGACGCAATACGATACCGCTCCGCCCGCGACCCAGGCAGCACTGGACGATGCCTTCATGGAAGAAATGGCCGAGCTCGAAGATGCCTTTAGCGACTACAAAGCCTGGCCGGTTTTGTCGCTGTCTTTTGTCTATAACTTTTAGTGGAGCACACTAGCTGCGGCGATCGAGCCAGGCTGAAAATGCAATTCCGGCGCGCAGGTATTTGAGGCGTAAGGGCGCGAGCGGAAATCTTCCGGTCAGGCCGCGAATGATCCCCGGTAAAGGCGGTTCCTTCCCGGATCCAATCCAGTCCGCCAGCTGCTTGCCGGTCCAGGTAGCAGTGTTAACGCCGTTGCCGTGGTAGCCATAGCCAAAAAAGATACTGTTATCGTCTTTCAGGCGGCCGACGGACGGCGCCATAGTCCCGGTCACGCAGATCAGTCCGTGCCAGCGGTAATCAATTTCGACATCAGACCACTTCGGCCAGATCTTCTTTAGCATCGCTTCGAGACGCCGATAGGTTTCCGCCTCGCCTGCCGGATGACCTGTCGTATGTCCCCGACCCCCAAACATAAAACGGCCATCGGGCAACATTCGAAAGTAGTTCAGGATGCGGCGCGAGTTTATGGATGGATGATCGGTGACCCAGCCATAGGCCGCCTTCTCCTCCGCGCTGAGAGGTCGTGTAACGATGATCGCGCTGATTACAGGCAAAGTTCGGGCATAGAATTCCGGGCGTAATCCTTCGGGCATAAAACCGTTGGTTGCGTACAGGACCCGGCGCGCCCGCAGCGTGCCGCCAGCCGTACTGATGTGGTGCATGCCGTCGTCAGCTTTGTTCCATGACAGTGCCTCGCTGCGCTCATGCAAAATGGCCCCGCGTCGCGTGGCGGCGTTCGCAAGGCCGCGGCAATAACGCAGAGGGTGCAATCCGAATGTCGGTCGTATCTGAAGCGCGCCGTATTGCTCACTCGAATCGAAGAACTGCTCACGAAATTCGTTCGCATTGAAAAGCGTCGCCGAAATGCCGAGTTCGCGCGTGAGTAAATCGTGATCTTCCTGCAACAATTCGAAAGCCCTGGGCAGATGCGCGACCTCGAGTTCAGCACTTCCGTTTTCCTCGTAATCGATACCTTCGCTGCTGCTGATTTCGCGCACCAGCTCTACGCCTTCGACCTGCGAACGGAAATACTCACGCACATTGTCCAGACCGACCATCCTGACCAGCTTTTTGCGTTCTACGCCGACGCCGCCCATGCTGCAAAACCCGCCGTTACGTCCCGAAGCACCCCACCCGATGTGCCCGGCTTCCAGAACGCGAACGTCAGTACTGTAATCGCGCGCAAGGTGCAGGGCCGCCGACAGGCCTGTGTATCCGCCGCCAATGATCGCAACATCGCAACTCTGGTCTCCTTCCAGTGGCGGTGCCTGTACCTGCACATCCTGTGCCGTCGCTTCCCAATAACTTGGCTGCGGCTCGGAGTACCGATAAAGATTGTCGTCGTAAAGTCGCTTGATCACG
>JAOUNH010000270.1 GCA_029881055.1 Gammaproteobacteria bacterium
CGCCACCGGGTGGTCGGCGCCAAGATAAATTCCACCGAGAATGAAGAACACACCTATCAAGAACCAGAACTGCGGAACACGTTCATACACTGATGTAGGTAACCACATAACCTTATGTCCAGACGAATAGAGGGCAAATATGCCCCGCAAAAGAGCCCCGGTATGAGATATTGGCCACAAAATTGGCGTACTTGATCAGGGAATTCGTAATTCTGAGACGTAGTGCTCTATTTACAGATTTGGGAGTGTAGTTTTGAAGATCTGGGCAATGGCGAGTCAAATGGCGGCGCAGACGCCACAGGAGCGGAATCGTTATGTCGATTTCCTGAGATCCGTATCGATATTGGTGGTCATCGTCGGGCACTGGCTGATTGCCACGGCCTGGGTGGTCGACGGCGAAATAGACGTTGGGCATCTGCTCGCTGACCGGCCTCAGTTGCACTGGGTGACCTGGCTGTTCCAGGTCATGCCAATCTTCTTTATCGTTGGCGGCTATTCCAACGCCGTGTCGCTTGAGAGCGCGAATCGTAAAGGCGTTGGTTACGGCGGCTGGCTGTCGGCGAGACTCAATCGGCTGGTCGCCCCGTTGCTCGTGTTGCTGGTCGCCTGGGCCGCCATCGCGATATCGATGTCGATAGCGGGCGCGCGGCCGGTCGTCATTCAATATGTATCGCAGGCTGCTTTGATTCCGACCTGGTTTCTCTCGATCTACATCGTCGTCGTCATGCTGGCACCGTTAGCCTATCGTTTCTGGCAGCGATTCGGTTTTGCGTCGTTTGTGATTTTCGCGGCTGGTGCAGCGCTGACCGATCTTGCATTTTTTGCAGGCGAACAGCGTTGGCTCGGCTGGACAAATTACCTGTGGGTCTGGCTCGCTGTTCACCATCTCGGATTCGCATGGCGCGACGACCGCCTGGGACGCGTTACCAAACGCCTGTTGTTTTCGGCGCTGGGATTCATCGCGCTTTGGCTACTGACTTCCTACGGGCCGTATCCCCTGGCGATGGTGGGGTCGCCGGATCCGGAGCTTAGCAATACGCTGCCACCGAAAATTACGCTGCTCGCGCTGGGCATCTTTCAGTTCGGATTATTGCTCGCCCTGGAGGAGCCAATGCGCCGCGCCCTGGGCAACCTCAAGCTCTGGACTGCCACAGTGCTTATCAACAGCATGATCATGACCGTGTATCTCTGGCATATCACCGTCATGGTCATACTCGCGGGACTGTTGTATCTCGCCGGCGGGGCTGGCCTTGGTATAGAACCCGGAACGATGGACTGGTGGCTGACGCGCCCGGTCTGGATCGCCGTTTTGCTGGCGCTGCTATTGCCGGTCGCACTTTTGTTGTCGCCGCTGGAACGACGCGGTCGGCCAGCCGACGCGCCCATACCGGCACCGGCTCGGCAGGTCGCCGGTGCCCTCATGATATGTCTCGGCGTAGCCTTGCTCGCCATGTACGGCTATGGCGGCGGGCCGCTCCCGCGGCTCGACGCTATATCCTTTGCGCTCGTGATTGTCGGTTCCGGCATCAGTGGCCTGCTACCGAAATTTCGGTAATTCGGATGTCCCGGTTCTACTCATAACGCAACGCCCGAATCGGGTTGGACTGCGCGATGCGAATAGCGTGCCCGGCAATCGTTCCCCAGGCCAGCAACATGGCAATGAGTCCCGCGACAATCAGTATGGGAATCGGTGACTGGATGCGGTCCGCAAAAAAGTTCAGGTAGCCCTGCGATGCGAAGTAGGCTGCAGGCAAGGCAAACAGCAATGCCCAGAATACAGGCGTCGAGAACTGCCAGACGAGCAAGCGCGCAATCTGCGTTGAACTTGCGCCCAATACCTTACGGACACCGATTTCCTTGGTCCGTTGTGTTGCCATGAAAGCCGCAAGTCCGAACAGGCCGATCAGGGCGAGGGACAGTGCAATAAACGCGAAGATGCCGAGCGCGAGATTCATGTACTTGAGGATGTTGTAGACCTCATCGAATACCTCGTCGAGAAAGCGCCCCTGGATGGGGAACTCTGGAATGAGGCGTTTCCACACGTCCTCGATGTCAGCTACGGTATCGATGAAGTTGCCGCCGCTTACGCGGATGGATCCGATGCGCAGGTCTGCGGGATTGTATTGGAAAAACCACGCCTTTTCCTCATTGAAAAGCCCGACGATATTCCGCGTGGGTACGACGCCAACAATGACGAATTCGCGCACGACCGATTCCGGATCGGAGGAATACAATCGCTTGTTAATTGCGTCCATTGGCCGGGCAATTCCCATTTGTGCCAAAGTCAGTTCGTTAACGAGTATGTTTAGGGCTTCCGGCTCGTTGCTGCGACTGTCGTTACCAATGTCCACGCTGAAATTGCGACCCGCAAGTATCGGAATGTCATAGGCGTCGAGGAATTCGGGCGAAATACTCATATTCATCAGGTTAATTTCTGACGCTTCG
>JAOUNH010000271.1 GCA_029881055.1 Gammaproteobacteria bacterium
CCGAAGTTGTCTGGGAGTTTGAGAATCACGACCTCCTGTCGGCCCCTGTCGTCGATGAGAACTTCCGGGTTCTCGGGCGCATCACTATCGACGATGTCGTGGATGTCATACGCGAGGAGGCAGAACACTCATTGATGGGCGCGGCAGGTCTCGACGAAGAGGACGACATGTTCGCACCGGTCGTCAAGAGTGCTGGCCGTCGTGCTTTATGGCTCGGCATCAACCTCGCTACGGCTTTCCTCGCTGCCGCCGTCGTCGATGTCTTTCAGACCACAGTCGACAAGATCGTGCTGTTAGCGGTGCTGATGCCGGTCGTGCCCAGCATGGGTGGCGTCGCAGGCTCCCAGTCCCTCACGATCATGACGCGAGCTATCGCTCTTGGGCTGATAAACAAGGACAACATTGTTGGCATTCTTCGCAAGGAACTGCTGGTGGGTGCGCTGAACGGCATCGCTTGGGCAATCGTCGTTTCGCTGTTCACGTTCCTCTGGTTCGAAGAATGGCGCATCGGCGCAATTATCGGCGCGGCGATGATCATCAACCTATTCGTTGCCGCGCTGGCTGGCTTCAGTATTCCGCTGATTCTGAAACGCCTGCACGTAGACCCGGCATTGGCCGGCGGTGTCGTCCTGACGACGGTCACGGACGTAATCGGTTATGCCGCATTCCTTGGCCTCGGAGCCGCCTTTCTGCTGTGACACCGGCGATCCAGTCTGGGGCAGACTAGATTTCGTCAGCGTGGAAAGAACTCAGGTCTCTCTTGATCCAGTCGGGAGCGAAAAGCCGTGGTACCTGTGCTCCGCACACGAAATCCAGCAGCTGGTCCTTGACCTTCATCGCGTCGCGGTAGCCCAGCGCGATTAGTTCCCGCGTAAATGCCCTCTCGAACAAGAGAAAGCTTATGAGCTTGCTTTCGCGCGGCGTCCTGCCACCCACGCCTCGCAGCAAGGCTCGAATTGCGAAAGGCAGTTCCTGACGATGCCGAAATGCAATCTCACGAAGGTCCTCGCTCGGCACGACCAACATCGTGTCTATCGGCCGGAAATTAGCAAGGCTGCCATTGCGATGCTGCTCGGGTACTGAATCGATGAGTTCATTGAGGCGCGTAATGCGTTCAAGATCTGAATACAGTCCGTCCATAAACAGGGTATCAAGCATGTAGCCGGCAATCTGCGCGAAGCTCGGTAACGGTCCCAGCTCCGTGGCTTCTTCTTCGCCTGACTCGTCGCGGATGCCAATGACCAGGATTCTGTCAGCGCCCAGGTGCACGGCCGGACTCAGAGGCGTTGCCTGGCGCATGGCTCCATCCCCGAAATATTCATTGCCAATGCTTTGTGGCGGAAATATCAGCGGCACGGCAATGCTCGCCATAATGTGATCGAGATTCAGCTCGGTACGCTCTCCCAGCCGCCGGGTACGGTGCCAGCCGCGGAGTCTCGCTGCGCCCTCGAAGAAGGTCTCCGATCGTGCGGAGCCGTAGCTTGCGGCCGTTACTGCGACAGCATCGAGGTTGCCATTTTCGATACTCGTGTGGATTCTGGGAAAGTGCACGTTGCGGCTCAGAAGGTCCCGCAGCGGGCTGTTGTCGAGCAGGGACTTCGGAGTACCCACCAACCAGCCACCCAGGACAATGGACGACAACCAGTGCAGACTGCTCTTGAGCATGGTCAGGTGATCGGTTTTGAAGACCTGCTCACAGCGAAAATGCGACCAGACGTACTCGAGCTCCGTGACCGCCGATCGAAAATGCTCGGCCTTTGACGCCAAAACCACAGAAATGACCGCGCCTGCCGACGTGCCGCTGATAACCGGGAAGGGATTCTGGCAGTTCCTGGGGAGAATTTCGGCAAGCGCCTTGAGCACACCCACCTGGAAGGCTCCGCGCGCACCGCCACCGGGAAGCACCAGCGCAGTCTTTGTCGAATCAGAATGGTGAGTCATAGGTAACAGCCATAGCTTCAGTGTCGCTTGCTCGCAAAGTAGTATAATGCCACTCCCGCGGGCAAGACCGGACACACGTCAAACATCTGCCCCGATAAACGGACCGGATCATGAAAGGCTTTATTCCAGTAGCTGCAGTTGTTTTTGTCGCCATCATCGCGATGTTGCTGTTCACCTCTGTCGGCATTGCCAATGACCAGCCTGCGGTCGGCGCGGCTGCGCCTCAATTCGAACTCGCCGACCAGGACGGTCAGTTGCGTTCGCTCGAGGACTATCTGGATCAATGGGTTGTTTTGTACTTCTACCCGAAAGACGACACACCCGGTTGCACGACCGAAGCCTGTGAATTTCGGGACAATATTTTCGCCTTTCGCGATCTCAATGCGCAGATTCTTGGCGTGAGCCTCGACGATACCGACTCGCACAAATCGTTTGCTGAAAATTACAGTTTGCCATTTCCCCTGCTTGCAGATACCGAAGGCTCAACATCGA
>JAOUNH010000272.1 GCA_029881055.1 Gammaproteobacteria bacterium
CTGCAGCGCGTGCCATCGCTCACGGTAGCGGCGAACACTGCGAATCATCCCCTCGTCCACAACCAGTCGTTGCAGAATATTTTCGCGGCTAACCACGGCAATACTGGGGACTGCCTCGACGGCATTGCAGTCTTCCCGATCAACATAGTCCGCGACCGGTATCAGGCCTTCTTCCCAGGAGTTCTTCGCCGCGAGCGCGAAGTGACTGCTTTTCGAGAGGTCGGTCGCCGCAAAGTCGGCAGGTGTGAACGCCATGTCTTCAACCACGGCTTGTAGATGCTCGTCTTCAAAGCGCAGCTCGCGACGCGGCCAGTCAGCCGTGACGTCCGGATTGCAGCTGATATCAAATCGGGCTGCGAGACCGGGTCCCGCGGCCGGGTTGTAACTGAATGCCGGGAACACACGTGACTCGATGGCAGCCGCGGCAACCAGGTAGGCAGGCAACTGCTGGTGCCCGCCCGCGAACGGCACGAATACGCTGAAAATAGCCGGACCAGCAAACTCCAGCGCCTTCTGTATATGCTCTCTTTGCCGGTATAGGTGCGAGGCCGGCGACTGCAGTACATACGCCTCACCCGCGACAAACGTCTTTACCAGTTGCTGCACAAACGAACCCGTATGCGGATGGCCATCAATCGGCGACGGCTCGCCGAGCGGATCACTTACGTGAATCAGAACCTTAATAGGCAGATCGCAAGTCACAATCTCCATAAGGCGCGCAAGATCGTGTGTGTTGCATTCGCTCTCATGCAGACAGATCAGGTAGGACGGAAACATTGCCAGATCCTCGGACGTGAGTGCCTGAGGGCTGAAGCGATCGAAGAAATCAGAATGATCTTCCTCGCAATAGGCGTTATCCAATTCCAGATCGGCAATCGCAATGGCTCGCACGACATCCGCCATTTCTGTCAGGCGCCCGTGGTAAACCTTTAGCGCCGCTGACAAATTATTGAACGTAAAATCATGCAGCTTCTTGTCCAGCGGGTCTACGGCCTCGGTTGCAAAGAACTTTTGCGACTCGAGCACAGTCAGCACCGCGCGAATGCGTTCCAGACGTGCAGCAGGAAGACGATTGTGCGGTGTAGAGTCATCGAGCAGTTCCGCCATGCGCTCGAAGTCGAAGGCCTCTTTGTATTGTTTGCCCAGTGTCGTCTTGAGTCTCTGCGGCGTCCGCGACGCGAGGTTCTTGAGGTCGTCGACTTTGAGAACGTTACGCAAGCGAATGATGAGATCGTTAATGCGCCGTGACGTCTCGCGGCGACGTATCGCAAGCTTGTTCCAGCCATGCTCGATCAGGCGTGCCGGCAATTGTTCGTCACAGTCGACAACCTGCCCGTCGATCTGTAACGCAAAGCGTGCTGTGGCAATACTATTACCAAGCCACTCGGCCTCCGCTTTCTTGCACTCAGCGAGCAGGGATTTCTCTGCTTGTTTCCAAAGCTCGGTCAGCGTCACGTTGACGTTGCCAACCGCAAGTTCACGCATGCGATTCTCGAGACGCAGGATATGCTGGCGCAGCTGCTCACCGGCATTGCCTTGCGGTGCGATGTCACGCAGCAGTCGATTGATGACACCGGTTAAGGTGTCGACGAATGCCTGCGTTTCGGCGCCCTCGACAAGAATCATCGGATAGTCGTAGCGCAGACTCGACAAGTCTCGGTACGGCGCCAGCAATGCCGGCACCGTGTCGGCACCCGCCATGCTCTGCGTTTGCGCATTACCGCGCTTGCCGGTCAGGTGAAAGTTAATCAGTTCCTGCAGTGCGACGCTCATGATTACTCTCGCGGCCAAATCGTGAATTTATCCAGCTCTGCTTCCAGCCCCTGCTTGACGAGCTCTGGCGTAAAGAGTCGGTCCGGGGCTCGCATATCCTCGTAGCACGGCACATCCGAATTCCGGTAAATGATGCCGACCGGTATGCGATCACTCGTGCCAACGATGCGGCGCGCGTCAACCAGGTTTGCCGGATCATGCTCTTCGCAGTTCTTGTAGGTGCGTGCCAGCGTCGGTGACACCTGCAGGCCGTCCTTATGCGTCAGGATCAGTAGCTTGTCAGGGTCCTGAATGCAGGGCTCCCAGCGGTTCGCCTGAAACTCGGGACAACGCTGCAGGATTCGAATGAAGGAAAAGCCGCGATGTTTAAACCCCTCATGGATGATCTGAAACAGCAGCTCCGGAATCCAGTCCGCGGCCTGCGCGACGAACGACAGGTTCGAAAAGCCGAGTGTCGCCTGCAAGGGATCGAACGCGGGCAGTACCGAGCCTCTTGGCGTGGTGTTCGAACGTGTGCCGATCGGTGATGTGGGTGAGGCCTGGTTCTTGGTAAGGCCGTAGATGTTGTTGTCATGCATCATCACGGTCATGTTCATGTTGTAGCGCGTCGCATGCACCCAGTGTGCGGCGCCAATGCTGCAGCAGTCGCCGTCCCCG
>JAOUNH010000007.1 GCA_029881055.1 Gammaproteobacteria bacterium
GGTCCTTGCCGCCTGTGGCGGTGGCGGTGGCTCGGCAACGCCTAGCCCGCCTGCCGTCGTGCCACCACCTCCTCCACCGCCCACGGACGAGCTGCCAGGCGGCCACTGGTTTGGCACACTGACCAACGATCTCAGTGCCATAACAGAAGATTTCATCGCGATGGTCGACGAGAACGGCCGCTTCCGCTTCGTTTCGGTCGACTCCGCTGTACAAATGTCCGGCAACTTCAGCGTAGCCCTCAGTGTCCTTAACGGTGACGGCACGGCTTTCGCGGATGCCGGCGTCTTCTGGCTCGACTCTACTTCGGCCACGCCCGTCACGATTGTTGGAACACTCGACGGACGCAGTACGATGACGGGTACATGGACCACGATTTCCGGCGAGAGCGGCAGTTTCGACTTTCAATACGATCCGACTTTCTACGAGCGGGCCTCGCAGCTTGACCAGCTTGCTGGCTCATGGATCAGCTACGATGAATTCCTGAACCCTGAAGTCACGTTCACGATCGCCGCAGACGGCAGCTTTAACGGGCAGAATACGATGGGCTGTAATTCTTTGGGGCAGTTTGGCCTGATCAATTCAGGATTCAACCTGTTCGAAGTTCAAGCCACGATCAGCGGTTGTTCGCTGGCGGGCGACTATGTCGGCCTCGCGTTCCTCGCAGATATTCTTGCCCCGAATGACGTAATGCTTTACGCCGTCGATAACGGCTCGCGGGCCTACCTGATCGGTTTTGAGAAATAGCCGCATGGGAACCGGCTAGTGCCGGTTCCCTATTTTCCGATCAGCTTAATCCCTTGCAGGAACGCGACGATCTCGTGGATGAAATAGTCCCTCGATCGTTCCAGCAGCACCGCGTGATCGCCGCCGGGTACGGAGACGTATTGTTTATGCCCGGTAGCCAGGCTTAGCAAGAGCCTGACCTGCATGTCGGCCGGTGCCAGCGGATCGAATTCCCCGGCAATAACCAGCGTCGGCACCGTGACTTTCGCACCATCGAGTGCGTTGAATTCATCTTCGCGCCGAAAATCCACGCGGATCGGGTCGGCTGCCAGCGCGGCGGCCACGTAGGCGTCAATCGCAGCCTGGCTGATCGACCCCGGCGTGATGAAATCACTGGCCGCTGCCTCGGCGGTGTTCACTTCCTTAAGCGGCACTATGTCAGGCGCATCGGCGGGCAGAACTTCATTCACATCCAGCCAGTGACCGAACAGCGTCAGCGACGAAACCAGCCCCGGGTGTCGCTGTACCATCAACTGCGAGATCGTCGATCCATTTGACCAGCCAAACAAGTGCGGCTTCCCACTCCACTTCCCCTGCCCGGCTATCCAGGCAAGCACTATCGCGACATCGTCGGCAGCCCGGTTCGGCGTCAGCCATCCCGTGTCATCGCGCGGCGTCTCGCCGTAGCCCCGCAAGTCAACCGCGTAGACGGCATAGCCCGCATCGACGAGACTGTCCATCATCGACAGGTCTTCGCCGTCGAGTTGCAGATCGAAGTCCGGCAACGCACTCCAGGTCCTGCCGTGAACCAGCAAGATCGATTCTGTCGCTCCCGCGGCGCTTTTCTCCCAGAGGGCTATAGGATGGCCGTCGGCCATCACGGTGTGTCGCTCAAGCTCCGCACTTGCAGCGAGCAATGGCGCAAAAACAAGCGCGCAGATGACTATCAGTATTCGTATCAACATGAGTCACTCTTGTCAGCCGGCTTATCCGGTGTCCTCAGGATCCGGTAATAGCACCAACTCGTGAGCACAACAACTGAAAGCACCGCTGTGCACATGAAAAGCATTGCCAGGATGGTCATGTTTGTCTCCCGATCTGTGTCGAGGATTCCTGTAAGTCGTCGGGCATTCGTTCGCCATCGACATCCATGCCGGCGGCGCGCCAGCGGCGTGTTCCGATCGCGGTTACGACCATCAGCATTGTGATCGAGCCAAGAATTACGAGCCAGGCGTAAATGACCGATCGGTCCGTCGGTGTTGCGGGATCGCCGCCTCCAATGACGGACTCGACGTACGGCGGCAGGTTATACCAGCAGAATCCAAGAAAGATGACGATCAGATAGGTTGGTGATACGTACTTGATGATGAAACGAAAGATACGTGGGATGCCAATCTGCGCACCGCGCTGTGCCTCGGCGAGCGCCTTGTCAACGCCGAAGACCCACGAGAAGCAGATGATTTGGGTACCGGCAACCACAAAGATCATGAACGTACCCACCCAGAAGTCCAGTGTATCGAGTGCGACCAGTCCTTTACTGAACCAGAGCACGAACAGATTGCCGGCAACGCAGAGTCCGGCCACGACAAGTGTTGCTCCCTTGTGCGACAGGCCGAGGGCTTCTTCGAAAAATGCCTTGGTTGGTTGCAGCATCGAAAGCGAACTTGTGATGGCCGCCAGAAACAACATGAAAAACCAGACCGCACCAAAAAAGTTACCCAGCGGCATGTGAACAAAAACGACAGGCAGTGCCGAAAATCCGGTACTGAAAGTGCCGCCGATGTTGGCTTGCGTTGCTACCAACCCCAGGAACACAACGGCGGCAGTTAGTGTGATCATGCCGCCCAGGGCGACCTCGAAAAACTCGTTGGTAGCCGACGACGTCAGGCTGGCCAAAACGATTTCGTCATCCTTCTTGAGATACGAGGCGTAGTTGATGATGACGCCGAAGCCAACTGACAGGCTGAAGAAGATCTGGCCGGTCGCTGCGAGCCAGGTCTGGAAATTGCCGAGCGCTGCGAAGTCCGGGTTCCACATGAAGTTCAACCCTGCGGCAACGCTTTGGTCCGGCAGGTTTGGGTCGGGTGTCCCGAGCGTCAGCACACGTACCAATACGATGAGCGCACACAGCGCCATCGCAGGCATGGCCCAGCGGCAGAATGTCTCGATGCCCCGACTGAGTCCCCGGTACAAAAAATAGAGATTCAGAGTAAAGGTAATACCCCAGAAAATAAGCGTCGGATGCCAGCCGCCCCGGATAAGCGACCCGTCGGCGCCAGCACCCGTCGTTGCACTAAAGTACTGCCCGGATGCGGCGACCTGTGCCGCCACCGATTGTCCGGCATCGATGCCGATACCGCCGCTGGCGTAGCTCCAGGCATACGACAGGCACCAGGACTCGATCATGACGTAGTAGAAATAAACGACGAGCGGGACCAGCACGCCGAAAGAACCCATGTACCGCGCGACCGCGCCCCGCCCCCACAGTCCCATGATTGCCGGCGCCGAATGGAAACCTTTGCGACCGCCGTATCGTCCCATGGTCCATTCCGCCCAGCCGATGGGAATTCCCAGCAGCAGGAAGGCAATGAAGTAGGGAATCAGGAACGCGCCACCGCCATTTTCCGCGGCATTTCCCGGGAAGCGCAAAAAGTTTCCGAGGCCGACGGCCGATCCCGATACTGCGAGGACGATGCCCAGGCGAGATCCCCAGGCCTGTCCATTGGAATTACTGCTCATGTGCTTTCTCGACCCTAGGCCGCTGCCGGGTGCCAGCCAGACAGCAATAGCAATGCTGCGAACCCGGCCAGGTAAGCGAGCGGAACGGTCCAGCCGTAACGCAGCCACAGGAATACGGACTTCGCTTGTGGGAACTGCGTCGACAATGCCACGCCCGCGGAAGACCCAAACCACATCATCGATCCGCCGAAGCCCACCGCAAAGGCGAGTGCACCCCAGTCGTAGCCGCCCTGTTCGAGTGCAAGCTTGGTGAGCGGAATGTTGTCGAAAACAGCCGACACGAAGCCGAGGCCGAGCGTTGTCTGCCATGATGGCAGGGGCAGGCTTTCCACCGGCATCATCGACGCGCTGGTGACCAGGGATAAAAGAAACAGGCTGCCTAAGGCCGCCGGCCGCACAATTTTCCAGTTCGGCGCGCGCCAAAACGCCGTCACGAGTAAGGTTACCCAGACCGCCACGGCCAGGAACGGAAACCGGTCGGCCAGATCAGCGTATCGCGTGTTTACAAAAATGTTGGTGCAGATGACGGCAACAAGTAACAACACAACGATCGTGACGCGTGACCAGTCAATGCGCAGGTCGGGGGCGGCGTCGCGCATGATGGGAGAATGCTTCTGTTGCGCCAGCGATGCTGGAATGCTGAAAACGGCGAGCGCAACCACGGCGGGCAGAAACGCATGCAGCACATCCAGCGGCGATACGCCTTCTATCCACATCATCGTGGTCGTCGTGTCCCCGACGACACTGCCGGCACCGCCTGCATTTGATGCGGCAACGATCGCCGCAAGATAGCCAATGTGCACCTTCTTGCGAAACACGGCAGCCGCTATCGTGCCACCGATAATGGCCGCGGCGATGTTATCCAGAAATGTCGACATGACAAAAATCATGACGAGCAGCATCGCCGGTCCGCGCCAGTCATCCGGCAACAAGGCCGGCAACCAGGCCGGGACGTGGCTCTTTTCGAAATGGTCAGCTAACAGGGCGAAGCCGACCAGCAGGCCGAACAGGTTCGACAGAACAACCCACTCCTCCGCCATGTGCCCGGCCAGTCCGGGCAAACCAGAAACACCTTCGAAGCTCGTGAACATCAGCTTGTAGAGCGTTATCGTCGCGAGCCCAAGAAGTCCCACTTTCAGCGTATGGTGGTGAAAGATCGCCACACCGAGCAACGTGAGCGCGAACAATATGAAAGCAACAGGAATGCCGAACAGACTCATTATCATGCTCAGGAGAGCGAATTTTCTGCGGCTACGATAGCGCAAATTTGATCCTGTCAATGGGCAATCTTTTTTGCTAAAAGTGGCGCCACCCATTGACAATGCCGCTGGTATTGCCCCGGAAATCGAGAGCCCGCCAATATGACAAGTATGCCTGAAGTGACGCTCAAAGCCGGTCGGGAGAAATCGATCCGACGGCGGCATCCGTGGATTTTTTCCGGCGCGGTCGCAGGCGTGGACGGTGCACCACCCTCCGGTTCGACGGTGCGCCTGGTATCCCAGTCACGCGAGTTCCTCGCGTATGCCGCCTGGTCGCCGTCATCGCAGATACGGCTGCGGATCTGGTCGTATGACGAAAAGGAAAGTATCGACGCCGCATTTATGACGCGGCGTGTAGCGCGTGCGATTGAGTTGCGACGGCAACTCAGGTTGCTGGACAAGTCCGGTGCATGTCGCCTGATATTCAGCGAGTCCGATGGCCTGCCCGGCCTCATCGTCGATCGTTATGGCGAGTATCTCGTCTGTCAGTTCCTGTCGGCGGGCGGCGATTACTGGCGCGACGCACTCGTGTCCGCACTGGACGAGTTGCTGTCGCCGCGTGCTATCTACGAACGATCAGAGGCTGACGTGCGCAAGAAGGAAGGCCTGGAGTCCCGCTCCGGATTACTGCGAGGTGATTTGCCATCAGAGCCCGTCGAGTTTTCGATTGGTGGCATGCGACGTCTCGTGAACATCGAACAGGGGCACAAGACCGGTGGCTACCTCGACCAGAGCATCAACTATCAGCGGGTCGCGTCTTACGCAAGCGGCGCACGCGTGCTCGATGCGTATTCCTATTCTGGTGGTTTTGCGATTTCCGCGTTGCTGAAAGGCGCGCTGAGCGCCACGCTGATCGACAGTTCCGCGGATGCACTCGCGACCGCAGAACAACAGGCGACATTGAATGGCGTTGCGGATCGATGCGGCTATACGAACGCGAACGTGCCGGAGGAATTGCGCAGGCTGCGCAAGGCACAAGAGCGATTCGATATTGTTGTTCTCGATCCGCCGAAGTTTGTGAGCTCGGCACAGCAACTGAAGTCCGGGTGCCGCGGATACAAGGACATCAACATGCTCGGACTTCATCTGTTGAAGCCGGGCGGCATACTGGCAACGTTTTCCTGCTCGGGGCACGTGAGCAGCGATCTGTTCCAGAAAATCGTCGCCGGTGCGGCCGTTGACGTGAATCGAAATGTGCAGATTATCGAAAGAATGACGCAAGCCCCCGATCACCCGGTCGAACTGCAATTCCCCGAAGGTGAGTACTTAAAGGGTCTGTTGCTTCGCGTGGTTGAATAGGAGCCGGACAGGATCGTGATAAGCGCATCCAGGAGCACGCTCAAAACCGTATCCGGGATCGTGTGGTTCAGCGGCGCAGCGGTCCTGTTAGCGAAAGGAGTCAGCCTGTTTACGGCGGCAATCGCACTGCGGCCGGACGAGTCCTGGTCATGGCTCGCGGTTGCGGCCGGGGCGTTGATCGGCGCGGTAAAGGGACAGTTCCTGTTTAGTGGATTTTGCCGCAAGAACCTGGCGAGGATCGCGGCCTTGAGTGAGCCTCAGTTATGGCAGGCGTTTCGCCCGGGATTTTACGTCTTTCTTATGGCGATGGTGTTGCTCGGTGCTACGCTCTCAAGCCTCGCGGTCGGAAGTTATCCGGCCTTGATGGCAATGGTCGTGCTCGATATCAGTCTCGGTGTAGCGCTGCTGGGGAGTCTTCGGGTCTTCTGGCAACAACCTGCCGTTTAGCGCGGCCCTGGCAAGAGATGACTGGAATGATACAAGCAACAATTCGCGAACTGGCGGTTGGACTGCCAAAAACCATCCAGCATGACGGCAAGCCGGTTAGCACGGGCATCTTCAAGCAGCCCGTCAGCAGCAGGGTGTTCGTTAGCTTCGACGGAATAGCCGGCGACGGGCAGGCCGATCTCACTGTGCACGGCGGTCGCAACAAGGCGGTTTATGTTTATCCGGAAGTGCATTACGCGGCCTGGAACCGTGAGCTCGGCACCGACGGGCTTGAACCCGCACAGTTCGGCGAAAACCTGACGGTCAGTGAGCTTTCCGAGCAAACCGTGACGCTCGGCGATACCTACCGCTTCGGCAGTGTCGTCGCCACTGTGGCCCAGCCACGCCTGCCGTGCTTCAAGCTCGGCATACGGATGCATGACGAAGATTTTCCTGCGCGCTTCCTGCAAAGCGGCCGGCTGGGCTTCTACCTCAGAGTTGAGGAGGAAGGCGAAACGGGCCTGGGTGACACCTTCGAGTTACTTGATCGCCCGGCGCACGGCATCACTGTTCATGACTTGTGGCATTTCGTTTTTCGCGGTGCGGGCGATGCGGAAAAGCCGAACAACTACCTGGCGCTGCTGCCGTACATCGATGAGGGCTGGAAACGACGCTTGCGGCTGAAGGCGATGACCGCTTCCGGGTAATTTTGTCGCAGAAAAATCAGCTCATGAACAAAACGTCAGGTCCGCATCAGCGCAAGATCAGCTCTTTCGCCTCCCGCTGGTTTAGACTTCGTCTCTGGCAATCGGGGTAGCTGATGATGAATTGCAAATCCATTGTGTTGGGGCTTGGCGTTGCGTCGCTGTTCTGTTGCCTGCCCGCCGCCCAAGGTGCGGCGGAAACGGAGCCCAAACAAAAAGGTGAATACGGGCAGGTCGACCTGACAGCCGATGAGTATCACCTGATTGAAACCTCAGAGGAGATGCACGACCAGCTTGAACGACGCGGCTTGCGGCACAGCAACCGCCGGCTCGAGGCGTGGATGCAGACAATTGGCCAGAGCCTTGCGCCGGAACCCACCGATTTCTATCAGGAATACCGCTTCTACCTGTTACACGACCCATCGCCCAATGCCTTCGCGCTACCGGACGGCCAGATCTACGTGCATACGGGACTGATCAGCCGCTTGCAGACTGAGGCGCAGCTGGCGACCTTGCTCGCGCACGAGATCAATCATGTTGCCGGCCACCATGGCGTGTTGGCTTATCGCTCACAGCGCAAGAAAGCCGCCGCGGGCATTTTCTTCAGTATTGCCGGGGCGTTGGCCGGTGGTTGGGGTGAGGTTGCAGGGCTGATGGTTAACGTGGGGCTCGTCTCCTCCGTGTATGGCTATAGCCGCGAGCTGGAGCAGGAAGCCGATATCAAGGGATACGAACGGATGTTGCAGGCCGGCTATGACGTGCGCGAGATGCACAAGCTCTTTGAGATACTGGGTCAGGATTTCGAGGGCCTGAATCCGCGCATTGGCGGCAAATGGAGCACACATCCCGATCTCGCCTTGCGTGGCCAGTACACGGCCGAGCTCGCGGCGAGTACACCCGAAGAGACGCTCGCCGGCTTGCGCCTCGGCGATGACAGTTTTCGTCGTCGCGTACGGCCGGTGGCGCTGGAAACAGTGCGCGATTACATCCTGGCCGATTATCCGAAAACCGCGTTGGAGCTCGCCCGGTACCTGGTCACCGAGGATTCGGATGATGCCGGCGGACATGTGGCGACGGGGCACTCCTACATCGCCCTGGGAGCAAGATCCGAATTTGCCGCCGAAGCGCAGTTGACCGACAAAGAAAAGAAGCAGCAAGTCAAAATCCGTTCCAAGCTGACGCGCGATGAATTGCATGCGCAGGCTGAACAATCACCGGAGGCCAAAACCATCATCGAGCATAATCTCGCTGCGGCCGAAGCCGCGTACAGGATCGCGCTGGAACTGGATCAGGGCGCGGCCGAGGCACACGCCGGTCTCGGCGAAATCTACCTGAGGCGTGGCTTGCACCGCGACTCCGCACGCGAGTTGATGACCTACCTGAAGCTGCGTCCGGACGCGCCGGATCGAAACATCGTTATGGATGACCTGCGTGACATCGCACAACAAATTAAAACTGCAACCGGAGAATGAAATGAGCAACTCAAGTCGATGCGGAAATTTTGCGCGCGCAGTTACAGGGCTTCTGGTGCTCCTGGCGAGCCTGCCAGCCAGCGCGGGCGAATTCATGACGCCCGAGTTTGCACGTGGCGAGTATCGGCCGATGTCCATGGTGCTGATTCCGCCGTTGGCCGAGGTCATGAAAGACAAGGCGACCACGACCGAAAGCATGGTCGCGGAGGCAGCCGGGCTGGAAGACGCCGCGGGTCTGGTTCTGCGCGAGCAGTTGCGGGCGAAAGGCTACGAGCTTCGTATTTTGTCGGTAGACCAGGTGAACGCTGATCCGGTGCTGCGACAAATGGTGCGCAGCTTGAACGAACGTTACGATGCCGACATCGTGCAAGCGATGAAGAAGCCGAAGGATATCCGTATTCGCCGCTACAACTTCGGCGATGAAGCAAAGGTCCTCGCGGCGAGACTCGATGCTGACGCTCTGATTGTGAGCAGAATAACGGCCAGCGGTGCGACCGGAGGCCAGAAAACCATGGCCGTCCTGATCGGCGGAAGCATGGGTTACGCAGCGGTGAGTATGGGACTGGTCGCCGGCGATAACGGCGATCTCGAAGCCTTCTTCGACGGTGCCGTCGGTAACATGTCGCCCGAAAAACTGGAGCGCGAGCCTAAGGAAGTCATGTCGAAAATCACGGCGACGGCCCTGAAGAAATTCCCGGCGCACGACGCGGCGGCGAAATACAAGAAGTCATGGCCACAGAATAGCGATCGCAAAGTGCAGGACCAGGCCGCCAGCGACGACGAGGTATTGATGGACCTGGAGGCCTTGTTCGAGGAAACACCGGAGGCCAGAGTGGCCGAACCTGAAGAGGTTGCACCGGTCGAGGAACAAATGGATTAGCGCGAGTATCTCTCCCGTGGCACAGTAATCACCATGTCATTCCTCGGCAACATTGTCTTCTTCGTATTCGGTGGATTCGTGATCTTCCTGGGTTACCTACTCGGGGGCATTTTGTTGTGCCTGACGATCATAGGCATACCGTTCGGTTTCATGTGCTTCAGGCTCGCCGGCGGAGTCCTCGCCCCGTTCGGCCGCGAGGTTCAACAGACTAAACCGCCGGGCGGCCCGGTTGCATTGATCATGAATATCATCTGGATCATCCTGCCGGGCCTGGAACTTGCGATCATGCACCTGCTGCTCGCCTTGTTCTTTGCGCTGACCATCATCGGCATTCCAATTGCCGCACAACACATGAAGCTGGTGCCGCTGGCACTGTTGCCGTTTGGTCATGTGATGAGGGATTTGTAAGGTCGCTGCAAGCCACAACGTCACCAAAGCCCAATGAAACGCTTCGCCCAAGGCTATGATTTTCAATAGCTTATAGGTCCATCGCACCGAACGACTCAAAGTTATTCAGGCCCCGTTCAGCCATACCCCGCTAGTTTTGGCTTCTATGAAGTGAGCGCACCCCAAAACTAACAACAAGGACATGGCGACATGAACGTCTTCCAGGTTCGGCCGGCAGCCGAAGTATCCATTGCCCCGCAATTCCCCGCTGCTTTTACGCGGATCTTCTTGCTTTCACTACTTGTTTCGCTGCTCCTGGTCGTTACGGCGCAGGCGCAGGCACCGACGATCAAACTGTTTCCGACGACGGTCGTCGAAGACCTCCGCCAAACCAGTTTCGTCGCGAAAGAGATGGAAACCGGTTTGCAGGAAGTCATCGGGCGGCTTGATCAGCAACAGCAGCTCTACCAGGAGAGCAAGTGCGACGGCGCCGAGTCGGATCCCGGCTGCCAGCGGCTCGCCAAGCAACTGGGTGCGACCTACCTCGACATGCTCGGCATCATGGAAGAACGCCTGCCGGACATGGAACACACCGTTAACAACACGCGCCTTAGCCTGGAAAAACGGCTGCGCAGTGAGCTTGGCAACAAGATGACGTCGTGGACTTTGCAGGAAACCCTCCTGGGCGGAAATCCGCAGGCGGAGTCCGCCGCCGCGACGCCATCCATGCGCGGCAAGTCCGGCATGCGGCTGAGCGAGAGGTTTCGCCAGTACTACCAGCTGGTCGCGTCTTCAAGCAGCCAGACGGACCAGTCCCTTGCCGTCCTCGCGTCCGACATTTATCTCGACATGGATGAGACAAGCGTCCTGATCGCCCGTACGCGCGAGGAAATCGCACGCGCGACCCTTATCGAACAGCTTAACCAGTCATTCGGCACGATTACGCCGGAGATGATGGAGGTTGTCGGCGGTGTGAAGTCGATCCTGTTCGGCGATGAGGCATCGCAGGTGCAGGTCGCAGGACCACCGCCTGGCAGTATTGAACAGGCCTATCGCAGCCCGCTGGAAAACTGATTCCCGGAGAAATGAAATGAACTTCAATTACTCAATCGTTCGAGCGCTGGCTTTACTGATGACAGGCGGCATGTTGCTTGCGTCCTGCGCCAGCTCACCGCCGCCCTGTGACGGCCCACAAACGAAGAACCTCGACGCCGCGATCGGCGACGTAAAGGAAAGCCTGGTTGCCGGATGCTCCGCGCACTTCGAGGCCTACTACGATGATTTGCTGGAGATCGCCGAGGGCAACCCGAAGCATGAAAACAAGCGCTTGTTCAGCGACTTCCTCGTCTGGGCCAGCGACGAGGGTATTCTCAGCCAGCGCCAGGCACGCGACTACTACAATCGTTACTTCAACGTGAAGTTCGTTTCACTGCAGAGCGACTACAACAATTGTTCACACACCTGCCCACGGCGCGGCAAGGTCATGCTCGATATGCAACGCGAACTTTCCGACAAGGAACGCGGCCTGCTGAAAGTGAGCATGGACAATGCCGGCTACTACCGCGCGGACGAGCTTTACCAGGAAGTCGAGCTTGTGCTTGAGGCTACCTGTACAGCCTGTTCCGCCGGCCAATAGGTACTGCACGATGATTTCCGCCGGGCGGAGCGCTGGTTTCATGGAAGGTCTGACCGTGGGCATGTTTGGTTCCGCGGTCGGCGCCGGCTCTGCGCTCTATCTTATGCGGCGCAATGACTTCGTTTCCTTCTCGCCCGATCGACTGCCGAGTATCGATCCGTGGCTCGACTGGGCCTTCGCGAATCTGGGCATGTCGATACCGGTATTCGCCGCGATCCTCGTTGCTTACGTTGTCAGCCTGCGCCGTTTGCGCGCGCGTCTCGACAGCGAACGGCCGATTGACGAGATCGTACAACTCGACCATCTGACGGATATGTGGACGACGCTGTTCTTTGGCACCGGAGTCATCTGGACGGCTATCGGCATGCGCAGTGCGCTGCTTTTCGCGTTGGGCGATCCTGACTCGACGATTCAACAAGGCGCCTTTGCTGTCCTGCAAAGAATGGTGGACGGCGGAATTTTGCTTGCACTCTCGACCACGATCTTCGGCGGTGTTGGTGGCTACCTGATGCGCGTCTACAAATCCGTAGCCATCGGTACACGATTACAACAGCGTTACGACAGGGCTGCCCGCGTCGATACTTCGAGCATGCGCGAATCGCTCGAGCGCATTGAGAAACGCCTGTGCACACCGAAGGACAATGACTCGGCTGCCAGCGCCACAACGGAAGAGCCGTCGTGATGCGCTCCCCGCTGTTTTACCCGTTGAATCGCGGCGGTGACGCCGACGCAGGCGGTGCAGCGGAATTACAAACCGATGTCATGCGTTTCATGGCGATATTGTCGCTGTGCCTGGTAGCCATTTTTGCGCTGGTGCAAAGCATACCGTTGTCCCCCGCCGCGGACGAACCGGCACCAAAGCAGGAGGTCACGCCGGTCGTAAACGAGGCGGTTACAGAAATAGCTCCTGCAGAAGAAGTCAGCGCATTGGTCAGGCCCAAACGCATCCAGCATGAATTACCGACAGCGGCTGTTTCTTTATCGCGACCGCGTCCATCACCGGTCACCGAAACACCCGAGCCTGCGCCATCGGCAAGCGTGACTGCACCTCCGCCTGTTGCCGAAGCACCAACGCAAGCAGCGGACCCTGCCGAGATTGGTTTCACCCTGCGATTCGAAAACGATACGGCGCTGACGCGGCTGGTAGAGCAACAGGTCGTCGGGTTTTATGCCATCGGAGCCGATAGTGCATTTCGCCTGTCAATCGATGGAAACGCGATCAGTTTCTGGCCGGCATCGATTCCCGGCCAGTTTCATGAAATGGACAGTGCAACGGTCCCCGAAGCAGTGCTGGGCGCGTACCGGCGTAGCAACGGCGCTCCGGACATTCGGTGGGGCGTGACACTGCCGGCGAAAATGTCACGCGACCTGAATGACTACCTGGGTGCCGAGACCGGCGGCTCACTGATTATCGCCGCCAGTGGCGACATCAACCTGAGGCAATGAGATGCTGGGTTGGCGACAAACATTCGTGCTCACCGTCACAAGCATACTTGCGGTTTCGGCTCACGGTGCTTCATTCGAGGCGGATCTCGAGCAGTGGATAGCCCGTGACCTGACACCTTACGTAGCTGAGCAACTGACGTCGCAAGCGCGCTTTCGTAATGAGTCCATTCGTTTTGTCGTGTTGTCGGGCGAAAACCCGCAGTCCGCCGCCAGCGAACTCGCCCTGAAAATTCGCGACCGTATGCGAGATGCCGTGGCGAACGAACCGGGACTGCGAGTTGTATTGCAACACGATACCCTGTCCGCCACCGAAGCAGGCCACCTGGATTGCACGAAGGACAGAGTGCACTACTACATCGGCGTGAATGTCATTGCCGAGCAACGCGGCCTGGTCAGCATCGACATTCGGGCACTCGATATCGAAGATCAAAGCTGGGTGGCCGGTTTTACGCGCTCGTGGCGTGGTTACCTGGATGCCAGTCAGCGACGTCAACTGGATCACCTGGTCGCCGACCCGACTCTGCGCGGCGCACGCGGCGCCCCGTATAGCGAATCGCAGTTCGACCTGCTTGCCGCGCACCTGGCGCACGAGCTTGCGTGTTCCCTGCTGCGTCAGACATCCGGCGAGTACGTTGTTGCGGGGCTGCCGGGCAAGCCGGACGCTAATGCCGACGGGGCCATGCTGGAACTCGTCAGTAACAACCTCGCCGAATTCCGGGCCCTGCAGTTTGCGGCTTCGGATGCCGATGCAAATTCGGTCATAGAAGGCAAGGCGCACCTGATCGCCAATGAGCTCTACCAATACTGGATTACGATCAGGCCGAAAGACACTGATCCTTCACTTCCGACTCTGAGCGCGAGTGCTTATATTCGCGTCACCGACAAGTACTCCAATGCCGCCTTGATTCCCACGGTGACGGTCGCACTTGCGAGAACGTCCGAGCAATTTGTCGACAATTTCAGCATTGTTGCACTTCGCGACAAAAACGCATGCCAGGCACCCACGTTTCAGCGCCAGAATTCCGGCATGTTCGACAGCCGCTATTCGTCCAGCGAGTGTTTCGCACTGCAGGTCGACACAGCCGACGACGCAATACTGTTTTTCCTGAATCACCAACTGAATAACGGCCTGGTGCGCCTTGCCGACAAAGACTGCCGTGATCGCACCGATGCAAAAATTGCACTTGAGGGCGATCAGTTTCGCTACCCGTTGCCCGCCGATACGTTGATGTCCGCCTCCTGGACCGCAACCGACGGCTGGCAGCTCTCACCGGATCAGGACACTTACTACGCCATTGCAGTAACGGATTCCAGGGCGGCCCGCGCGATATCGAAGCACATTGCCACATTGCCGAAACGCTGCACTTCGTCTGTGCGCCAGGGACTTGAAGGCACCGAACTCAAGGCCTGGCTGGAAAAATTCGCGGCAATCTCCGGGCGCTGGGAACAGGCGATTGACTGGCGTGCGGTGCGTGTCCGCAACGTCTACTGAGGTCGGTCCAATGTTCAGATTACTAGGTTTTCTCATCGGCTCAGCGATCTCCATCGCCGTCATTTTGCTGGTCACGGGACTTCCTGAATTCCACAGTCAGAGTTCGGAAATTGACCAGCAGCGCTTCGACGAGGCCGTCGAAAAGCTGATGGCCAGGAAAGTCGATGCGCAGAGAGCAGGCCAGGTGACGCCTGCGGTAGTCACCGATACTGACGCCAGCGAACTGCAAACGGGGGTGCAAACCGAAGTACTGCCGGATCACGCCACAAATGATGCGGATCGCGCTGACTTGCAGCCGGCGGAACAATCAATGCAGATATCAACTGCCCTGGCAGTGGAACAAAGTCCGCAATGGTATTCGTTCTGGAATCCATTTCGCAGCCAGATTGCCGCCAGCGGATTTGTTTCCCGGCTCGAGGAAGTGACGGGTCTCGATTATCGAGTCGTCAAGGTTAAGTCCGGTGTCTACGAAGTTGCGTTTTCCTATTTTGACGACGAAGAACGGCGTACGAAGCTGGCCGTCATATCCGACGCGACGGGTCTCGAGCTGCCGGACTCATGAGGCACTTAGTGCATCGGGCTTTACTGGTATTTCTTGTTGCCGCAAGCGCCAGCACGTTCGCCGCGAGGACCACGACAGCCGATCCGGACGCGGCGTGGAAGCATTACCTGGATAACGATACCGGTATCGCACCCGGTCTTCGCTTTCCTTATACAAGCTGCTTCAAGGCAGCGGCAGCAGCGCACGATCTGCCGGAAACCCTGTTGCTTGCGGTTGCACGCGGTGAAAGCGATTTTGAGGCGACGGCGCGCTCAAAAGCGAACGCACATGGCGTCATGCAGATCCTCTGGCCTACCACCGCAAACCATCTCGGCATTTATCGCCTGACTCAACTTTACGACCCGTGCACAAACATTGATGCTGGCGCGCGATACCTGAAGGAACTGATCAGGCAGTTCGACGGTAACTTGCACCTCGCGCTTGCCGCCTATAACTACGGTCCCGATCGCATTTCAAAAGACACGGACAACATACCCTCAGGGGCGCTCTGGTACAGCGACTACATTTACCGGCACCTGAACTACGTCCTCGGCGACAGGAAATCGACCCGTTCACCGAGTGAACGACTCTATTCCGAGCTTGGACGAACGGTGCTCGTCTCTTTTGCCGAGCCCTATCGCGCAGCGGCGTTTGTCGATGGCCTGGAGCAGCGCTCCCCGTCGCTGAAGCTGGACTGGTTCCGCAAGGACGTCGGCAATTTTTCAGTCGTAGTCTCATACAATGATCGGGACGATTTTCGCAATACCGCTACGTTGCTTGCCAATGCGGGGTTTCCCCTCGACTGAGCGCCCCTGACAGCGCAACCCGATTCTGCCTGTGTCATGATTAGCGCCTGTACAGCACTTTGGCGCGCGAGCTTGTTATGGCCAAATCATCCGGCGAACAGCCACCATTTTCGGTACAGGCGGAACGCCGTGTGCTGGAAGCCATCGACGCCCGGCAGGTAGCTGATTTCTCGTCACTGCCCGCACCTGAACGGGTGCTTCGTGCTGAATTTCTGCAAGCGCTGATTTCCGGCTCGCATGCATCGCACGGAGAACTGTGCTGCCCTTTGCGCATACACGGCGCCGATATCGTTGGAGCGTTGCGGCCACCGACTGGCGTCCGGCACGGCGACACGGCATTGCAGTTCCGCTCATGTAGTTTCGATGCACCGGTCGATCTTAGTGGTGCCGAGTTCCTGGTGTTGCGTTTCGTTGAGTGCACCTTGCCGGCTTTCATCGGGGCAAGCCTGCGTGTGCGGGCGGATCTCGATCTTTCAGGTTCGCAATTCTCCGGTGTCAGCGACTACGAATCAGAGTTAAGCCAGGTCGGCACCGGCTCAATCCATCTCAGCAATGCCCGAATTGGTGGCCGCCTGGTGCTCAGTTCTACGCCGGGATCCCGCTTCACTGCCGCGGGCACGATCCGGCTAGACGGCGCGAAAGTCGACGGCGATGTCACGCTGGCGGGTGCCCTGATGGATGGTCGGGACCAGGCTGCGCTGAGCGCCCGCTCAATGATCGTCGGCGGCAATGTCAGTCTACAACCCGCGGGTGGCTTTCGCTCCGAGGCGATCGGTGAAGTCGCGTTCGTAGCTGCACAGATTACCGGCGACCTCGTTTGCGACGGCGCCCGGCTGACCAACCCCCGCGGTCGCGCGTTGCACTGCGAGGACCTGAAAGTGGAAACCGTGACGCTGACATCCAGTGACGAGCCCCATCACCTGTTCGAGGCCAGCGGCAGAATCAATTTCCTCACGGCAATCATCGGCGGCAGTTTCTTCCTGACCAACGCCCGCCTGGCGCCGGGCCCGGACTACAAGGGCCTGCTCACAACCGGCGGGCCGGTGATGGCAAACCTGCGGCAGACGCGCATTTCCAACGCGCTCGCACTGCGAAATATTGGCGCGCTGCAATCCGGGGACGCAGCCCTGCACCGCATTCCGGAACCGGTCAGGGGATGGTTGCTGCTGACCGGCGCACAGGTGAACACTATCCTCGACGAGGTCGCGACCGGCTGGCCTGCGCCCGGCTTTCTCGATCTCGATGGCACCACCTACTCTCGTATCCGCCACGTCGGCCGCGGTGACGTTGTCAAAGAGAGCATTGCCTGGCTGCGCAACCAGTTTCCGAACGGCCGGCCCAACGCGGGCAGCTTCCGGCCACAGCCTTACGAACAGTTGAGTCGTGTCCTGCGCCAGCATGGCCAGACGCGGGAGGCCGATGCGATCGCGGTTGAAAAGATCCGCATGCGACTCGCGGCACGCGTCGATAAACCCTGGAACCGCATCTTTCCGCGCCTGCTGATGCTGATCAGCCACCACGGTTATTCGACCAGTCGTGCCATCATGTCATTCCTGATATTCGTCCTGCTCGGTTCGCTGATGTACTCGTCGGCACTGTTTGTGTTTGGGCAATCCTTCGTGCCGGTCGAAAACGCGCCCGAAACGGCAACCTACGACTTCGCCTTCGGTCTGGCGACACTCACAACCGAGAATGGCTGCCCGGGGTTCGATCCCCTGCACTATGCGCTGGATGCCGCCATGCCCGTGATCGACCTCGGCCAGGACCTGCGTTGCCGCTTCATGCCGGTGGGTCCGCTACGCTGGTTGTGGTTGATGTTGAACAGTCTGTATGTCATCGCCGGCGCGGGCCTTGCCGCCGTTGTCGTCTTGACGCTGACCGGTGTATTGCGGCGCGACTAGGAGATGAGCTATCGACGGAGCGTTCATCATCTCCTGATATCAACGATCCAGCCGAAGCCTAGCCCCAGCCGATGTCGTCGAGATGGTCGTCATCGATGCCGAAATAGTGGGCGATTTCGTGTATCAGCGTTTTCGCGATTTCTTCGCGCAGTGCAACGCTGGCCAGGCCAAGCTCGAGGTGCGGCTTTCGAAACACGTAAATGACGTCGGGCAGCTCCCCGGCGTTATCTGATTCGCGCTCGGTGAGCGGTACGCCGGTGTACAGGCCCAGCAAGCCCTCGCCTTCCGGATCGAGATCTTCATTGGCCACTTCTTCGACCAGCACGCTGACGTTATGCATGGCCTCGCGAACCCACTCTGGTAATGCTGCCAGGGTCTCGGCGATGACGGCTTCGAATTCGGATTCGTTCATGTGTTTTCGCAGGATCAGCCGGGTTCCGGACCCCACTATTTCTGCAGGCTTACCACCGGGGCGAAGCCGCCGAAGATCAGCCGCTTGCCGTCGAACGGCATCGGGTTCTTTTCCGGATCCATAGGCGGATCAAGCTTCGACGGATCGTTCATCATCTCCATCAGTTTGGCCATTCCGGCGTGCTCAATGAATCGTTGCTTGTTCGCGGTCGGCACGGCGATCACGAATCCATCGATATAGCTCACAAGTGTTCTCCCTCAGTTTCAGTTGCTCGCCGTATCCGCAATTCCCCGCGCCTGTTGCAGCTCATCGGCAAGCCGCGAGGATTCCTCTGCGCGGGCGGCGGAGAAGCGCGCCAGCATGAGGTACAGCATGGGCGTCAGGTAAAGCGTGAACAACGCGGCGATACCGAGTCCGCCAAACACAACCCAGCCGATCGACGAACGCGCCTCGGCGCCCGCACCGTCGCTCAGAATCAGCGGCAGCCCGCCGAGGATGGTCGAAATCATGGTCATCGCGACCGGCCGCAGCCGCACTGTTGCGCCGGTTTCGATGGCCTCGCGAATGCCGTAGCCGCGATCGCGCAGCTGGTCGGCAAATTCGACGAGCAGCACGCTGTTTTTCGCCATCAATCCGATCAGCAGCACGAGCCCGATCTGCGAATAGATATTGATCGACGTGCCAGTCAGGAACAAAGCGTAGATTGCCGCAGCAACACCGAAAGGCACGATGAGTGTCACGACCACCGCGCTCGTGAATCCTTCGAACTGCGCCGCGAGCACGAGGAAGATGACGGCGAGCGCAATCGCATAAGTAAAAGCAACTTCACGCGAGGTTTCCTCGAGCGTCGCCGCCTCGCCGAGCAATATCATCGACACATTTGACGGCAACACTTCGTCAGCCAGCGCACGCAGATCGTCGACGGCCGTCTGCAACGGGAAATTCGGCGGCAACTGAATGCTGACCTCGATCGCACGTCGTTGCGCATGGCGATCAAGTTGCGTCGCGACGCCCTGCTCGCTCAGTGTCACGACACTCGATAAGGGCACAAGCTGCCCGGAATTGGTGCTGACGTACAGGTTGACGAGATCGGACGGATCGTTGATGTCGCCGCTCGATGATTCGAGAAGTATCGGCACAGCTTCGTCCTCGACATTCAGGTCGACGAGTTCGTCGCCGTCGATCATCGCGCGCAGCGTTGCCGCCAGGTTGTCGAGGTCGATGCCGAGATCGGACGCGCGACGCCGGTCGATATCAACGGACAACTGCGGCTGCGTCGGATCGTAGGAAATGCGCGGATCACTGAGATCAGGGAGCCGGTCTTCGATATTTGCGGCAAGAATTTTGGCGGCTTCGAAAATCGTGTAGTAGTCATTGCCGACCAGCGCCACTTCGAGTTCGCCGCCGGAACGATGCAGGTTCAGGCTGTTGCTGCCGGACACGGACACGCGCGCGCCCGGGATGCGCGACAGCGGCTCTTCAAGCGACGCGGCGATTTCCTGCTGACTGCGCTGGCGGTCGTCCCAGTCCACCAGCGGCACGGTCACGCGGCTCCGGTTTGGATCCCAGGTGCCCACGATCGTAAACAGCGAACTTGCTTCACCACTGTCGACGAGCGGCTGCAGGATGTCCTCGATCTTTTGCGTTTGCCGGTTCATGTAGCCGATGCCGGTGCCGTCCGGGCCGGCGGCATCCACATTGACCACGCCACGGTCTTCGGGCGGGATTAACACGCGATCGAGTTGCTGGTAGAGCAAGGCGGCGCCGGCGGCGAATACCAGTGCGACCAGCAGCGGGATCCAGGGCCGATCAAGCATTTTCGACAGAGAGCTCGCATAGAAATTGCGAAGGCTGTTACCGAACTTCGCCGCTGCCCGGTTGAAACGACTGCCATCGCCCGCTGCCGGCAATCGCGATGCCGCCGCCGGAACCAGCGACAGCGACACGAAACTCGAGATGGCGACGGCAATCGCCAGCACCACGCCGAACTCGCGGAACAATCGCCCCGCGGTACTGGGCAGGAACGCGATCGGCACGAACACGGATATGAGCACCGCGGTTGTTGTAACGACTGCGAAAAAAACCTGGCGCGTTCCGAGCACGGCCGCCGCGCGAGCGCCGAGTCCCTGCGCGCGACGTCGCTGGATGTTTTCGAGCACAACGATGGCGTCGTCGACAACGAGGCCGGTCGCCAGCACCAGTGCGAGCAAGGTCAGGATGTTAATCGAGAATCCCGCCAGCCAGATGGCAGCCACGGTACCGATGAGTGCCACCGGTATGGCAATACTCGGCACCAGTGTTGCCCGCAGTGATCCCATGAACAACCAGATCGTTGCGATGACAATGGCAATGGTGATCGACAGCGTGATCAATACTTCGGTAATTGAACTGCGGACGAATATGGCCTGGTCGTCGGTGATCGTGAGTTCGAGGTTGTTGACGCGCGCGTTGATGCGGTCGACGACTGCATGCACTCCGTCCGAGATTCGCACTGTATTTGCTTTTGCCTGGCGAATGACGCCGAGCCCGATCACGGACTGCCCGTTGAGCCGCGTATAGGCCTCTGCGTCTTCCGGCCCGAAGTAGACGTTGGCGATGTCGCCAATGCGTATCGAGTCCCGGATGATGATGTCGGCAATCTGCGCTGCGGAAACCACTGAAGCATCAGCACGCACGATCAGTTCCTGGTCTTCGGAGCGGAAGCTGCCGGCCGGTACGTCGAACGGCACCAGGCGCAACGTCGTTGCAACGTCGGTTACCGAAAGTCCGTAGCTGGTCAGGCGCAGCGGGTCGACAACAACCCGCAGCATGCGCTTGCGGTTGCCAAAAGGGCGCACGTCGGCGACGCCGTCGATCGAGATCAGCTCCGGAATAATGTCCTTTTCGACGATACGCGTCAGTTCTTCTTCTATAAGGACGTCGCTTCTTACCGCGATGTTGACGATTGCTTCGGAGTCGTTATCCGCCTTGACGACGATGACTTGCTCAAGGCGGTCGGGCAGTTCTCGAGCAATGCGGTTGACTGCTTCGCGCACGTCAGATGCCGCACTGTCGAGGTTCACATCCGGCCGGAACTCGATGCGCATGCGTCCCGCGTTTTCCTCGGAGGAGGAGCGGATGTTCTGGATACCCGAGACACGTGCTACTGCGCCTTCAATGACGCTGATAACTTCCGCGTCCATAGTTTCAGGCGACGCACCCGGATACTCGGCGCGCACACTGACGATCGGCCGGTCGACGTCCGGCAATTCGCGGGTCTCGACGGCGAGGATAGCCGCAATACCGGCCAGCAGGATTAACAGGTTGAGTACCAGCACCAGTACCGGCCGGCGTATGCTGAGGCTCGGCAGGTCGTTGATGTCAACGCCCGGCACGGCGTTGGGACTTTCGTCTATGTCCTTGCGGCGAGTCATCCTTGTCGCCTCAGTCGCTGTGCGGCTCGTCGGCCAGCGACGGCGGCTCGTAATCGACTTCGAGCCCGTCGCGCAATCGCTGGATCCCTTCGACAACGACGAGTTCTCCCGCCTCAAGCGGCGCATCAACAAGCACGACGCCCTGCTGTCGCTGGACGACATTGACGGGCACGCGGTGCGCCCGCTTGTCGACGACGGCCCAGATGTAGGCGCCGTCCGCGCCCCACTGAACAGCGGTTTCGGTGATGACGGGATAGGCTGTTCCTTCGAGATTCATCGACACACGGAAACTCATGCCGGGTCGCAGCTCGTCGGTTTTGTTGTCGACACTGGCGCGTGCTTCGAACGTGCGTGTCGCCGGATCGATGCGACTGCCGATGTCGACCACACGCCCGATCGCTGTCGAGCCACGACTGTTCCAGGTCGAAACGCTGACATCGTCGCCCACGGCCACTTCGCCGACCAGCGCTTCCGGGACGTTGAAACTGACGAGCAGCGAGTCGCGATTGTCGAGCGTCGTGATGACGGTATCCGGATTGATCCGGTCGCCGCGATCGACGTCGGTAATGCCGACATAGCCGTCGAACGGCGCTTCTATCGTGCGGTATTCGAGCGCCACGCGGGCGCGCTCGACCTGAATGCGCGCGGCTTCAACCGCGGTTCTGGCGGCGTCCGTCTCCGTCGGCAGCACGGCGCCGCTGCTACCCGTTCGCTGGTAGCGGTCGTATAGCCGCTCGGCATCCTCCAGCTGAATTTCGGCGAGAGACAGCGCAAGTTCCTCGTCGCGACGCTCGAGTTCGACCAGCACATCGCCTGCAGACACTTGCTGGCCGGGCTGGAAATTGACCGCAATAACTTCGCCTGACGTTGCAGGGTGCAATTCGATGGACTGCAGTGCGCGCGAGGTCCCGACGGCTTCCAGCCGCGTGCTGGCGCGATCGAACTGCAGGGGAGCCACGACAACCGGCACGGTCCGGTCGACCGCGCGCTGCGTTTGCCGCGTGTCGTCGCCGCAGGCCTGCAACATCAAAAATGCGGCAGCCAGCATCGAAACATCAAAGAATGACCGATTTTTCATATATCCCTGGTAACCGGCCATATTCAGGTTCGGACGCCGGAATCCGCTCGCAGACAGTCTTTATTACAGCTATCGTGCAGTGAATACTCACAGTTTAATGGAATTGGTCCGGCCGTTCTGTAACAAACTGTCACGAACGGCGGTGCCACGAATGGCTGGCCCGAGCTGAGAACGCCCTGGGCAGATAGCCCGTACCAGCCTCGTGTTATTGTATCCAACCTGTTCTCAGGAGGACCGATGACATGGCCGGAAAAATCGCTACATTCGTCGAAAGCCGCCGCGGTTCGGGACCTCGTGGCGGCGTACGTCGCCGACAAGCAGGCAAAGCCATGACTCGTGACACACGGTTCTGGATGTCGTTGGCCGTATTCCAGATTGTCTTCGGCCTGGCGGTCTTTGCGATTACGCGCGACTACTATATGCAGGACGCGGCCACAGTGAGCGCCCATCCATCGCTAACAGGCGGCCCGGCGCCCGTCTTGTCTCAAGGCATCACGGCAGCGGAGATATCACGACTGACATCGCCGGCCCCTGCGATGACCACGACCGACGACCCGGTCGCGATCTATCGGCAGGCGGAGGAATTTTTCGCCAACGGGCAGTACGCACAGGCTGCGCACCTGTATGAACAACTGTTGGCGCTCAGCCCGGGCGATGCGGAACTCCATAACAATTTGGGGCTCACCTTGTTCTATCTCGGCCGAGCGGAGGAGTCCCTCCGCACACTCAACGATGGCGTGGCCGCAGATCCGCAACACCAGAGAATCTGGCTGACGCTGGGATACGTAAACAGTCAGCTCGGCAATACAGAGCTGGCCAGAAGCGCACTCGAGAACGCCGTGCAACTCGGCAATGACGAGTCGATCCGCGAGTCGGCGCGAAGAATGCTGGCAGAGTTACGTTAGTTTGGGGGTTGCATGTTCGCTCCCACACAACAGGCGCGTGCCGCGACACTCAGCTCCGCAAAGGAACGCGATCGGCGAATGCATCGCTTGAAACCAGCCGACCCAAAGTGGAATTATCTGAGCTATTATCTAAGGAGTCCACCAAAACAGCAGGATATTGCTATGGCTATCGATTTCGAACTGAACGGCAAGAGCGTGAGTCTGGATGCGGATCCTGCCATGCCGCTATTGTGGGCAATCCGTGAGATTGCCGGGTTGACCGGCACCAAGTACGGTTGCGGCAAAGGGCTTTGTGGAAGCTGTACCGTCCACGTCGATGGACAGCCCGTGCGATCCTGCGTTCTTCCGGTATCGGCGGCCGTTGGCACCAAAATTACGACGATCGAGGGCTTGAGCACGGACGGCAATCACCCGGTGCAGGTCGCATGGCGGGATCTGAACGTCGCTCAGTGTGGCTACTGTCAACCTGGGCAGATAATGACGGCGGTCGGACTCCTTGCGCGCATCCCGAATCCCACCGATGCCGATATCGACCAGGCGATGAGTGGCAACATCTGCCGATGCGGGACCTACACGAGAATTCGCAAGGCGATACACCGTGCTGCGGAGGACAAATCATGAGCGAACTTCGGAAGATCAGTCGCAGGGAATTCATGAAGCGTACGGGCCACGCTGGTGGAGGCCTCGTATTCGCTTTAACTTTCGCCAGTGCCTGCCAGCCGGAAGAAGTAGCTGTCGGTCCGGCCGCGAAGGCAACCGCGTCAGTCGCACCGAACGTCTACGTCAATATACGCAACGACGGCATCGTCGAGATCTATTGCCACCGTTCCGAGATGGGCCAGGGCATTCGCACGTCATTGCTACAGGTTATTGCTGATGAGCTGGAGGCCGACTGGGACAAGGTCGAAGTCATCCAGGCTATTGGTCACGAGAAATATGGGGACCAGAATACCGATGGTTCTACAAGTATTCGTAATCAATTCGACTTGCTGAGAAACGCTGGCGCAACCGGACGCGACATGATGGTCGCGGCAGCGGCGCAAATGTGGGCCGTTCCGGCAAGCGAATGTGTGGCACGCGAGCACGCCGTGCACCATGAAGGTAGTGGCAAGACGGCTGGCTACGGCGAACTCGTCGAAACCGCCTATGGCATGCCTCAGCCGGAAAGCGCCGCGTTCAAAGCGCGAAAGGACTATCGCTATATCGGCAAGCCGATGGATACGATTGACGGACGGGCGTTCACGACCGGTGGCGCCAGGTACGGGACCGACACGGTGTTACCGAACATGTTGTATGCGTCAATCGAGCGCTGCCCTGCGTTCGGCGGTACCGTGACGTCGTATGAGGATGCGGCTGCACGAGCGATTGCGGGTGTCGTGGACGTCATCCGGATGCCGGAGCCTACCTCGCCGCCACTCTTCAACATTCAGGGCGGCATCGCGGTAGTGGCCGACAACAGCTGGTCTGCTGCCGAGGGCCGCAAAGCGCTCGAGATACAGTGGGACCGCGGCGCAAATGCGGAACACGAGAGCCAGGCGTACAGGGAAGACTTGATTGCCTCGGCATCTGCTGCGGGCACAACCGTTCTGATTCGCGGCGATGCGGATATTGAAACACACAGCCAGCATGAGGCGGTCTACTACACGCCGTATCTCGCACAGGCACCTATGGAGCCGCCGGCGGCGACGGCTATTGTCAACGAGGACGGTAGCTGCGAGGTGTGGGCCGCAACGCAGGACCCGCAGACGGCACGTGCCACTGTCGCAGAAACGCTGGGAATCGCAAAGGAGCAAGTGACGGTGAATATCACGTTGCTCGGCGGCGGGTTCGGCCGCAAGTCCAAACCCGACTTCATTGCAGAGGCCGCCTGGCTTGCTCGTGAAACGGGGCGGCCGGTCATGGTTGCCTGGTCACGTGAGGACGATATCCGGCACGGCTATTTCCATTCCGCCAGCGCCCAGTATTTCCGTGCGGGTATGGACAAGAACGGCACAACGCAGAGTTGGTTACATCGCAGCAGCTTTCCGTCGATTGCCTCAACCTTCGCGCCGGGTGTGACCGGCCCGAGCGACTTCGAGCTCGACCTTGGCTTGCTCGATGCTCCGTGGGACGTGCCCAATATGCGCATCGAAACCTGCGATGCGAAAGCTCATCTCCGGATTGGCTGGCTGCGCTCGGTATGCAATGTATTTCACGCCTTCGGTGCCTGCGGCTTTGTCGATGAGCTGGCACACGCCAAAGGCCGGGACCCGAAAGAGCACTTGCTCGAGATTATCGGGCCGGCCCGAAAGATCGATCCGGCAAAAGATGCCGCGAAGTACACGAACTATGGTCATGACCTGGCCAAACACCCCGTGGATACCGGGCGCCTGAGCGCCGTTGCCCGGCAGGTCGCCGACATGGCCAAGTGGGGCCGCGATTTACCCGAAGGTCACGGGCTGGGTATCGCGGTGCATCGCTCGTTCGTGTCCTATGTTGGCGCGGTCGCGGAAGTCAGCGTGAACGAAAATGGCAAGCTGGTCGTGAACGAACTCTGGATCGCGATCGATGCCGGTACCGTCATCAACCCGGACCGCGTTCACGCACAACTGGAAGGAGCGGGAATATTCGGCATGAGCCTTACTTTGCACGGAGAACTCACGACAAAAGATGGCGCTGTAGTAGAAGGCAATTTCGATTCCTATCCGATGATTCGATTGAGTGAGACGCCGGCTAAAATTCATACCCATATCATGGAGTCCGATGCACCTCCGGGCGGTGTCGGTGAGCCGGGGGTTCCGCCTATCGCGCCGGCCATCGTAAACGCGTATTTCGCGGCTTCTGGCAATCGAGTACGTGAATTGCCGCTCAGGAAAGCAGGCCTCACATAAGACCAGCAATCGTGACCGTCGCGGCGTCCGGGTAATCCCGTATGGCCGGAGCTACTCTCGCTCGGTCTAATTGGCTTTCGGTGTCGTTTTGCGAAAGGAGTATCGGCCATGTCGAGTGCCGCTCTTTCACGATTTGCTGTCGTCCTGCCCTTGCTGCTCACACTGTTCGGGGTCTGCAATCCGGCGGACGCAATGCCCGCCTTCGCGCGCGAGTATGGTGTGAGTTGCAACGTTTGCCATGCGGCTTATCCGCGCCTGAACGAATTCGGTGCAACTTTCGCCGGCGACATGAACTACCGCCTGCCGAACTGGCGTGACAAAACGATCAAGACCGGCGACGACCAGCTGGCACTCCAGCCGTCGCTGCCGCTGGCAGCGCGCGTGCAGGCGTATGTCCAGGGCAGGGATGGCGAGTCGATCGACCCCATTAGCGGCGGGGTCGAGGCAGATGCGAGCGTCGATTTCCAGGCACCCTACCTGGTGAAGCTGCTCTCCAGCGCACCGCTCACGGACAACATCAGTTATTACTTCTACATGATATTTGCGGAAAAGGGCGCGAACACCGAAGTCATCGTTGAGGACGCGTGGTTCAGCTATGCGGACCTGTTCAATTCCGGCGTGGACGCCATGCTCGGCCAGTTCCAGGTATCGGATCTCATGTTTCCGCGCGAGATCCGCATGACCTTCCAGGATTTCATGGCTTATCGCTTCGCCGGTATCACCTATGACCGCGGCGTGCTGTTCGGCCGCGGGTTCGGCCCGCTGGATGTATCGCTCGGTTTCGTGAACGGCAACGGCATCGAGAGTAACTACAATCTCAACAGTCCCGGTTACCGGCGCCCCGACAAACTCTTCGACAACGATTCCGGCAAGAGCGTGTTCGGCCGACTCGGCACAGAGATCGGCCCGGTGTCCGTCGGACTCTTCGGCTTGTCCGGGGGACAGTTCAACGTCACCGGTCCGGCGGGGACGGAGACGGGAACGCGTGACACCGACAAGCTCGTTGCCGGCATCGATGCGTCCGGCAGGATTGCCGATCGCTGGTACTGGTTCGGGCAGGTCCTGTGGAACCGCTGGGAAGGCTTCCTCGATCCTGCGCTGGACTACGAATGGACCGGCGGCTTCGCAGGCGTGGACTATGTGCACAGCGAAAAATGGGTTTTCTCCGCACTACTGAACCTGAGCGATGCAGGCGATTTCAAGAACAGCGACACAATCTATGAAGGCATCGACATGCGCACCGTGTCTCTAGCAAGCGCCTACTATTTCATGCGCAACGTAAAGGGCGTCATAGAATTGAATATCGACCTGCTCGACGAAGAGCCGCAGACCGGCACGTACTACACCGGCCATCTCAGCAAGGAGAATTACATCCTGCTCGGTATCGATGCGGCATTTTGACGCACGCCAAAAACGAACGGCCAGACACCTGATCGCTAAGCATTTGGCCGTACCTGTATAAGCTGGTGGCCAGAGGCAGACCGATCCGCGCAAATCTCACGCATCGCATCCATGGGCTTTGGACGTTCGGTCCGGTGTAAACTCCGAGCTACCGATGAACGCCCGCCGATTTTTTCTCATGACCATAGTGTTCTGGCTGCTAGCTGCCGGAATACTGTTCGTGAATTCCTGGCCCAATGCGCGAAACCACATCCAAGTTACGTACGTGCGCTACGCGTACTTTTTCGTGGTCGGGTTGCTGGCCAGCGGCGGGATGATGTTTTTGTACGGGAGCGACTGGTTTGCCCGGCAGCAACGGCGACTCTTGTGGGTGACTGCCTTCAGTGCTATTGCGGCGCTGGTCACCGCCGTCCTTATCAATCCCATTACGTACATGATGGTCGGCCGCAGCATCCACGCGGTACCTATTGAGATCATTTCCACGGGTACTTTGTACTTCACCCTGTTGTTTATGATCTGGTCGGCGATCTATTTGCAGCTTAAGGGTGAATCGCTTTTACATGCGCGCCCTGTTGCAGAGGACGGACCGCGCCCTTCGCCTGTCTTCCAGGTCGAGAAGCGCGGCGAAATCCGGCAGCTGCGTGCGGACGATATTGTCTGCGTCCGCGCCAACGGCGACTACGTCGACCTGATCACTGCGGCCAATATTTATCTCAAGAAAGACACGATGGCGAACCTCGAATCGATGCTCGATCCCGAGCTTTTCAAGCGCATACACCGCTCGACCATCGTCAATATACGGAAAATCGAGCGCGTTTCGCCGAAACCGGGCGGCGCGTTCGACATCACCCTCGAGGGCGGATGCCTGGTGCAGTCCAGCCGCGGATATCGCGCAGTCGTATCGACTATCGTACCGGCCGGCTGACACCATTCATCGACGGCGAGTGACACTCGTCGACAAAGGGCGACATTAAGCGATTCCTTGCTGCGTTTCTGGCAGTTCTCGCATCCAATCTTCCGGAACACACAAACGGGAGATTGTGATGACCATTGAGCTGCACTCCGTCTCGAAGAGTTACGAGACTCATGCCGGACCGTTCGACGCTGTGCGGGAACTATCCCTGAACATGACGCCAGGCGAGTTCATCGGTTTGGTCGGCCCTTCGGGGAGCGGCAAGTCGACGCTGCTTAATCTGATCAGTGGTCTGGACCACCCCTCATCCGGCGAAGTCCGGGTCGCCGGAGAACGACTGGCTGGTCTGTCGGAAACGAAACTCGCGAGTTTCCGAGGCGAGAAGATCGGCTTCGTATTCCAGTTTTTTCAGCTGGTTCCGACGCTGACGGTATTCGAGAACGTCATGCTGGCGATGGACCTCGTCGGCACGATCAATAGGTCCGAGCGACACAAGCGCGCCCTCGAACTACTGGATCAGTTCGGCGTGCTGCGTCACAAGGGCAAGACGCCGTCGAGGTTGTCGGGCGGCGAGCAACAGCGCGTCGCAATCGCACGCGCGCTTGCGAACGACCCACCAATCCTGGTCGCGGATGAGCCGACCGGAAACCTGGATTGCGAGAACAGCGATCGCACGATGGACCTGTTTGCAGATTGCGCGGACGGCGGCCGCCTGGTCATTGTCGCAACACACGACACCGCTAGGCTCGGTCGACTTAGCCGTGTGCTGACTTTGCGCGATGGCGCGCTCGTCAAGGACGAGGTCAACGGGCATGGCTAACAGCATCGGGAAAAAAATCTGGCGCGACCTCACCGAGCGCAAAGGCCGCAGCTTGCTGACGATACTCGGCTTGTGCATCGGATTTTGGGGTGTTGGCAATGCGGCTGTGGCCTGGCTGGTACTGAGCAAGGATCTCGCCGGCAATTTCACGCGCACCAACCCGCCCGCCATCGCGATGACCATCGAGGGGCGGGGCGTGGTTGACGTGAGGCGTATCGGTGCGATCGAGGGCGCACAGGAGATCGAGAACCGCCCGCAACTCTCGGGCCGGATTCAATATGCACCAGACCGCTGGCTGGCGCTCGTCCTCTGGGTTGTCGAGGACTTCAAAGACATGCGCGTCGGTACGGTATTTGCTGAGGATGGCACTCTCCCTCCGCCACCAGGCACCATGATCGTCGAGCGCGATGGCCTGCCTCTTGCCAACGTTTTAAAAAGACGCGAGCAATCAGGGAGCGTCGGCCACAACAAACTTATTGTCGATCCCGAGGCGCCATTCGTGCGCTTTGAGGATGCGCCGATTCCGGTACAGCTTGCCGGCGGTGTGGACGTCATGGCCGCAATCAGCGGCACCGTGTTCGATCCCCGTCAGGCGCCATCACGCATGGAGATGGCGATATACGCCTATGCAGAACGCGACACCGTTGCACAATGGGGCGCCAAGATTACTGATCGCTTGCTGGTCACGCCAGCACCCGGATATGAAAACGAGGCCGCCATCCACGATACTGCGGCCCGGCTCAAAGCACGATTGGCGAAGCTCGGCTACGTCACGGTTGAGACCGCTTATCCCTCGCACACGAAGCATGTACATCAGTTCCAGATGAATTCCATACTGTGGCTGATCTCCTGTGTCGGCATCCTCGCCCTGCTGATGAGCGTCGTCCTGGTAGTGGACCTGATAGCCGGTATTCTGACGAACCAGGTGCGCCAGATAGGGGTGCTCAAAGCCATCGGCGCATCCGCGCGGCAGATTACGCTGATCTACGCGACCGAGATGATGTTGGTCGGTGCCATCGCAGCCGCGATCGCCATGCCCTTCTCGGTCCGTAGCGGATTCGTCCTATCTGGCTGGCTCGCGGCGCTGCTGAACTTCGAGCTGCTGACTGAGGAACTGCCGCTGTCTGCCTACGCCAGCTTTGTTATTGCAGCAAGCCTGTTCCCGGTAATTGCCGCGCTACCTACGGTCCGCCACTGGGCGCGCGTCTCGGTTACGGATGCGTTACAGCATTTTGGGGCAAATCCCGAACAGGATAAGTCACTCCGTATCGATCGCATCACGGCACCGCTCGCACTGGACGTGCGCATGGGGCTGCGCAACGCATTTCGCAAACCGCGGCGCACTCTGATGACTGCGGCGACCCTGGGGCTCGGGCTGCTGGTGTTCATGGTTGCAATGAATACTCGTTCGTCACTGCTCTACACGGCCGAAACGGAGGAAGCTGCACGACGCTATGATGTGCTGGTCGGTTTTGAGGAGCCGATCGATGCGAGCCGAGTCGCGTGGATGAGCGCTTTTCCGATTGTCGAGCGTGCCGAGACCTGGCGTATTGAGCGCGCGAACATCATTTCCCCGAATGAGGCGCTGGACGAAGACGTCCGGCTATTCCGCGTACCGGACGACAGCGACATGATGAATCCCAACGTCCTCTCGGGGCACTGGTTTGGCGATGGGCAGGCCGACGGCATCGTCATCAATCTTCGTCTACAACAAGCGCGGCCGGAACTCGTGCCTGGTGCGCCTGTTCTCCTCGCTGTAAACGGGCAGGAGCTGGCGACGACCGTTATCGGCGTCATCAAGGAATTCGGGCCGGCATCAATGTACATCCGCGATGCGGATTATCGCGTACAGCTGAATGATCAGGACCAACGGGTAAACGCCGGCTTCGTACGCCTGAAAGAGCCGACGGAAAAAAATCTCGCCACTCTCACTGCGCTTTTGGAATCGCATTTCGAACTGGTACAGGTTCGTATACGCGGACTGCAATCCGGCAAGGTCGCGAGCCGCGTCATCCGCGGCCACCTGGACAGTATCATCACGACACTCCTGGTACTCGCGCTGCTGGTATTGTTGGTAAGCGTCCTCGGCATGACCTCGGCTGTCTCTACGAACATCGTGGAGAGGGGTCGGGAACTCGCAATACTGCGAGCAATTGGCGGTACCCCGGCCGCAATCCGCCGGATTCTCTTCAGCGAGGCCGTAACGATTGCCGTCGTCGGGTGGGTGTGCGCACTTCTACTGGCCGCCACAGTCAGCTCGACAGTGTCTGATTTCTTCGGCCAGGCGCTAGTGGAGTACCCTTTCGACTTCCGTTTCTCGCCGCTCGGCGTTGCGTCGAGCTTTGCGCTCGCTGTACTGCTCGCCGTGCTTGCCAGTATCGTACCCGCGCATGTCGCAAGTCGGCAGTCGGTCCGGGTCGCGTTACAGAACGGGGCATGAACCGGGTTTGCAGGAAATACGCACCTACTCTAAGCAGCGAAATCACTGGGCGATGTTCGCTGTTTGGTAAAACGCTACAACTCGTTCGTTTGGTGCGTCATCAGCTTGGGAAGCTGATGTTCTACCATTGAACGACACCCGCTTTTCAGGGAGTTAGCTCTCACCTTCGCCTAAGTGAGCATAGAGTTTTGACTGCTCACCTTGACTTATACATATATTGTGCATATCTTCCATGAGAATTGAATGGGATCCGGCCAAAGCGAAGTCGAATCTCGGCAAGCACGGGATCAGCTTTTCCGACGTGGAGCCTGCTTTCTATGAAGAGTTTGCCCTTTCGATGCCGGACCCGTTCTCGATTGCAGAAGAGCGGTTTGTCCTGGTTGGTCGTGACGCCTTGAACAGAGTACTGACCATCGCATACACGTACAGAGGCGAACATATCCGGGTCATCTCCGCGCGACCAGCAACCAAGGCGGAACGCAGAACTTATGAGAAAGGAATACGACCTTAGCAAGGCGAAACGCGGCCCGGTGGTAAAACCCAAGGGCAAAACGAGGATTACGATCTATCTCGATGACGACGTGATCGAAGCCTTTCGAGAGCTGGGTGATGAGCGTGGACGTGGCTATCAGACGCTGATCAATGAAGCGCTACGCGAAACACTCGGCACTAGCCAGCGTCCGGTTGATGCCAGAACGCTCAGGCGAATACTGCGAGAAGAGCTAAAGAAAGCGGGATGATGTCCCGTTCGCAAATCGGCAAGTTACGTCTCGCTCAGGTCTGGCTGAGCCTCGGATCCAGATCGATGCCGACGTACCTCTCCGGTTTGAGCAGTTCGTTGATGATTCTGGCTCCGGTCACTTGACCGCAACCTATCTCAAGAACACTGGCAGGCTCGCCGCAAACGAGCCGCATCAGGCGGGGGGCCTCATAGTGCCGCTGAACAAATCCTCGCAAAGGACTATTCATCGCTTAATATTCGATCGTATTCATCAACATTTCGCTAGTCCGATAGCAGTGTATATCTAACTTGACGAAGTGCATTCCCGAGCTGTTTCGGAGACCGATCCCCAGAGCCCCTAGGTGTGAAACGCTTGCACAACAGGCCGGTTACTAAATGACACGTAAGCGACGCTTGTCCTGCTTATTGCGTTACCCCCGACCTGGCCTGCGCCTCCTCAGTCGAACCTGTCTTGAGGCAGCGCCCAGTCGATTCCGTCGACGGCAGGCAGCTCGCTTCCGTCATCAACGCCGATCTCTGCAGCGATGATTGCCCCGAGCTTTGCGTTCATAGCCAGCACGAGATCTCCGTTCGTAGCCCTGTCTGCTGCCAGGTTGATATTCTCGCCGGGATCCTTTTCTCGATCGTATAACTCGAGATCGTTGTACTCGTACAGTTCGTCGAGGTTTGCCGGCTTGTGGTGCTCGGTCGGCGAAAAATAGCGGGAGAACGTGTAGCGGCCGTTGGACATAGACCGCACCGAACCGCGCTTCTTCAGGTTGGGGCGGAAGCCAGTGGCCGCCATCTCGGCCTTCGGGTCCTTACCTGCGGCCTTGGCGTTGGCGATGAACGGCATCAGGTCGCCATCGTTCGAAGCAATCCCGCTGTAGGTGAACAGCGCCGCATCGCGCACGGCGTGCACGTCGGCTCCCTGTGGATCGTTGAGCAGGACAGCGAAATCCTTGCCTGGCAGCTCGCGTCCCGCGAATTCGGCGACCTGCGTCTGATTCGCGCCGGCCATCGCGAGCAGCGTCGGCGCGATATCGATATGCGACGTCAACGCGCCGCAGGTCTGTCCGCCGCGCACATCAGGGTGCACGACGTACATCGGCACGTGGAAGGTCTCTTTATACGCAAACGGACCTTTGCCGCGCAGACCATGGGCGCCACCCGCTTCGCCGTGATCGGCCGTGTACACGATGATCGTATTGTCCGTCATGCCGAGAGCATCCAGCTCATGGAGAACGGTCGTCAGTTGAGCATCCACAGAGCGAATGCTGTTGATGTAAAAGTTATTGAACCGGCGCCAACGTTCCTCTTCCGGGGGAATGTGTCCGAGCACATAGTCCCAGGCCTTGCTGAACTCACCGTGCGCAGCCG
>JAOUNH010000273.1 GCA_029881055.1 Gammaproteobacteria bacterium
TGCCCTGCAGCCATTCGCGAGTCATGCCCGGCCCGATCTTCACACCGACAGGATTCGCAATGCCGCGGAAAAACTCGATATGCGCGCCGTCCAGTTGTGCCGTACGCATGCCGATCCACGGGAAGTGCGTCGTCAGGTTGTACCAGCGCTTGCGTCGCTCCAGGTAACGGGTCTGAGCCTGCTCGTAGTGCAGATGCAGGCCCTCATGGGCCGCATAGATGTCCGCGCGCTGCGTGCGGTGAAACTGGCGTCCCGACACGGTCTCGAGGAAATCCAGCGAGTCGGAGATTGACGACACGATGTTGTGGTATTCAGCCGCAGCGGATGAGTGCCCTACCCAGTCCAGGTCCCAGTACTCCGGATGGTGCAGGTCGGCGAATCCGCCATCGATCAGCGAGCGAACAAAGTTCAGCGTCAGTGCCGCGCGTTCGTAGCCGCGCAATATCATCTGCGGATCCGGGGTGCGCTCCTCCGCCGTGAAACCGCTGCGATTGACGAGGTCACCGCGAAAACTCGGCAAGGTCACGCCGTCCCGGGTCTCGGTGTCCGCCGACCGCGGCTTGGCATATTGCCCGGCCATGCGACCGACCCGTACGACGGGCTTCTTCATCCCGTAAATCATTACGAGGCTCATTTGCAGCAGGATCTTCAGCTTCGCGACGATGTTCTCGGACGTGCATTCTTCATAGGTCTCTGCACAGTCACCGCCCTGCAGGACAAACGCTTCGCCGCGCTGGGCCCTGGCAAAATGCTCCTTGAGGGCGTCTACCTCCCAGGACGTTGTAATCGGAGGAAGGCGGCTGAGATCCGCCACTGCCTGTTCCAGCGCCGCGGCGTCAGGATAGGACGCCTGTTGCGACGCCTCCTTGCCTTGCCAGCTTGCGGGATGCCAATCGCTTTTCGGTATTGTTCTGCTCACAGTTGATTAACTTCTTTGTTGGTTGGGCGACCGGCTTTCGTCCGGTCAAACAGCGCGGACTATGCCACGGGCGACAAGTTGGCTCAAAAGTTTCTCATGTAATCAAAGGTTTAGAAAGTCTAATTCAAGCGACTTCAATATGTGGTTACTGCGTCCGCAAAAGCGCGTGTTTTTTGAGCGATCTGGATTCCGGCGCGCGGCCGCCAGAACTGGCAAGCCTGCGGCGAGCTTGGCACAATGCGCGCCGACTTAGGAGCAATACGATGAAACAAATTCTGGATCAACTGGGCCTGGGTGCCGTCAACGATGGTACCTGGATCGGCGCGAAATCCAGCGCCGACAAATCCGCCGAAATTATCGAGTCCTTCAATCCTGCCACCAATGAGCTGATTGCGAGCGTGCGCTCAACCACACCGGCTGAATATGAAAAGGTGGTGCGGGCGGCAGAACAATCTTTTGCGGCCTGGCGCGCGATACCGGCTCCCGTCCGCGGCGAAGCCGTGCGCCGCATAGGCAACGCGCTACGCGAACACAAGGATGCTCTCGGCAGCCTCGTGTCGCTCGAAATGGGCAAGATCAAGGCCGAGGGCGATGGCGAAGTGCAGGAGATGATCGACATCGCGGACTTCGCGGTCGGTCAATCCCGAATGCTTTACGGACGCACGATGCACTCGGAGCGGCCACAACATCGCATGTACGAACAATGGCACCCGCTTGGCATCGTCGGCACTATATCCGCGTTCAACTTCCCGGTCGCGGTATATGCCTGGAACTCGTGCATAGCAGCAGTATGCGGCAACGTGAATATCTGGAAGCCGTCCCCGAAAACACCGTTGTGCGGCGTCGCCGTGCAAAAAATCATCAGCGATGCCCTCGCCGGCATGGGTTTGCCTGACATATTTTTCCTGATCAACGACGGCAGCAACGCGCTGGCACAAAAATTTGTCGACGACCGGCGCATCAACCTGGTGTCGTTCACGGGTTCCTGTGCTGTTGGCCGCAAGGTCAGCGAAAATGTTTCGGCGCGAATGGGCAAGTGTCTGCTGGAACTGGGTGGCAATAACGCCATTATTGTCGACGAACACGCCAACATGGATCTCGTCGTCCCCGCGATCGTGTTCGGCTCCGTGGGCACCGCCGGGCAACGTTGTACGTCAACGCGCCGCATCATCGCGCATAGCTCCCGATTCGATGAACTCAAGCAAGCGCTCGTAAAGGCTTACGGCCAAATTCGGATTGGCGATCCGCTCAAGCCCGACACTTTGATGGGCCCTTTGATTGACGCGTCGTCTATCGAGCGAGTTAAAGCGGCGTGCAAGGCGGTCGCAGATGCGGGTGGCGAGATCCTGTGCGGCGGCGAGCGCCTCGACCGGCCAGGCAATTTCATTACGCCGGCTATCGCCGTGGCCAAAAACGACTGGGATATCGTGCAGACGGAAACGTTCGGACCGATCCTGTACCTGATTTCCTATGAGACTCTCGACGAAGCCATCGCCATGCAG
>JAOUNH010000274.1 GCA_029881055.1 Gammaproteobacteria bacterium
CGGCGCGCAAGTGGCTGCGGTACTGGCTCTGGTGGATGGTTGCCGCGATAAATGTGCCAAACCTGGTCTATGTCCTGCTCGCCTTTGCACAGCCGGAGAGTGTGTTGCTGGTAACTGTTGCAGTCGGTATTGAACAATTTGGCTATGGGCTGGGCTTCGCGGCGTATACCCTTTATATGCTGTATGTATCGAGGGGCGCACACAGTACTGCGCACTTTGCTATTTGCACGGGCTTTATGGCGCTTGGCATGATGCTGCCTGGAATGGCCAGTGGCTGGTTCCAGGAGTTGCTGGGTTACCAGAACTTTTTTATCTGGGTGCTGGCAGTGACCATTCCTTCGTTCATAGTGGTTGCGATAATTCCGCTCGATCCGGATTTCGGACGAGAAAAATCCGTGACGCCATGATTTGCCATTATTGTTCTCCGTCATTGCCACATTGAAGTGCAAGGATCGAGTTAGTTTGTTAACCGGGAAAGAGGATTGATGTGGACTCCATAGTAGTCGTAGGCGGTAAGAAATTGTCTGGCACGATCGGCACGAGCGGCTCGAAAAACGCAGCGTTGCCTATCCTGTTTTCAACCCTGCTGGCGGACGGTGTACATCGTTTTGACAACGTACCGGCTCTGCGCGACATAGATTCGACCGAACTGTTACTCGCGGCGCTCAATTGTGACGTCGAACGCAACGATCATTCGATGCGGGTCATCGTCAAGCCGCCGGTCAAGGCTGAGGCCTCTTATGATCTTGTACGCAAGATGCGGGCCAGCATTCTTTGTCTCGGGCCGCTGCTCGCGCGCTACGGTGAGGCGCGCGTCAGTTTGCCGGGTGGTTGTGCCATTGGCTCGCGCCCGATTGATTTACATGTCGAGACCATGCGCCGTCTTGGTGCGGAGATTGACATCGAAGAGGGCTACGTCGTTGCTCGAGCTGGTCGGCTCAAGGGTGATCGAATTCTGTTTGAGAAATTGACGGTCGGCGGCACCGAGAATGCGCTGATGGCGGCGACCCTTGCCAAAGGCACCACGATTATCGAAAACGCCGCGAAAGAACCCGAGGTCGTCGATCTCGCGCGTTACCTGAAAACGATGGGGGCCAGAATCGACGGTGAGGGCACCAGCGTTATAACGATTGAAGGTGTCGATGAACTTGTGCCCGGGCGACACACGATCGTTGCGGATCGAATAGAAGCCGGAACACTGCTGCTCGCCGCGGCGATAACCGGTGGCGATGTCAGGGTCGAGAATTGCGAACCGGAGCACCTTCGATCACTTATCGAGCACCTCATCACCTGCGGATTCAAAGTGACGAGTGACAAGACTTCAATATCAATCAGCGCCTGCGACAGTTGGAAGGCGACGGATATTTCCACGGCACCGTATCCCGGGTTTCCGACCGACCTGCAGGCGCAGTTTATGGCTCTCATGACACAAGCAGAAGGTACGTCGGTAATAACGGAAGGAATATTTGAAAATCGCTTCATGCACGTACAGGAACTGGTGCGCCTCGGTGCGGATATATCTCCGATGTCACAGGTTGCAGTCGTGCGTGGTCGTCGTGGTGGACTGAGCGGCGCCCCGGTTATGGCGACCGATCTTCGCGCGAGCGCGAGCCTTATTCTGGCCGGGCTTGTAGCGAAAGGGGAGACCCGTGTGAACCGAATCTACCATCTGGATCGTGGCTACGAGCACCTCGAGGAAAAGCTCCGGTCCCTGGGCGCTGATGTAACCCGGGTTTCCTGACGACTAAAGCGTACGCGCAGCTATCAGGTTGCTATTCGTGCCCGCAACCCTCTCAGCACGACTTTCATTTTCTCTGCGTGCTCAGTACCCATGCGTAACAGCAGTTTCTGCCCGCTCGACAATGCGGCGAGCTCCGGATCGGCATATTCATACAGTACGTGCGGCCGCACCAGCAGGATTGGCTGGTCCGGGGTTGGCGTCAGCAGCAGGTGATCAATGACTTCGACCGCTCGATCATTGAAATAGGCGTTCGGATAGCCGAGCCCTACATAGGACTCCTGGAACAGGGGATAAAATCGTCGATACGTGTCAGCAACAGCATCGAGGTCGGCCGTGCTGATCAGCTCGACGAGGGCATCGTAGCGAGCATAGCTGTCGGCGCTCATGTAGAACTGATCTTCGCTTTCGGCCGCATCGACGGTGAAGTCGCCTTTGAGCCTGTTGACCGGCCGGATTTTCTCGGCTACGTGTTTGCGAGGCAGGTTGTCGACCGTTACAACGATTTTGTCGATCAACCCCTCGTTCACGAGTACGGACTCAAGTCCGGCACCGAAAATATCGACCAGCGCCAGGAGAAAATAACTGTCGCTGTCGTTCAGGCTGGGCAGTGGCACGAGATTGCGCTCGGCTGACTCGGCCGGTTCCTCGACTGGAACCGGATGCGCCGGGCCGCTGG
>JAOUNH010000105.1 GCA_029881055.1 Gammaproteobacteria bacterium
CCGAATACCTGTAGAATCCGCGGCCCACAGGAGAATTCGCATGTTGCCGCACAACGACGTCGTTGCCGAAGTCATGGGGCTGCCGGACGGCCCCCAGATCGGCGCATTTTTTGACTTCGACGGCACGATCATCTCCGGCTACTCGGTGATGGCATTCATCAAGGAACAAGTGCGGCGCGGCCACCTGTCGCCACGTGAGCTCGTGGAACTCCTGAGCTCGATGGCGAGTTTCGGTCTCGGCGACCTTGGCTTCTCGGGGATGATGGTTGCTGCAACCCAGTTTCTGCGCGGCATACGGGAAGACAGCTACGCGAATTTCGGCGAGGAATTATTTGAGTCACATATCGCCCGCCTGATCTACCCCGAGTCCCGCGCACTCATAAAGGCGCACCTCAAAAAGGGCCACACAGTCGCAATTATTACTTCGGCGACGCCCTACCAGGTCCGGCCGGCGGCGCGCGAGCTTGGCATCGAACACGTCTTGTGCACTGAACTCGAAGTCAAAGATGGCGTATTTACGGGTGCGGTCCTGCAACCGCTCTGCTTTGGGCCGGGCAAAGTCGCCGCCGCCGAACTGCTTTCGGAACGGTTCAATGCTGACCTCGACAAGAGTTACTTCTATTCCGACAGTCACGACGACATTCAGTTGCTTGAACGTGTCGGCAATCCGCGGCCATTAAATCCGGGCAATAGATTGCTTGCGATTGCAGAAAAGCGCGGCTGGCCGGTACGCAAGTTTGGCAGTCGTGGTCAACCCGAAATCGCAACGCTGTTGCGTTCCGCGGCGATGCCCGTCAGCCTCATCGGATCTTTTCTTGCCGGTTTTCCGATCTGGGCGCTGACCGGATCCAGGCGCGACGCGTTGAATTTCTCGGTCTCCCTCTTTGCCGATACGGCGAGCGCACTCATAGGACTGAACCTGAAGACGGTTGGCGAACAGCATCTCTATTCGCATCGGCCGGCTGTATTCATCTTCAATCATCAGAGCAACGTCGACCTGGTCATCGTCTCGCGCTTGTTGCGCCGCGACATTGTCGGCGTAGGCAAGCGCGAGATCGGCGATATTCCCATTCTCGGCAGAGTCATGGAGTCCGCTGGCGTGGTCCTGATCGACAGGCATAACTCGGAAAGTGCCATCAAGGTCATGACGCAGCTCGCCGATACCATGCGTATTGAAGGCAAGTCAGTATGCGTCTCGCCTGAGGGAACACGGGCGGTAACTCCCAAGCTCGCCAAGTTCAAAAAAGGTGCCTTTCACCTTGCAATCCAGGCGGGCGTGCCTGTTGTGCCGATCGTCATTCACAACTCCACTGATGTGCAGCCGAAAGGAGATTACATCTTTCATCCCGGCACCGTGAGAGTTGAAGTGTTGCCGCCGGTCGACACCAGTAAATGGTCGGCAGATACGATAGACACACATGTCGAAGAAGTGAGAAATATGTACCTCAAAGCTCTCGACCAGATGAAAGCTCCGGAGAATGTCTAGTGGATCAACTTAGCGGCCAGGACGCGCAATTCCTGTACCTCGAGTCGGAGAACAACCTCACGCACATCACGTCGATCTCGATTTTCGACCAGACGACGGTGCCCGGAAATGAAGTTGTTCGTTTCAAGGACATACTCCAGCACGTCAGCAGCCGACTGCACATGAACCTGGTGTTTCGGCGGCGACTGGTTCGCGTGCCGCTCGAGCTCGATTTTCCGTATTGGGTTGATGACGACCACTTTGATCTCGAATACCACATTCGCCATGGGCGCCTGCCGGATCCCGGCGACTGGCGGCAATTTTGCATACACATGGCGCGCTATCACTCCCGGCCACTGGATATGAATCGCCCGCTTTGGGAGATGTACGTCGTCGAAGGCCTCGACAATATCGAGGGCTTGCCGAAAGGCAGTTACGCGATCGCCACGAAAATTCACCATGCGGCGGCAGATGGCGCAGCACTGTCCGAGTTTTTTGGCGCTATGGCCGACATCGACAACAAGGGAACGCCGGCGGTACCCCTGAATTCGGCCAGGCTTAGCCGCAGCCCGATGCCCAGCCTGCTGGACATGGGTGTGCGCGCCGCCTGGCATACCGTGCGCTCGCCGCTCGGAATGATTGACGCCGTCATGCGCTCCGCGCCGAGCATTTACCGGATTGCACAAGACGCATTGAGTCTTCGCAAGGAAGAAAAATACCGCGTGCCGGACACGCGATTTAACGGCACAGTTTCCCCGGCAAAAATGTTTGACGGGATGCAGGTTCCCCTGAGTGACTTCAAGCCCATACGCCAGTTGGTCCCGGGCTGCACTGTCAACGATGTCATTCTTGCTATCTGTGGCGGCGGACTGCAGAAGTACCTGCAGCACCACGGTGAGTTACCGGTGGACTCGCTGATTGCCTGGGTTCCGATCAATGGCCTGGGGCGGGCCAAGACAGGCAACGACGAGCCGGGCAACAACGTCACGTCCATGACCGCACCGATCTACACAGATACAGAAGACCCGGTAAAGCGACTACAGAAAGTCATGGCGGCAACGCAAAAAAGCAAAGCGGCGAAAAGCGGCGTATCTGCGAGAGTAATGACGGACCTGAGTAAGCACGTACCGGCCGCGACCCAGGTATTGGCCAGTCGACTGGTGTTACGGTCGCGGGCCACAGCGAGAATGTGCAACCTGTTTATTTCGAACGTGCCCGGTCCGCAACTTCCCTTGTATATGAACGGTGCGCTGCAGGTTGGTCATTTCGGCATGGCGCCGCTCGTGGACGGTATGGGTCTTTTCATAGCGACGCCAAGTTACAACGGCAATGTTTCATTCAATGTAACGTCGACGCGGGAAATAATGCCGGACATCCAGTTCTTCGTCGCTTGTCTGAAGGAATCGCTGGAGGAACTGAAATCGGCGACGTTGCCGGTGAAGAAAAAGTCTGCCCGAAAGAAATCGAAAACCGTCAAGAAACGGCGGAAAGCGAGCGGCGCCCAACCGGCCGCTCACGGCGATCCAGGTCACTGAGTATGCGATTGAGCGTACGGCTGATCTGGGTCTGAATCCGGATCATTTCGATCTTCGGCCAGGTTGCTCTTTCCCCCATCTCGATCAGCTCCATAATTTCCTCGGTCGAACGATGCGCGAGCAGCTTCAGGGGATTAAAGAACCGTTTCTCGGGCAATATATTGATGTCGCCGACATAGTCCTGGTTGATGATGCCGAGTGCCACATTCGTTACACGACTTAACCTGGGACTGAGCGACAGGGGTTTCTCCATTATCGACGCGGCCGCATTTAGCCACTCGCGCGCCGTGCGTTTCGTCGCCAGCGTAATGGTCGACAACAGGTCCTGTTCGCCGCGCGCTTTGGTGACGAAGGGGAAAATATGTGGATTGACCTGGCTGACGATGAAGTGATTGACGCTGTAAACCCGTGAAAGCCGCTTCGCCGGCAAGTCATGACTTATAGATCCGTCTACCCACTTGCGTGACGGCATATAGGCCTGGCGCTCGCCACGCGCGTTTTTCGCGGCGAGTGACACTGGCGGGAAAAATCCGGGTACAGCGGCCGACGCCATGATCGCGTCACGTACATAAACATTTGGCGTCGTGATCGCATTGAGCAAGCGCGACGACTGATGCCGTTCGGCGGCGGCAATCGAAACATTCAGGTGCCTGCCGGTGAGCGCCAGGGCCTCCTGAAACGTCAGGTCCGGAATGAGTCGCTCAAGCGCCGTTCGCACCTCTGCGGCCGTCGCAAGATTCGGTTTCAGCTTGTCCATATGCCTGAACAGGCTTTCGTCCTTTTTGATCTCGTGCACGAGGTTTTCGGGAGCAAAAACCTTTTCCAGGTCCTTGTCCGAGTTGGCGCTCACGAGGCAAGCAACTATTGCCCCGCCACTACTGCCCGACAGGACATCCGGCAGCAGCCCTTGTTGCCAGAGTGCCTTGACCACTCCGATGTGAAAGAACAACAAGGATCCGGCGCCACTCATCATCAGTGCCGAACTTCCATAGCAGTGTTGAGCACGGCGGAAAAAGTCCATCCGCTCTTCCTCAGGAATCTCTTGCGCCTCCGGTGTTGCCAGGAGCTCGATAGCGCTGCTGACTTCATTCACGTAGTCGACGATGAGTTTCTTGGTGCCGAACATCGCCTTGCCGTACAGCTCAGCTCGACCGATACCGTCTATATTGCCGTGCACGCCTTCGTTTAATGCGTACAGCACGCCGACATAGTCTTTTTTCCGGCGCAGCTTGCGCAAGCGCACGAGGCGGCGGCGAATGGAGTCGTGATCGAAATGCGGCGACTCGTCGTCGGCCTTCCATTCGTGCAGCTTGGTGCCTTTGTCATAGGCGATGGCGGCCGCCTTCCACTCTTTATAAGTCCGGGCCGTATCCATGTTCGACTGGAGTTGTTTCGTAGCAGAAAAGATCATGTTCGCCTTATGGTGCCTAAGCCGCCCTTGATTGCATTAGCGTACACCTGCCCCGATCCCGAGGCGAGGGCCTCGCGCCGGCAATGGACGACCGGTCGCCTTTTTTGAGATAGTGCATCACTCCCGTTTGCGGCAGATGAGAATCACTATCATGAAGCGCGACACAAGAACCCAGATCCTTGTGGCGAGCTTGTCGCTGTTCAACGAGAAGGGCGAGCCCAACACCACCACCAATGACATTGCCAATGAGGCGGATATCAGTCCCGGCAATCTGCACTATCATTTCCATAAGAAATCCCTGTTGGTCGACGCGCTGGTAGCAGAGTTCCAGGCTGACGTACGCCGGGCGCTGCAACCGCCAACAAACGATGAAACCACACTTGATGACTTCTGGGCATTCCTGCACCTGCTATTAGAAGTGTTTACAGCGTATCGATTCCTGATGCGCGACATGGAAACTCTGGTGTCCAACTATCCAACTGTCGGTCGAGCGCTGAAGGGTTTTTCGCTTGCCCTCGTTGCCATCATGCGGCTCTATGTCGAATCTCTCAGAGACAGCGCGGTTCTGGAAGTCAGCGACCAGGAGGTGCCAGTCATGTGCCGCAGCCTCGTCGTGATCCTGCTGTTCTCGGAGCGCTTTGATGAAATTTCGGGCGCGACATCGTCGGCCGAAGTTTCCGCATTGAGAATTGCTCGATCTGTATTAGGTGTCTTGCTGCCTTATTCCTCCGAAGAATCATCGAAACTGATTGCGGCCCTGGCAGAGCACTACGCGTAGCCGACAAACTCCAAAATAAAAAAGGGCTGCAATTGCAGCCCTTCAATATTCGCCGTTAGGGGGGGCTAACAGGCGACCTGGCGACTTCCGCAAGCACTTTGTCGAGCTTGCGTTCCAGTTTCTTTAGATCATTCGTTGTGGCTACCGGCGTGTAATCCAGAACCGTCTTCATTGTTGACTCGGCTCGTTTGGCTACCTCTTTGCGTTTCGCCTCAACCTGCTTGAGCAGACGATCACTCAGGCTATCAAGGTTTCCGCGAGCTTCACGACGGACTTTCTCGCCACTCTTCGCCAGCTCGTCGAATTTCGCTTCGAAATCTGATTGAATTTTTGAAGCAAAGCCGATGCCGGCCAAAAATGTCTTGTTGGCGATAATGATCGGTCGCTCGACAATCGTGCCTTCGAACCGAGCAACGATCGACTCGGCCCGCCCATCTGTTTTGCGGGTCTTTTTCGTTTCGGTCATTTTGATTCTCCTTAAAAATACTTGCTGGCTGACTACTCTGGAATGCTATCGGGCAGATCTAGGGTGGTCACACTAATTACGGCTTTGCAGCCTTCTTTGAAACTTTCTTTTTAGAAACCTTCTTTTTGGCCGCCTTTTTCTTGGTCACCTTTTTCTTCGCTGACTTCTTCTTGGTGGCCGGCTCAGATTTCCCTGCAACCTTCAGCAGCTTGTCGAGCTTCGCGTTTAATTCGTCGATGTCGTGTTTGCTTGCGACGCCGATGCGGCTAAGTGCGCTATCGACACGCGAGTCGAAAATGCTCTGCAGCCTCTCCATTTGCGGCGTTTCGCGCATCTGGTCAAGCAAGCCGGTCGCCTTGGTTTGCGCCTCATGTGCCATACCACGAATAGCGGCCTGCACATCGTCGATCAGGGCTTCGCTCTTGTTTGTAGCGCCTTTTCTAAAGGACTCGCCCTGTTGAACCAGGGTTTCGAAGGCCTTGCTGCCGACTTTCTGCGTATTGGCGAGCGCGCCAAGCCCGGCGAGGAAAACGTGCTCAAGCTGTCCGGCCAAATCGTCTGGTTTGGACTGGCTCTTTTTCTTTTCCATGGTGATCTCCTGGCAATTCGAATTATTTCGATGGTGCTGATAGTAGAGGCTGTTTCTAGGGTCGTCACACTAATTGGCCGTCGGCCAGGTGCGGCTTTACATCTCCGATAGCGGTGCTATGCTCCGCGCCCCCTCGACCTGCGGTTGTCATTCAGTGAAGCGAAAATTCAACATTCCTGCCTTCTTTTTGGCGGCTTGGTTACTGATTCTGGGCCTCCCGCATTCCGCCGCGGCAGCCGAGCAGGACGCCGGGTTCTGGGCTATTTTCTCCAGCACCGACCATTTTGAATCAGCGGACGACGCGTCGCGATGGCGTTACTGGTTTGACGCGCAAGCCCGTTATTTCGATCCGGGTAGCGTTGCGAATCAGTACCTCGTGCGGCCCGGTATCGGCTATGACCTGAATAATAATGTAACCGTGTGGGCGGGCTATGCTCGTTTCAGGACACAAAACACGGCGGGTGCTTACGCCGACGAAGACCGTTTTTGGCAGCAGTTGACCTGGACCGCGGCACACTGGGACCAAAGCTCTCTTTCGATGCGCGTGCGACTTGAAGAGAGATCGGTCAGCATCGGTGACGACCTGGGATGGGTACTTCGGTACATGGTGAAATACGCACAGCCCATAGGCGACAGCGGCAACCGCACGTTCTTCGCGTCCCTGGAGCCGTTTTTTCTGTTACGAGAAACCGACTGGGGAGGGTCATCCGGCCTGCGTCAGAATCGCCTGAGCATTGGCGTTACGTGGAAGTTATCTGACAGGACGTCGCTGGATACCGGCTACATGAACCAGTACAGCTGGGCGGATGCAGGCGAAGATCGCATGTATCACCATGGCGTTGTTAATTTGAAAATGAAGTTTTGATAGCTCTTCGTTATTCCGCTAGCCGGTCCGCGTATGCTTACTGCAGTTTCGCGGCCGCGGCCGCAAGGCGCGCTATCGGGACTCGTGGCCCGGAACAGGACACATAGTCGAGGCCAGCTTTATGGCAGAACCTTATAGAGCCCGGGTGACCACCCTGCTCACCACAAATACCGATTTTTAGATCCGGACGCTGTTTCCTGCCGCGGCTCACGGCCATATCGATCAGCTGGCCAACACCCTCGGTGTCCAGAACCTCGAACGGGTTATCCCGCAGAATGCCGGAGGCGTTGTACATCGGCAGGAACTTGTTCTCCGCATCTTCTCGTGAAAACGAGAACACCGCTTGCGTCAGATCGTTGGTGCCGAAAGAAAAGAACTCGACGTTCGCTGCAAGATGCGTTGCACGCGTGCAGGCGCGTACGGTTTCAATCATCGTGCCAAATTTGAAATTCAGCTTCGCTCCGAAATCCTTTTCGAGTTTTGCTGACAACTCATCAACGGTGCGTCGCACATGGGCAAGCTCCTGGGTCGTGATGACCTGGGGCACCATGATCTCCGGGTGCACTTCGATACCCTTTTTCGTACATTCGATCGTCGCCTCGAGTATCGCCTGGATTTGCATCGCGTAAATTTCCGGATAGGCAATTCCCAGGCGCACGCCGCGGTGGCCCAGCATCGGGTTCACTTCCTGCAGCTCCCGCACCTTCTTCAACATGCGCTCTTTCTTGATCAGCGCGTCGTTGACGAATTCTTCGCTGAGTTCACTCAAGACTTCAGGCAGATCGCGTTTGACCGGAAGCGCGGCCAGCGCGGTTTGCCGCCCTCGCACGACGTCACGATAGAGTCGCAAGGTGTGAATTTGATCCAGCAGGTCGTGTTCGGTCGGCAGGAACTCGTGCATTGGCGGATCCAGCAACCGGACCGTCACCGGATCCGGTGACATAACTGAAAACAGTTCGACAAAATCCGCACGCTGTATCGGCAACAGGCGATCAAGGGCGGCAACGCGTTCAACCTTGTTCTCGGCGAGGATCATGTCGATCACAATCGGCAGGCGATCGCTCGCATTAAACATGCGTTCGGTGCGGCACAAGCCGATACCCATAGCGCCATACTCGCGCGCCTTCTTCGCCGCCTCGGGCGTATCCGCGTTCGCCATAACTTTCAGGTCTGCAATTTCGTCCGCCCAACGCAAAAGCTCTTCCAGATCTTCCGAGAATTGCGGTGGTATGGTCGGAATCGCTCCGAGATAGACCATGCCGGTGCCACCGTCCAGCGTGATTACATCGCCTTCGTGAAGTACATGGTCGCCCGCGTGCGCAAGCCGCAAACTTACGTCGACAACGATACCTTCAGCACCCGCAACACACGGCTTACCCATACCGCGTGCGACTACCGCGGCATGCGATGTTTTGCCACCGCGACTCGTCAATATGCCCTCGGCCGCAAAAAATCCGTGTATGTCTTCTGGGCGCGTTTCTTCGCGTACGAGGATCACGTGCTCGCCAGCATTGCCAAGCTTCTCGGCAAGATCCGCATCGAAAACGCACTTGCCCGAGGAAGCCCCGGGAGATGCCGGCAATCCGACGGCTATAGGTCTAGCCGGGCTTTCCGGATCGAGGCGCGGATGCAGCAATTGCTCCAGCAACTCGGGATCGATGCGCAGTATCGCTCGCTCTTTTGAAATCAATCCCTCAGTGAACATATCGACAGAAGTTTTGACCATCGCTGCTGCATTCATCTTTCCGTTGCGCGTTTGCAGGCAGTACAGCGTGCCTTTCTCAATCGTAAATTCATAATCCTGCACTTCCTTGTAGTGCCCTTCGAGCTTGTCGCGCAGTGCCACGAGCTCTGAAAAAAGCACCGGCATCTCCGACTCCATGCTCTGCAGCGGCTTCGGCGTACGAATGCCGGCAACGACATCCTCACCTTGTGCGTTGGTCAGGTATTCGCCGAACATTTCCTTGCTGCCGTCGCCCGGGTTGCGCGTGAAACCGACGCCCGTCGCACAGTCGTCGCCCATGTTGCCGAAGACCATTGCGCAAATGTTGACCGCCGTACCATTAGCCATGTCGGGAGTGATGTGAAATTCGCGCCGGTAGTCCACC
>JAOUNH010000275.1 GCA_029881055.1 Gammaproteobacteria bacterium
GCCGTATTTCGTGCCCGTCATGTCCAGGTGGTCACGGAGCACCCAAAGCAGGGGCGTCGTCTCGTCGCCGTCGAAAGTAGTGACTTCTTGGTTTATCGTGAATGACAACATGTGGCACGGTGCTCCCGGTAGTTGACTATAAAGGCCTAGATGCACCAACGAGTCGAGACGTTCAGAAAAATGCGCCGAACGGTTCTTTAGCTGCGACGAATGGACTTTCCGGTTGCCTCGTTCTCGCCGGAACTTGCGACGCGCGAGGTCCGCCTTACCCATAGAGGTCACTCCTTCCACCCTGAAATAAAATGGAAAGGCGGCATCAGCCAGTGAGCAGTCTAAGCTATTTGTTGGAAGCGGATCACTGGATGATCCAAGGTTCCGGGTGCCGGCCGCCGAATGGATTGAGTATTGGTCGAACAATGACGACAAGCCCTGGCAGCTCAAAACCATGATTTTGGATGGACATTCCCACATGTCCGCGCCACCTGCAGCATTTCGGCAAGGTACAGCCTGGCTATTCTCGAAAGACTAGTGCAGCGATAGTCCGCTTGTGACACAAAGGAGCCCGTCAACGTGAATACTGTAGGTGCAGGAATCGCAATTGGTGCTGGCGTCGGCGCCGCGCTCGGCGTGGCGATGGGCAACATAGCCATTGGCGTCGGCGTTGGAATAGCCATTGGCGCAGCTCTCGGCGCAGCACTTCAAAAGAAAGACCACTAGTTGATCTCAGGCTGATGCAATGGCTGCTCCTGGCCGACCGCAGAAGTTAGATCAATCCATTCCCGAATGTCGCTACCTATGCTATTAAGACTCAACACATGATCCTCCGACGTATTTCAGAAAACGTAAAATCACAAAATTGGTTCGCGGTGGCGGTCGAATTTGTCATCGTCGTTGTCGGTGTGTTTATGGGTTTACAGGTCCAGGATTGGAACGATGCACGCAAGGAACGCGTCGAGGAGCAGGGTCTGCTCAGCCGCCTTCATGTGGAAACCCTGGAACTACTCGAAACACAGCGCGAGGAGTTGATGGGACTGAGTGAGCGTGCCGACGTCTTGATGGGGGCCAATCCCGTACTGTTTTCGCAGGAACCATCGCGCGTCATTTCCGACTTAGAGTGTGCGAATATTTCATCGTCACACGTCTTTAGACGGCCGCCGGACGAACTGCCAGTTCTCGACGAGATGTTGGCCACTGGACGGTTTGACGTGCTGCAGGATAATGACATCAAAGAGCATTTGCGTAATTACGTGCTATTTCGTGAGCGTGGACGCGCCTATTACCAGGAAGCTACCAACGAGCTATTCCGATTACACAGCCGATTCCCGGATCTGATAACAGTCGGTCGGGTGCCGATAGAAGCCGGGTTCGTCGGTCGTTGGACTCGACTAAGTGGCGAAGGATTCCGGTGGGACCCTGTTTGTGACGTCGAGAAGATGCGAGCAAGCAAGGCCTTTCTCAACGAGTATGTGGATAACTTAAGCCGAATTGGAACACTGATACAGTTTACCGAGCAGCGCCAAGAACATTTGGAAGAACTCGAGTCCGCGCTATCCGCACGACTCGGCATTACAGCATTATCGGGATTGCAGGAGTAGGTTCACTTTAGACCTGAGTGTCCATTTCCGGCCGAGGCCGTATGTTAAACAGCTGAAAGATCTAGCCAATGTGTTGCGTCGATCGGTTGAAACCGCAAGAAAAGCTGCCGCTCAGAATGAGCGCAAAGAAAGGCTCAGGACTTGCCGCCCGCAACTAGCAACCATCACCCGTGCAGTACAGGGAGACAAACGTCTCCGACTGGATTTTCCACCGACCGTCGACCATGAGCCAAGACGCAAAGTATGAACCGCCGACTTCGATTTGCCCCTTCTCGGTAGTCCAGTTGCCAACCCAATTGCCACTCTCGGCCGCCCGCGGGAGATAGGTACTAATGTCAATTCTGGAAGGCGTCCTCACGTAAACGACGTCGGGAAACTGGGCAAAAATCGCCGCCCAAAGCTCCTTCTCTTTCTCGGGGCTGTCATGAAACAGCTTTCCGCTGCCGGTAGTGATTTGATACGTTTGATCGAACAAGGCGACTATCCCGTCAGCATCGTGTTTCCGTATCGCCTCGTTGGAAGCTGCCCTTGCCTGTAAAATCCTGTTCTTTTCGGATTCGCTATCGGGCCAGGCAGTAACGGCAATTCCGAAGCAGCCTGCTGTGATGAATAAAACACAGATGGTCCTTAGCATACGGTCCTCGATCCAGTCGGCATAGCCACGGAAAGCACTTCAGCCAGCACGGAAACCGCCAGCGTGCGCGCATCTTTTGCCGACGGAACAAGTCCCACAGGTCCACGCAATCGATCGATCGAACCTGAGTCGACGCCCATCTTCCCGAGCTCGGCGATTCGTTGCTCGGCTGCGTTGCGGCTT
>JAOUNH010000276.1 GCA_029881055.1 Gammaproteobacteria bacterium
GCCAATGATCGCAACATCGCAACTCTGGTCTCCTTCCAGTGGCGGTGCCTGTACCTGCACATCCTGTGCCGTCGCTTCCCAATAACTTGGCTGCGGCTCGGAGTACCGATAAAGATTGTCGTCGTACAGTCGCTTGATCACGGCTGCTGACCGCGCGCAATTCGAATGATCGCATCGAGGCTAAGATCGACATCGCGCTCGGTTGTGGACCAGTTACATACGCTGATGCGCATCGCCGTTTTACCCTGCCAGACAGTGACGCCACACCAGCAGGTGCCGTCCTTTTGTATTGCATCTATAATTCTGCGGTTGCTCGCGTCGTCGCCAAACGAGACCAGTACCTGGTTCAACACAACATCATTCAGCACCTCGAAACCGGCCTCGCGCAGCCCGGCGGCAAAACGCCTCGCGTGACTGCAACATCGATCGATCATGGCGGCGACGCCTTGCCGGCCCAGCGATTTCAGCGCAGCCCAGACATCAACGCCGCGTGCGCGACGTGAGAGTTCCGGTGTGAAGTCCGATGGGTTGCGAAACCGGGTTTCCGTCATCAGGTATTCGGCTGTGATCGCCATCGCGGACTTTAACGCCAGCGCATCGCGTACAAAGGCCACCCCGCTGTCGTAGGGAACGTTGAGCCACTTGTGCGCATCCGTCGCCCAGGAGTCCGCTGCCGAAAATCCGGAACAAAGATGCGCGCGATCCGGCGATGCAGCCGCCCACAGGCCGAAAGCGCCGTCGACGTGCACCCACGCGCCCTTCGGTTTGGCGATTTCGCAGATCCTGCCGACCGGGTCGAATGCGCCGGTATTCACATTGCCAGCCTGGGTGCAGACGATGGTAGGGCCTTTGATCGCCGGAAATCGTTCGGCATCGATGCGACCCTGTGCGTCTACCGGCGCTCTGACAACCCTGTTACGGCCAAACCCGAGCAAACCCAGCGATTTGAATACAGTGGGATGGGTTTCCTCGGATACGACCACCGTCACAGGTGGCGCCCCGATCAAGCCATCCGCTTCAACATTCCAGCCAATGTCCGAATAGACCCGATTTCGCGCCGCTGCAAGCGCGGTGAAATTTGCAATCGTGGCGCCGGTTACGAAAGACGCGGCCGTGCCCGCCGGCAAGCCGAATATATCGATCATCCAGTCCATGGCGACGAGTTCCAGCGTCGATGTTGCCGGCGTTACCTCGTGCATACCGACATTCTGGTCCCAGGCGGTTGAGAGCCAGTTTGTTGCGACGGTCACCGGCAACGACCCGCCGATAACGAAACCGAAGTAACGTGGGCCTGTCATCATTACCGTCGCGGGCGAACCAATTTCATCCAGCGTCGCCAGAACGCGTTCGGCACTCGTCCCCTTATCCGGCATCGGCTCAACAAATCCCTTCGCCGCTGCTACTGCCTCGGGCGACGGTGCCACGCGTCGGTCGATGCCGGATTCACGATAAGCAACGCCGCGTTCAGCGGCGTCAATGAGTAATTTATGAAGATCAGAGTTCTCAGGCATTGGATTTGCTTTTAGATATTAATAGGGCGTTCTTTCGAACGATGACCAGTGCGACACAAATGATGAGCAGTATCGGTATCGGGATCAACATCAGTGTATGCCAGCCAAAAAAGTACATTACCGTTCCTGCCAGCAACGACGCGGTAGCCGATGTCCCGAAAACAAGGAATTCATTGACAGCCTGTGCGCGAAACCGCTCCGCCATACTGTAGGTGTAGGTCAACATCGTGGTGCCACCCACGAATAGAAAGTTCCAGCCAACACCGAGCATCAGCAGTGCCCACCAGTAATGCAACACGGTATGTCCCTGCAATCCGATTACCGACGTCATCAGGAGAACAAACGCGCCAACAAACATAAGCCGGATAACGCCGATTTTTTCGATGAGAAATCCCGTGACCAGAGATGGCACGTACATGCCGAGTACGTGGATCTGTATGACCCGGCCTACCTGCTCCACAGAGTAACCGTCATTGACATGCATACTCAGCGGCGTCGCAGTCATAACCAGGGTCATCAAACCGTAGCCGCAGGTAGCGCCCAGGACAGCAACCAAAAACACGGGCTGCCGGACAATTTCGGCCAATCCCCGATCGGAGGCTTGCAGATGGCTGTCGTCATGGCTGTGTGCCGGCAGCATGGCGAAAAAAAGTAAAGCCTGGACAGCAAACATCGCCGCCAGCACAACAAACGTTCCGGCAAACTCAATATCGGCTATCCAGAACTGACCGCGAATCGCAAGCTCCTTGCCGACGAAAGCCGCACCGATCGACCCGACCAGGACCAGGGAAATCGCTCGCGGCACATAGCGGGCCGCAACACTTTCGGCGGCGAAATACCGGTACTGCTGGGTAAACGCCATATTGATACCGAACAACATGACAGCAAGGATGTAGACC
>JAOUNH010000106.1 GCA_029881055.1 Gammaproteobacteria bacterium
ACTTCTGCAGTCGGCCAGAAGTGGCCGTTCAAATCCTCGCCATGAGGCGTCGAATGTAAAGGTCAATGTGTGCGGCCTAATCTTCCGGCTAGATCTCTAATTCGCGCTCAGTGAGCTCAAGTATTATTTCTAGTTGTTCTTCAATCAAGGATCTGTTCCATTCGAGAATATTGGTCAGCGTGGTGAGCCGATGTAACAGAATATTCTGCAGCTCGCGACTCTCTAACACGTCTCGGTGAGATACCGTCGACTTCAACCTGGCCAGACCATAGGGAGGGTACGTCCTTTCAGGGTCTCCGGGCCAATATGACTCCAGGCTGTAAAGTTGTGCCATAGATACGTGCTTTTGGACGAATGGCACAAGTGTGCGGTTGAAGTATTCGGACTCCCGAAGCATTTCCGCTCTAAACGCCTTCAAATTGATCATGAAAGTGCCCAATAGGCGACGCAATTCTCCATTGGAAATGGAGTCGACATCGCCGCTGTTAATCAACGACTCAATTATTGGAGCACTCGTGGATGCCGCATCAACGTGCCAAAGCACCGAATTGAAAAGCTGATCAATCTCGTCATCGGTCATTGCGATATCGGAAGCAACTGACGCATTAATCATCTGTCGGGTCGAATCTTTTATCGCGCCAATATATCTTCTAGCCTCTTCGACCGAACGTATTACATCCTGCGCTTCCACGTATAGGGAAACCAAGATCACTTCTTCTTCAATTGCTCGTTGGCGCTCGTTCCACCAGGCGTCGATCGAGAAGGCGAACAAAATGCTCGCAACAATCGCCAAACTCTCAATGGCGAGCTTTTTCCAGTCTACGTTCGGAAGATTCGGCATAAAGATACGCGTTCAACAGCAAATGTCGGCTTTGGGTCAGTGGCGGAAATTATAACTCGAAACACGTGGCCGGCGGCTTCCGGTCGCATACCGGCCCCTCGTTACTCTGCCTGGCTAACTTCGGCACTCGGCCAGAACCAGCCGCTCGTCCAACTCAGACGCAAGCAACTCAAGCGGCTAACAACGCCGGGGGTGGGCGGCTTAACAATCGACTCGAGCAATGGTCGCATTGAGCCCGAGCTCAGGACTACCGCCCTCAACCACCACCTGCTCTGATTCCAGCTCAATCAAGATCGTCGCTACGTCCGACCGACCTTCCTGGGTGTACTCGTAGCTCGCCGTAACTGTCTGGCCGTCAACAGTACCCTCAAATTGTCCGAGGCGATGATCCTTGAACGCTGGCAACCAGTTGTACTCGCCGACGGCACGAACCCCATTAATTTCTATGGTCAACGACTCGACATCCGCCTTATTCGGCTCTCCTTCGAACGCGTACTCATTCCGATAGCATCGTCGTGTGGGCGTCGTTTCTGCAGCCATATCGATCTTGGTAAGGACCTGTGTATCAACGCTTTGGTCTCCATCTGAACAAGCAGCTGTCGCGGTGGCAATGAGCAGAACGAGCACTGATCTGGCATTCACGTATCGCAAGTAGGTTCTCCCGGATCGATGGAAGGCCAGAATCGGCTTCATTGCAGCCGTCGGCTAAGGGTCACAAGCCGTCATCTTACCTCAAATTTTTCGAGCGGCTGCTATGCGAAGTGAAGGAGCCGCACGTTTGAGAACCTGGTCACCGACGGCAGTCGGCCACAAGCCGCCGTTGTACCTCCATCGGAAACCGCCGATACTGTCGCAGAGATGGATGACAAGTGTGCTACACAGTGGCAAGTTCGCAATTAATACAGGAACCCGCTCGTGAGTGAGCTTACCATCATCGCACTGGTCGCCGGCAGCTACGCCGCGACAAACATGGATAACCTCACGATCCTCGTCAGCTGGATGCTGGCAGGAAAAACATCCTTTGCAGGTATTGCCAGTGGCTATGCGATGGCAACTATTGCTGTTCTCGTTAGTTCAACCATTCTAGGTTTGTCTTCTAACGTTATACCGGTGGAGCTTATTGGCTATCTCGGTGTTTTTCCGATTGGTCTCGGCATTTATTCGCTTATCGGGCAGATTCGCGGCGGGAGCCGGCAGGCTGACGCCAACACGGGTAACGCCGCCGCCCTCGGAGTCGCAGCAACTCTAACCGGTAACAGCGCCGATTCGATAATCATTTTCTCGCCAATGCTTGCCGACAGTAAGGGCATCGTGGACCTGTATATTGTGTCCGCATTTGTCGTCGTGGCGGCAGCCTGGTTCTGGATGGCGAAGGTCGCCAGTCAGCGCGTCGCAAAACTCGACGCCGTAACCAATGTGGCTGGTTGGATAGCGCCAATTATCATGATCTACGTTGGCATCTACATCCTGATGAATACGGCTACCGACGTAGTCTGAACAGCCCGAAAAACGACGCGGACTTGCCCTAATGCGCATCCCACCAACGGCGGATATGGGTCATCAAAAGCCTGCCATCAGTTTAACATCTGGGCGGCTGCTTCCGAGGGCACACCAGCCGCTCATGTAGTTCAAAAGCGAAGGTCTCAAAACGGCCAGAAGCGGACCCCGCAGATCAAATCAGTATCTCGGCAAATTGCCCCGAAAACTGAACCCTCACTCTCCGGCCCATTTGAAGAGCCGTACCACCGAAACGATTGCGCCGATAAATACAAGTAAAAAACCAATTAACATCGTGAGCGCCCCGAATATTCCTGGAATCGGCGCTCCAAAGACGGCACCCAGCACGAAAGGCACATTAATAACCGTCGCCATCAGAGCGGCGAAGAGCAAGGGTCTGGCTACAAACATCATTTAGCCGTCTCTGGTTTTTAACCCAGGATCGCTATCGTAACTCTAATTGCCTGAATCACGGTCATCTTCACAGAGCGGAGGAAATTGGTACAGCTGCCAAAGCCAGTAAATCGACGACAGCGCCAGCACGACAACAGTGACAAACGCTGCGATGGGATATTGCCCATTAGACACAAACCAAAGAAGTGTTTTGTATTCAATGGCCAAGACTGTCAGAAGCGACTGGATCATCTCAGGCACTTGGTTTACTAGCCCCGATAAACCAATGATCACAAGGAGCACCATGGCTCCGTTAACTATCATGTGGAGAATTTTGATTGGCGTTTCTTCAAGACGCTTCAGCGACTTGAGAACGAAAGCTGTAAAAACAACGTCCAGCAAGGCACCCGCAAAACCATGGCCGGCACGGAACAAGAATATCATCGGCAAGCTGAGTGCGCTCAATATCATCGCAAAATAGAGATACCTTCGGTACCACGCCAACCACGGCGGATTCCAATCTCGTACGGATTCTTGATCGTGTTCTGTTTGTTCCGTCTCCATTGTCCGCCCCCGATGCATCAGATTGCTTTGCCAATTGGTCAACCTAACACGTTGAGGACGTATTTACCGGTCTTTTGTCCGCTTCACGCCCTGAGTCATTCAGTCAAGCAGCTTCTGCTGTTTTGAGCAGGGGCGATCCGCGTTCTTGTAAGGCTCTAAGATACCGGGATTCGTCGTACGGTGTTCGAGTTTTCCAGCATCGATAGAGGATACGGATCCACTTGAAGGCGAGCGCCCTGACAGCGGCCTGGTGAGAGCAGCCTTTGCTGCGCTGCTGCTGATAGTAAAGGCCTGCCCAGTAAGATTTGTTGATGGTTTGGGCGGACCATTCCACGAAGGTCTGTCGCAAGAACGTCGGACACTGCCAACGCCAGTGGATCCAGGTGGACTGGCCACTGCGCTTGGTGACCGGCGCGAGACCACCATACTTCTGCACCTCGGCAGCATTGTTGAAGCGCTCGCGCTGCTCACCGAAGGCGACCATGAGGCGTGGTGTATGCACCGGCCCGGCGCCGGGTAACGGACTGAACAGCTCGTAGTCAGGATGCTCAGGTGCCAGTGATGCGATCTCGGCGTCGTACTGCTTGATGCACTGTAGTGTCACCTCGAGCTGTGCCACCAGAGCCAGTGCGCGTAACCGATGAGACACGACCACCGCATCATCCGTGGTCAACGGCATGGCCGACTTGATCGCCTTGATGCGTCGTTCCAGCAACGGTTTGCGGTTCATGTTGTGTTCGCGGAAGAACCGCTCGATGGTTGCCCGGCGAGCCCGCCTGGCTTGCGGCTGTGATGGCCAGCGCCGGATGAAGTCACAGAACAGCACAGTGTCGATGCGGTCGAACCACTCAAGTGGTTGAGGATAGTACTGTTTTAGTGCATTCCTCAGTCGATTGGTGATGCGCACCCGGTCGTTCATCAGTTGCCGTCGGTGCTCGACCAGCGTCATCAGCGTGCGCATCCCGACACCCTGTGGCTGCAGTGGCTTGAAGTGCTCGGTGTGCTTGGACAAAAGATCCAATGCGAACTCTGCGTCCGTTGGGTCATCCTTGGCACCGCTGGTGGTAAACGTCTTGCGATGGTTGGCCAGCTTCGATGGGTCGATCGGATAGATCACAAAGAAGTCATACTTCTGCAGCACATTGATGATCGGCCCCTTCGACAGCTCCGCCGCGATTGCGATCGGACCGTCAAAGCGCCGATGTAACGAGCGGGCCCACTCGTCGAGATCCTCTGCGCGGTGCCGAACCTGGCCGGCACGCCGTTTACCCGTGGCCATGTCCTGGACACACACGTCGTGCTTTTTGTCGGCCCAGTCGATACCAATAACTGCCGTGTACTGCGAGAGCTCGGTCTGCATAACTCGTCTCCAAAGTGGTAAGTTAAGCACTCGGGACATGCATGCATGAGCTCTGCGAAAGCAATATAGGTGAGTCGGCTAAGCGGCGACCCCTGAGTATTCGTTGTCGAGCTCAAGCGCACCTGCAGACTCGAAGCCAAAGCGGTAAACATCGCGTGTTTGGGTCAATATATTCGTAGTCTGCAGGTGCATGTCCCCCTCACCGACAGATACCTGCCGGCTGTCTCTTAGTATTACTGAGGGAGAGACTGACTATCTATATTGGGTCAACAGCCGTCATCTTACCTCAGATTCTTCGAGCGGCTGCTATGCGATGCGAAGCGGCCTCGCAGTTTAATTCCTGGCGACAGTCGCAGTACGGCCACAAGCGGTCGTTGAATTCGTTCTGTTGACGTTGTGGTTCGCGCACCAGCAATCAAAGTCCACGAACAAAATTCTGCGCAAACCCAATACCACTGAACAGCTGCGACAGTACGACGCTTAGCACAATGCACAGCCCCCCGATTGCAGTCGCCGCGTGTATGCGTCGCAATTTCAATAGATCGTGAACGAAAAGCGTACCCATCATTGTCAATATGCCGGCCACGACGAACGGTATCTCCCCAATCGAGCTAAACATCGGCCAGAATGATATGCGAGCGAAAACAGGCCCCATAATTACGAATGATGCAAACAGCATCAGTCGCTTGTGAATGTCTGGGCGTCCCCTGAAATAAATCGCGAACACCAGGAATCCGAAGAACGCCACCAGGCTAAAGAGGTTGCCCCAGACTATCGAGGAAAATATCCCGACATTCGCATCAATATCCGCGCCCGCTGCACGTGCTCGACCGACCATGCCCAAGGTCGCCGAAATACCGGCGGGTATCACGGCAAAACCGAAAACAGCCGCTATTTTGCCAAATCGGCGATGTGCATCGGTACGATCGAGCGCGATCAGGGAAACCTGAGATAGAAGCCATACAAACCATAGCGTAATAACGGCACCATGAAGATGCAGGCGAATGGGCAATTCCGGAGTTTTAAAAACGGCCTTCAGGAAGAGTGTCGGCGAAAACCCGACAACCAACAGCACCAACAGTGTGGCGGCCGCATAAAGGAAATAACGGTCCGTAGTCTCTCCACGAGCACCATGATTGGAATCCTCGTTTGTTGTCTCCGGCATTGTTGTCCGCTCCACTTTGTTTGGCCTAAGCCACCGACCGCTTTGTATATGGACTCCTCCAGTCTAGCAAACAGTTTACGTAATCAGAATTAAGACGCGTATGTATATCTGGCCTTTTGTTGGAGACGCTATCTCCTGGCCCACTATGTATGCGCACTCCGGTTCCTCTAAGGGTCAATGGGCTCGAGGGCCTCAAAGCGGTATAGGTTTTACCGGAGCAGATATCTATATCTGATACGTGGTCTGTGTTTGCAGGACTTTCTAGGCAGCCATCTCCAGTTGCACTCGACGCTGATACTCAGTTCCCTGGGTCACCATCGCCCAGGCCGTTCTAACATTCTTGTTGGCCAGCGCGATTGCCGCCCGGCATTCGCCATTGCGTTCGATGTTCGCCTTCAGCCATTTGTCTTTCGAGCTCTTCGGTTCCTTCAGTCTGTAAGTGTAGGCGCGAGCGCCCAGGATCAGCACCGAGCGTAAGCGACTGTTGCCGATCTTCTTGCTCAAGCCAACGATGTTGGTCTTGCCGCCGCTGCTGTACTGCTTCGGTGCGAGACCGAGATAAGCTGCGAACTCGCGGCTGCCGGAGAACGCAGCCCCGGAACCCATGGTCGCGTACAGCAGCAATGCACCGATCGGGCCGACCCCTTCCAGCGCCATCAACTTGCTGCAGATCGGGTGAGCCTTCGCCAGCCGCTCGACTTCCTTGGTCATTGCTTCGTTGTCTTCACGCAACTCCAACAGCCGGCTGTACATGCGGTGCAACGTCGGCCGGTACAAATCCGGCAACTCGTTATCGCCGTCCTCGAGGATCTCCGGCACCGCCTTCAGCAGCGAGGCAAAGCCCTTCGGGATGACGATACCGAACTCCATCAGCAAGCCCCGCAGGTGGTTCGAGAGTGCCGTGCACTCCTGGATCAGCAACTCGCGCGAGCGGTGGATCGCTTGCAAGCCTTGCTGCTCGACGGTCTTCATCGGCGCTTCTTTGATGTTCGGTCGGCGGGCCGCTTCGGCAACGGCCAAAGCATCATTGCTGTCAGTCTTGTGGCCCTGCCGAAACGGCGCTACTGCCTTGGCGGGAATGATGCGCGCTTCGTGCCCGTGCCGCTGCGCGGCACGCGCCCAGTAGTGCGCGCTCGCGCACGACTCGAAAGCAACCAGTGATCGTTTTTGTTTACCCAGGAACTCTGCAAACTTCTTGCGGGTGAGCGAGCGGTTGGACAGCTCTTTGCCTCGGCTCGATACTACCGAGATCTGAATGACGTTCTTTGCAAGGTCGACGCCAACTGTAGTTGAATAGGACATGTATGGACTCCAATAGGGTTTTGGTCGACCTTCCAACCTAAGAAACTAGGTTGGAGGAGTCCATACATAGGGTCACAGGCCGACATCTTACCTCAGTTTAGTCGAGCGGCCGCTATGCAGCGCGAAGCAGCCCCACAGCTCGCTTCCTGGCGACCGTCGCAGTACGGCCAATAGCGGACCTCCAAAGCTAAAGTGACCACTGACTGCGCTATAGTGACGGATTGTGAGGCAAGGCGGGTACTACAATCATGAACAGCGGAAAAAAGCTGAATTGGATAGAGACAATCGGGATGGTGGGAGTTATTGCCTCTCTGGTTTTCGTCGGCTACCAGATCAAACTATCCCGCGATATCGCCCGCGCAGATATCTACCAGAACTTCATGTCCATGATCATCGAAATTCAATTGACCGGTGTTACGAATGAACCGCTATCCCAGGCCTTGGTCAAGGAGCGTCTAGGCGAGGAAGAATTGACGTATGACGAGCAATATCTCATATGGCGGTGGCTGGACACCCTTATGACTGCCAAGGACAACCTTTTGATTCAACATCGACTCGGCCTAGTTAGCGACGAGCTGTGGGAAATCGAAAGAAGGAACATTTCTGCCCATATGGAGTGGGCATGTTTCCGTGATTTTTGGTTAGGAGCAAGCGATGCGTATAGTGATGACTTGGCGCGTGAAGTCGAATCTGCTCTGGAGGCATATCCCATCGAAGACTGTACGTCAGTGGCCAAATGACCATTCAATAAATTGCAGGCACGCTTGCGGCATGTTGGCGTACAGTTGATAGATGTCCGCTTTCGGTCAGTTGGTCTTGCGTCAGTTTAATGGACAGTTTCATATTGACCGGATGTCCGCTTTTCGAACGCTACCGGGCTCATATTACCAAGATAACTGTGTGGACGTTTTCGATTATAGAAACACTCGATGTATTCGAAGATATCGGCCTTCGCCTCATCCCTCGTGCGATACCGCACACGGTTCACCCATTCGCGTTTGAGCAGCCCGAAGAAGCTTTCCACCACAGCGTTGTCGTAGCAGTTACCGCGAGCACTCATGCTGCAGCGGATGCCGTGTTTTGCGAGCTCGTTGCGGAAGTCATCGCTGGTGTATTGCGCACCGCGGTCGGAATGATGGATCAGCAAGGCCTCCGGCCGTCGTGACTCGATCGCCATCACCAGTGCGTCTATCACCAGGTGCCGACTGATCCATTGACTCATCGACCAGCCGACAATGCGACGCGAGTATAGATCCATCACGATCGCCAGATATAACCAACCCTGATGTGTCGATATGTACGTGATGTCAGCAGCCCACCGCTCGTTCGGGCGGCTTGCCCTGAAGTTCTGACGCAACAGATTGTCGGCAACGGCATGACTGGGATCGCTCGGTACCGTGACCCGATAACGCCGCTTCGGACATCCCCGCAAGCCCGCTATCCGCATCAATCGGGCAACCCGGCGACGACCGCAGCAGTAACCGGACGTCTGCAACAAACTGGTCATCTTGGGGCTACCGTACACGCCGTTACTTTCCGTGTGCAAGCGGCGGATCACTGCCGTCAGCTCACGATCTGAGTGACTCCTGTTGCTCTCAGGCCGCACCTGCCAAGCATAGTATCCACTCCTGGACACCCGTAGCACTCGACACATCAGGTTGATCGGGTATTGATCGCGGCGTCGAGCGATACAGCGATATCTCACTTCGACTCCTTGGCAAAGAACACCGCCGCATCTTTTAAAAAATCCCGCTCCTGCTTGACCTTGGCCAGTTCTCGCTTCAGCTTGGTCAGCTCTTCGTCGCGACTCTTGCCTTGACCGGGAAACGCTTCGTCACCGAGCAATCGATACTCGTCTCGCCAACGGCGAAGCTGCCGGGCACTGATACCCAGCTCTTCGCACACCTCAACATCCGTAATGCCCTCTTCAGCGGTTCGCTTCAGGGTCTCGCGCTTGAACTCCGGGCTGTAGCGCTTGTATCTCTTCTTCTTTGTCATCTGACACCTCCCAGCACTCTCTCGTGCTCATTCTAAGGTGTCCATCAAAGCGAAGCAGGACCAACA
>JAOUNH010000107.1 GCA_029881055.1 Gammaproteobacteria bacterium
AGCAGCTTGCCGTCCTTGTCGGCCACCGGAAAGTAGCGCTGATGTCCGGTTAGCGTTGCAACCACGACTTCGCGCGGCAACTCAAGAAACCGCTCATCGAAGCGGCCCATCAGCGGCACCGGCCATTCAACCAGTGCGGCAACTTCGTCGTACAGCGACTCACCGTCAACGACGTGGCCACCCGCCTTCGCCGCAATCGCGTCGACACCATCGCGGATCATTTCAAGGCGCCGCTCGAAATCCGCGATCACGTAGCCGCCTTTTGCCAGCGTATTCAGATAGACATCGGGACTTGCGATTTTTATCGGGCCCGGCGCGTGGAAACGGTGACCCCGTGAGAGGTTGCCGGTTTCAATGCCCATGATTTTTGCCTTGATGGCCTTGTCGCCATGCAGCAAAACGACCCAGTGCACCGGCCGTACGAATTCGGCATCACCCGCGCCCCAGCGCATGCGGCGCGGAATAGGAAGGCCGTTGAGCGCGCTCTCAATTAATCCTGGCAGCAGCTCTGCAACGGTCTTGCCCTTTTCAACGCTCTCGAAAGACAGCCACTCACCCTTGTCCGTTTTGCTTCGACCGAGATCAGAAACGGCGACGCCGCAGCGTTCGGCAAAGGCTACCGCTGCAGGTGCGGGATTACCGTCAGCGTCGAAAGCGATCTTGACCGGTGGCCCCTTTTGTTCGGTCCTGCGATCTTCCTGTTGCTCGGCCAGGCTGCGGACCAACACGGTCAAACGGCGCGGACTCGCAAACCTTGCGAACTCACCGTGCGCCAGCCGCGCGTCGTCAATGCCGCGCAGCAGCGCATCGCCAAATGCGTCCATGAGTGAACGCAGTGCTTTGGGAGGAAGCTCTTCGGTCCCGATTTCTACGAGAAAATCCATGGCCTTGCTCATGCGGATGACGCGCCTCTCTGCACGGAGGCCACCATCGGAAAGCCGAGCGCCTCGCGACTCGCGAAGTACGTTTCGCATATCGAACGCGACAGGGTACGCACGCGAAGTATGAAGCGTTGCCGCTCGGTTACCGATATCGCCTGACGAGCGTCCAGCAAGTTGAACGTGTGTGAGGCCGTGAGCATCTGCTCGTAAGCGGGCAAGGCCAGGTTCAGCGCGATGAGTCGTTGCGCTTCGCTCTCGGCCTGGTCGAACGCAGAAAAGAGCGCGGCAACGTCCGCCTCTTCGAAGTTATACCGGGACTGCTCGACTTCGTTCTGGTGGTAAACGTCGCCGTAGCTGATGCGACCCAGCGGGCCGTCGGTCCAGACCAGGTCGAAAATGCTTTCGACGTTCTGCAAATACATCGCCAGTCGCTCGAGACCATAGGTAATCTCACCCGTCACCGGCCGGCACTCGAGCCCGCCAACCTGCTGGAAGTAGGTGAACTGTGTAACCTCCATGCCGTTCAGCCAGACTTCCCAGCCCAGACCCCACGCGCCGAGCGTCGGTGACTCCCAATTGTCTTCGACAAAGCGGATGTCGTGCACGGTCGGGTCAATACCGATGGCGCGCAGCGAATCGAGGTACATCTCCTGAATGTTGTCCGGCGACGGCTTTATCACCACCTGGTACTGGTAGTAGTGCTGCAGCCGAAAGGGGTTGTCACCGTAGCGGCCATCGGTGGGGCGGCGACTGGGTTGCACATAGGCCGCGCTCCACGGCTCGGGCCCGACGGCGCGCAGAAACGTAGCGGGATGAAAGGTGCCGGCGCCCATGGGCATGTCGTAGGGCTGCACAATGACACAGCCGCGCTCGGCCCAAAACGCCTGCAGGCGCAGAATCAGGTCCTGAAAGTTTTGCGGCGCAGAGGTAGTAGTTACGGCCATTCGGGTGTCGGGGAAGCCTCAAAGGCGCGAAGTATAACGGCTTCAGGCACAAATGTGCGCTTCGCGAAGGACGGCCACGGGGTCCTTATCCGGGCCACGACGGCACTTTCACCAACAAAAACCGGCACGCGGGCGGAGTTTGCACTATTATGGTGCGTACCGGGCGCGGCATGCACCACGATGGTGCAATCTCCGCCCGGCGCATACCAAAAAATACATATAAAACAATAGCTTACTCGAAGCACCATTTTGGCACACTTCCTGCAAACACAGAGGACTACGGACCGCAACAGCGGTCACTCTCACCACGCATACAGCAATTACCCGGAGGAAAGATCCATGACGCCCGCAGAGGTACAGGCCCTCATCAAGAGTGCCGAGGTCAAATTCGTCGATTTTCGGTTCACCGATTCGATCGGCAAAGAACAGCACGTAACCGTGCCCGCACACACCATCGACGATGACCTGTTTGAGGACGGCAAGATGTTTGACGGCTCGTCTATCGCGGGCTGGAAGGGCATTAACGAGTCGGACATGATCCTGATGCCTGACGCAACGACGGCCGTGCTCGACATATTTACCGACGAAACGACCATGAATTTGCGTTGCACCGTTGTCGAGCCGGCAACCATGCAGGGCTACGACCGCTGCCCGCGCTCGCTGGGACAGCGCGCCGAGGCCTATCTTGCATCGACGGGCATTGCCGACGCTGCGTACTTCGGTCCGGAGAACGAGTTCTTTGTGTTCGACAGCGTGCAGTGGCGCAACACGATTCAGGGTGCGTCGTACACGATCACCTCGGAGGAAGGCGCCTGGAGCTCCGACAATAACTACGAACAGGGCAACACGGGCCACCGCCCGGGTGTCAAGGGCGGCTACTTTCCCGTGCCGCCGGTAGACTCCCTGCACGACCTGCGTTCAGCCATGTGTCTTGCGATCGAGGAGCTGGGCGTCCCGACGGAGGTTCATCACCATGAAGTCGGCACTGCGGGCCAGTGTGAAATCGGCACCCGATTCAACACGCTGGTGAAAAAGGCCGACGAAGTGCAGATCATGAAGTACGCGGTGCACAACGTGGCTCACGCCTACGGCAAAACGGCAACCTTCATGCCGAAGCCGCTCGTCGGCGACAACGGTAACGGCATGCACGTGCACCAGTCGCTGTTCAAGGATGGCAAGAACCTGTTTTCCGGCGACGGCTACGGCGGCCTGTCGGAAACAGCGCTCTATTACATCGGCGGTGTCATCAAGCACGCCAAGGCGATTAACGCTTTTGCGAATCCCGGCACGAACAGCTACAAGCGACTTGTTCCCGGCTTCGAGGCGCCAACCATCCTTGCCTACTCGGCACGCAACCGATCGGCCTCTATCCGAATTCCATACATTGCAAACCCGAAAGGTCGCCGCATCGAAGTGCGTTTCCCCGACTCGTCAGCCAACCCTTACCTGGCGTTCGCGGCCCTGATGATGGCTGGCCTCGACGGCATCCAGAACAAGCTTCACCCGGGTGACGCTATGGACAAGGATCTCTACGATCTGCCGCCGGAAGAGGAAAAGAAGCTCAAGCTGGTTTCCTTCTCACTCTCCGAGTCCCTGGACGCACTCGATGCCGATCGAGAATTCCTCAAGGCGGGTGGCGTATTTACTGATGACCTGATCGATGCCTACATCGACCTCAAGATGAAGGATGTCACGCGGCTTCGAATGGCGACGCACCCAATCGAATTCGACATGTATTACAGCCTGTAGGGGACAAAAGTGTGAACCGGGCGGCATTTTGCCGCCCGGCTTCTACCCAAACTCATGATTACGCTGCTATGCTAACCGCATGCAAAAACGACCCATTTTCGTCCTCCTGGGCATGCTTGCCGCGACCGCCGTGTTTGCCGAGGCTTATACGTGGACGGATGAGAATGGCATCGTTCACTATTCGGACCGGCCGCAGCCGGGGGCCAAGGTCATTGACCTCGGCACTTCCAGCGCGGCGCGCCCAAAACCCGCCGCAAGATCGGCCACAAGCCCGTCGCAAGATACACGCGACGACGCTGAACCGGCCACCGGTTACAGCAGCATCGAAATTGCAAGCCCGGCCGCAGAAGAAACGCTGTGGAACATAGAGGGAACCCTGAACGTATCGATAGCGCTGTCGCCGCCACTACGGCCCGGACACCAGGTTCGGCTGTACTTCGACGGGACGCCGCAGATGGTCAGTGGCACGAGCGCCCGGTTAGAGGAAGTGTGGCGCGGCGTCCACAACCTGCAAGTGGAAGTCATCGACGAAACAGGCAAGCTGGTGATTCGCAGCCGACCGAGTCGCTTTTACGTCCAGCAAAACACGATTCGCTAGGCGGCAGCAAACGTCGCGGCTCCGGTGACGACGGAGCCATACCGACAAACTCCCGAACGATACTCGACTCGCTAAGCTCGGGCGTTATTCTGCTCGACGAACATCTCCTTATAACAGGACTGAATCCGGCAGCAGAAAACATCCTCGGCATCAGCCAGCGCCGGGCACGCGGCCAGTCCCTGCTCAAACTTGTCGACGACGAACCGGAAATGCGCGACATCTTAACTCGCGTACTCGCAACCGGTGATCACTACGCCAACGAAATGCGCCTGGCACCCACAGAGGTGCATAACGCAGAGCGTATCGTCGATTGTCGCGTTTCACCGCTCGCCATCGACGAGGCCTGCCTGCTGGTCGAAATGACGGACGTAACGCGACGCTCACAAATAAGCAGGGAGAACGCCCTGCTGATTCAGCACGGTGCGGGCCGCCAGATGATTCGACAGCTTGCCCACGAAATAAAGAATCCCCTCGGCGGCATCCGGGGCGCCGCACAGCTGCTTGAACGACAACTGCCCAATGACGAGCTGCGCGAGTACACCAACGTTGTCATTAGTGAAACGGATCGGCTGGCGTCCCTGGTCGACACCCTGCTTGGACCTGGCGGGCCGTCCAACAAGCAGCCAGTGAACGTGCATGAGTTGCTTGAGTACGTCGTCCGCATTATCAGTGCCGAAGACCAGCGCAGCATTACCATTCGTCGCGACTACGATCCCGGGCTGCCGAGTATCGCTCTCGACAGGGACCAGATCGTCCAGGCCTTCCTCAATCTCGTCCGCAATGCGGCTGCCGCGCTGGACGGGCAAGGTACGCTGACGCTACGCAGTCGCGCAACAACCAACTTCACCATCGGCAACAAGCGCCACCGCGTAATCGCCTCCATCGAAATTGAAGACGATGGCCCCGGTATACCGAAAGACATGCAGGATTCGGTGTTCTATCCGCTGGTGACCAGCCGCCCCGAAGGAACCGGCCTCGGCCTGCCGGCAGCCCAGGAGCTGCTTAGCCGGCACGGCGGATTGATCGAGTTTGACAGCCGGCCGGGGCGGACCGTCTTTTACGTGCGCATTCCGCTTGAACAAGGTGAGGGTCGCAGCGATGGCTAAGCGCCCCCTGAGAGTCTGGGTAGTCGACGACGATCAGTCCGTACGCTGGGTGCTCGAGAAGGCACTCAAACAGGCTGACATGGAAACGCGGAGCTTCGAGCGCGCGGAGCATCTGCTCGCGGCTATCGACGAAGACGCGCCGGATGTCCTCATCACTGACGTGCGCATGCCTGGCATGAGCGGCCTTGCCTTGCTGGAGCGGCTGCGGACAACGCGCCCGGAACTGCCAATCATCGTCATCACCGCACACTCCGATCTGGAAAACGCCGTCGCTGCCTACAAGGGCGGGGCCTTCGAGTATCTGCCGAAGCCCTTTGATATCGATGAGGCCGTTGAGCTGGTTCACAAGGCGGCGCGATCGTCCGGCGTGGAACCGGAAACGGCAGCCCAGTCGCATGCGGCCATTGCCTCGATGATCGGACAGGCACCTGCGATGCAGGAGGTTTTTCGCTCCATCGGACGCCTGGCAGGTTCCAGCATGACCGTGCTGATCACGGGCGAGTCCGGCACGGGCAAAGAGCTCGTTGCGCGGGCATTGCACGATCACAGCCCGCGGGCGAAGAAGACTTTCGTCGCACTGAATACTTCGGCCATTGCGTCCGAACTCCTCGAGTCTGAATTGTTCGGGCACGAGAAAGGATCCTTCACGGGCGCGGACTCGCGTCGCATCGGCCGCTTCGAGCAAGCCGATGGCGGCACCCTGTTTCTCGATGAAATCGGTGACATGTCACCAGCGCTGCAGACCCGCCTGTTACGGGTGCTCGCCGAGAGCGAGTTCTACCGTGTCGGCGGACAAACGCCGATCAAGGTTGATGTGCGCGTGATTGCGGCGACCAACCAGGACCTTGCGCGTGCCGTGAAGGAATCGCGCTTTCGCGAAGACCTGTTTCACCGCCTGAATGTCATTCGCATCAATACGCCGCCACTGAGGCAGCGCCGCGAGGATATTCCGCTGCTGCTAAAGCACTACCTTGCCGAGTCGGCTGAAGAAATTGGCACGCCGATCAAAGCCATCGATGCAGATGCGCTTGACGCACTGCAGGCGTACAGCTGGCCGGGTAACGTCCGGCAGCTTGTGAACGCGACACGCAGGCTGACGGTCACTGCACCGGGTGGCGTCATCACTGCACAGGACATACCTGCAGATCTTGGCGGCGAAGAACCACCGCAGCGCGCAGCGAAGGAATGGACCCGCATGCTGGCCGCATGGGCGGAAAGGGAAATTCACAATAACGATGGGCCATTGCTCGAACAGGCCATGCCGGAATTCGAAAAGACGCTCATCGAGATCGCGATGTCGCGCACTAACGGCCATCGGCAGGAAGCGGCAAAACTACTCGGCTGGGGAAGAAACACCCTCGCTCGAAAAATGAAGGCCCTGCATCTCGACTAAAATTCGTCCCGGATTACCGGGCGCTCACGGATGCGTCAAAGCGCGAGCGTGCCTACGAGCGCAGACACAGAACCAAGCGCGTGGCGCGCGAGGTAGTCAGCGATCCCCGCATTGATCTTGGGGCAGACCAACGGGTCATAAAAAAGAGCCGTGCCAACGCCGACAGCGGTCGCGCCCGCAATGATGAACTCGAGGGCGTCCTTCGCTGTCGTGATGCCGCCCTGGCCGATGATCGGGACATTGTGGTTCTTGGCAACCTCGTAAACCTGCTGCACCTTCAACAAAGCGATAGGCTTGATCGCGGGCCCGGAAAGACCACCTCGAACGTTGCCTATGACAGGCTTGCGGGTTTCGCTGTCGACAGCCATGCCCATCATCGTGTTGATGACCGCAAAACCGTCGGTTCCTGCTTCGATACAAAGCCTCGCGTTTTCCTGGATGTCGGTCTGGTTGGGCGACAGCTTGGTGATGATCGGCTTCCTGGTTTGCGCGCGGCATGCAGCGACGACACGCGCCGACATCACCGGATCGTTGCCGAATTGCACGCCGCCTTCCTTGACGTTTGGACAGGAAATGTTGATCTCGATCGCATCGATGTCGGAGTCGTCAAAGCGTTTCGTTACGCGTTCGTATTCCTCTATCGTCGAACCGGATACGTTCGCGAAAAAACGCGTCTCCGAAAAATCGAGGCCAGGCAGGATTTCGTCGACCACCTTGTCGACGCCCGGGTTCTGCAGGCCAATTGCATTCAGCATGCCATCCGGTGTTTCGTACACGCGGTGTGGCGGATTGCCGAGCCGGGCTTCGCCCGTAGTTCCCTTAAGAACGACGGCGCCGACATCAGCATTCGAGAAACCCTCGACGCGCGTGTATTCTTCGCCAAAGCCGACACAGCCCGAAAGCAACACGATGGGCGACGCCATCGGTATACCGCAGAATTCAATGTGTAAGGGCTTGCTTGCCATCGGCGCCGCATTCTACAGGGTTTTATATGTTTAGCCTTATTCTTTACGAACCGGAAATACCGCCGAATACAGGCAACATCATTCGCCTGTGCGCGAATACGGGCGTGCGATTGCATCTTGTCGAGCCGCTGGGATTCGAGCTCGATGAACCACGACTAAAAAGGGCGGGCCTCGACTACCGCGAGTTCGCGACCGTGTCGACACACAAAACGCTCGAGGCCTGTTTGGCCGCGCTGGGAGCGCCGCGCGTTTTCGCATTAAGCACGCGCAGCCGCACGCGCTACGACGCACCGCAGTATCGTGCGGAGGACGCTTTTCTGTTTGGTCCGGAGACCCGGGGCTTGCCGCAGAAAGTCCTGGAGTCGGTGCCGCCCGAGCAGCGCTTGCGGCTGCCCATGCAAGAGAACAGCCGCAGCCTGAATCTTTCGAACTCGGCTGCGGTTGTTGTCTACGAGGCGTGGCGTCAGCTCGGCTTTGCCGGCGGTAACTAGGCCGGCTTGATGTTGCTGTTGAGTCGGAAAAGATTGCCCGCATCGAAACGCGACTTGATTTCAGCGAGCCGCGCATAGTTCGGACCGTAGTTGCTATCGACTGTTTTGTCGCCGTCCCACTGGATGTTGTCGTAATGCCCGCCGGTATGGGGCGCGAGAGCGTCATGCCACTGCCGGCAGATCGCTATCACCTCGTCGTCCTCTGCGGGATCCGTCCAGCCGCTGAAAAATACGAGCATCGATTCGGTGCTGCGATACGGGAACGCGGTATCCGACGATCCAATGTCGTTCACGGCGCCGCCGGTCGTATGTGTGAAGACCGCGGCGCGCGGGTCTGAAACAAAGGCGTCGATCATGTCGTTCACGAGGCCCTGCGTGAATTCCCTGACCATGCCGTTCTTGGCGTAAGAGCGTATGCCGTGGGCGGCGGTCGCATCTTCGTGCGTCTGCAACACCTTGTAGTCCTGCAGCTTGACGCCGTCATCGATCATCGTCCCGATCGCGCGCAGGGGGGTGAGCTCCTTTTCGCCCTGGTCCGGATCGCCGTTATAGACGACCTCCATGCCGATAATGCCCGTGCCGTCCGGCATCGTTGCCATGAACGGGCCCGTGTACAGCTCGCGCGATACACCGGGTGCCCATTCCGCATAAAACTCCAGCACGTCGCGCGCCTGTGCGACGGGCCAGACCAAGAGACCCGAGAGCACGTTGCGATCGAAAGGATGCAGCTGATAGTGGAACTTGCTGACGACGCCGAAATTGCCGCCACCACCGCGAATGGCCCAGAACAAATCCGGCTCGTTGTCGGCGCTGACCTGACGAACCGTGCCGTCGGCCGTGATAATTTCCGCGCCCAGTACGTTGTCGATGGTCAGGCCATACTTGCGATTCAGCCGGCCGAAACCACCGCCGAGCGTGAATCCGCCAACGCCCGTGTGCGAAACGACACCCGCGGTCGTAACCAGGCCCTGTGCAAGCGCTGCATCGTCAAGGTGACCCAGCAGCGCCCCGCCCTGGCACCAGGCCGTTCTTCCTGCTGCGTCAACATCGACCGCCTT
>JAOUNH010000108.1 GCA_029881055.1 Gammaproteobacteria bacterium
AGCGCGTAGCGTCCGAACTCGCTTCTTAAGTTTCCGCCCAAAAAAAACGGGCTCCATACGGAGCCCGTTCTCATATCACCTGAATAATCCCGCTAGTCGAAATACTTGCGCAGGGTGACGCCATAGGTCGCTGGCTGGTTCGGGTAGCCGGAGTAACTGCCACCTTGAGCGACGGAGGGGAATGCCTGCACCAGGTACTCATCGTTGTTGATGTTGCGGCCCCAGAGCATGGCTTCAAAGCCGTTGTCCCAGGCAAGCCCGAAGCTTGCATTGAAGGTACTGACTTCGCGGGTGGCGGCGCTTGCAGGCACATTTTCGATAACCTGTACCTCGTCCTCGTAAATGTATTCGCCGCGGATAAAGGCTGATGCATTGCCGAGCATGAAGCGGTAGGTGCCGGCCGTAACGATACTGAGCTCACTGATGCCGGGTGGCTTGGTGCCGCTAAGATCCGTCGGTCCGTTCTCGCCCTGTGCTCCGACAAAGGAGTCGTACAGTGGGTCTAGCCAGGTTGCTGCGAATGTAGCCTCGAACGACTCAGTCGGTGCCCAGCGGAGGTCCATTTCCACGCCCGTGGTCGATTGCGTGCCGGCATTGGCAAGACTGAATCCTACGCCCGTGAAGATGTTGCTCTGGAAGCCGTCGATTTCCTGATCGAAAATAGCGAGGTTTAAAGCAACCGTATCCCATTGCCCCTTCAAGCCAATTTCGTAAACCGTCGAGTCTTCAGGCGAAGCGTACCGCGTGCCCGCGAAGATGTTCGGTACCAGCAAGCCGGCAGTGCCCAATGCCGCCAAATCACTGGCAAAGGGTCGAGAATCGCGGGAAAGGTTCCAGGAACTCGCTTTAAAGCCGGTGCCTGCACTGACGTAGAGATTCACATCATCCGTTGCGTCGAACGCCAGGCGCACTGTCCATGTCGTGGCATCGTCCTTGGTCATGCCCGTTTCCACCGAGTTTGGAAAATCGATGTTAGGCCGCAGGAATTGCAGTGGCTGCAGAGCGAGTGCCGAATTGCACGGCCCCGATGGCGGATTCGTACAAGGCGTAACACTGATTTGCTGCGCTGCCGCAGCCGCTCCCGGATTCGCTGCGATGTTTGCCGGTGTTGGGGGCAAACCTGTAATTTGAGCGAACGCTCCGCCAAAGCCTATCTGCACCATATCGAGTGCGGAAAATACGTCGGTCGACGTTGAGTCAAACGTGACGTCTTTTTCGTCTTCGGTGTAGTTCGCACCCAGCGTCAGCGTCGCGCGATCGCCGAGATCGATATCGACCTGGGCAAAAATCGAGAACGCTTGATCATCCATCGTCGAAACTTCGAGCAGTCCTTGGCCAGCACCCTCCAAAGTACCGGCGGGAAGACCAAGCGCGTTCTCCAGCGAAGTAATCGCGCCACCCGTCAATATGTCCCCATAGCCGCGAAAATCCGTGCCGTAGGTAACTTCAGACCTCTGGTCAATACTCTCGTCGAAGAAATAGCCGCCGATCATCCAGGACATGCTTTCTGTCGATCCGGCGAGACGCAATTCCTGCGTGAAAGTATCGATGTCGAGGTCGACTTGATTGCCGATGTCAATCAGGTCTGCGCTGGTGAAATCGCTGTCGACATCGTCGAAACGCTTCAGGTTACGCAGCGCCGTAATCGAGGTCAGCGTAAGTTGGTCGTTGATGTCGTAATCGAACTGGACCGAGGCGCCACTGCTCTCGAACTGGTTGATCGGCGTGTAATTGTAGTAGCCCTGATACGCAAACGGATCGTTTGACACGATGTTTCCACCGAGCGCCCGAATAGCGCCGCCTGTTGGTCCATCCACGAGATTGGCCACGCCACAGCAGGCCTCGTCGAGATCTGAATAGTCGGCGATGACACGGACTTCAAGAGAATCTGACGGCAAAAACAGCAGTTCGCCCCGCAGGTTGTAGCGATTCAGTTCGCCTATCGCGTCACCACCTGCGAGATTGTCGTAGTAGCCGTCGCGCTGGTTGTAGCTGGCGGACAGACCAAAGCCAACGGTGTCGGACAAGGGTCCACTGACATCACCTTTGACGATAATCTGGCTGTAGTCGCCGGCAGTAACCGAAACGGACCCCGTAGTCTCATCGAGACTCGGCTTTGCCGTTATTACGCTGATAACGCCTGCAGACGCGTTCTTGCCGAACAATGTGCTTTGTGGCCCGCGCAGTACTTCGACGCGCTCGAGGTTTGGCAAATCGTTGAGTGCCGCCGCTGATCGCGACCGATAAACACCATCGATGAACACACCTACTGAAGGTTCGATGCCGGCGTTGTTCGCGCCGTTACCAAAGCCGCGAATAAAAAAGTTGGTATTGCCGGAACTCTGCAACTGGCCGACACGCAGTGACGGAACCATGAATTGCAGGTCCTTGATATCAAGAACTTGCGCCTCTTTGATGTCTGCGGCACTGACGACCGATACGGCTACCGGCACTTCCTGCAATGTGCTCGACATCTTGGTCGAAGTAACGACGATTTCTTCAATAAATGAAATGCCCTCTTGCGCCAGGACGGGCGTCATCAGGGTTGCTGCGGCCAGGCCGAGAATACCCCGGTGAAGATTTGCTGTACTCATTTGGAACCCCCCAAAAAGAAGCGACATACGTGGATTTTGACAGAGCCTACGCGGTTTTGGTCATTTTTGCGATCCGCATTAACCGAAAAGTCTTCCGGTCCCGAGTTGACTTCTCGGCGGGATGCAGATCGATCTGCGCACAGCCGCTGTTCAAGATCGACAGGCAGCGACTTGCGGTCAGCGACCGGGCATGGCAATACCGGGTTCGGCAATTCTGCTCATTCCTTGATTCGTCGCACCGGCGATGCGATTCTCTTGGCAAAGGCAATCGCAAGACATCCCTGACCGGGGTGCATAGGTGACGATGAGCGGGCATGGATTTCCGGCGGCTGCGAAAGAGCTGGCAAAAGGCGGCCAGCTTGTCGAAGCGGTCAAGGTGCCTTTGGAACAGACGGGTCTCAACCTGAAAGACGCCAGGGATGCCATTAAACACACGCGGACGACTCGTAGCCTGGGATTGAAAGCCGCAAAAGAGACCGTTGAGCATTTCCTGGAAAAGCACGGGGACATCGACACCCGGTTCCGGGCGGCATCTTTGACGGAGTTCAGGCGGGTCGCCGGGAAGCTGGCAACGATCCTGGTGCTGATCGGCAAGTTGGCTTTTGGCTACGTTTACTGGCTGGCGGCATAGCACGGCAGCAGATCCTCACCAAAGGCCAGGTCATCAGAATGCAACTGGAGAATAAGTTATAAAACGCGTTACAGGAATCGGGGGAATCTTCTTCAAGGCGAGCGATCCAAAAAAGCTCGGCCAGTGGTACAAGACTCATCTCGGCATCGATGTCGAGGAGTGGGGCGGTCATGCCTTTCGCTGGGTTACACCGGACAACCCGTCCGGTACCGGCACTACGGTCTGGAGCCCGTTTGCTAACGATACGGAATACTTCGCGCCCAGCCAGTCAAGTTTCATGATCAATTATCGAGTCGATGATTTGCACGCTTTGCTCGCCGTCCTGCGAACGGAAGGCTGCGATGTCGACGACAAAGTCGACGAATCCGAGTACGGCAAGTTCGGCTGGGTGATGGACCCGGACGGTAACCGCATCGAACTCTGGCAGGCACCGGACGGTCAGTAGGACGCCGGAAATCGATGCGATCCGAACGAATAATTGACTCGAAGAAATACATACAAATGCAAATGATTGATAAAAAAGAAAATTATTCAATACTTTTTGTCTGCATGGGGAATATTTGCCGCTCGCCCACGGCCGAAGGAGTCTTTCGTCATTTGGCTGAAAAAGCGGGCCTTGCCGACCGCCTGACCATCGAATCGGCCGGCACACATGCCTACCATTCCGGTGAGCCTCCCGATCGCCGCGCGGTGGCCGCAGCCGCGCGTCGCGGAGTTGGGTTGGCCAGCATCCGGGCTAGACGAGTCAGTGCAGATGATTTCGAGAAATTCGACTACATCATCGCGATGGACGAAGACAACCGCAGACGGCTTCTGGAGCAAGCGCCTGAAGAACACCATCATAAAGTGCACTTGTTTCTGAGCTTTGCAGCCATAAGCGAGACAGAAGTCCCGGACCCCTATTACGGCGGGGGCGCGGGATTTGAACGCGTACTCGACCTGGTAGAACTCGCGTCCCGAGGCTTGCTCGAGACGCTTACCTAGTTCTTGTCAGTTTTCATCCCACGGTAAAAGACGTGTAGCAGGCTTCGCCGCCTCGACGACCGGCGGTGCTGCCGGCTTCGCTTCAGGAGCAGATTTCGTCTCGGTCACGGGCTTCTTCGGCTCGGGCGCTGGTTTCGTCTCGGCTACGGGCTTGGGCTCGGGAGCTGGCTTTGCCTCAGCTACGGGCTTGGGCTCGGGAGCGGGCTTGGGCTCGGCTACGGGCTTGGGCTCGGGAGCGGGCTTGGGCTCGGCTACGGGCTTGGGAGCAGGCTTGGTCTCGGCTACCGGCTTCGGCTCAGGAGCGCTCTTCGTTTCCGCTGCGGGCTTCGATTCGGTGACGGGTTTCGGCTCCGGTGCCGATTTTGTCTCGGCCACGGGTTTTGACTCAGGAGCGGGCCTTGGCGCCGGAGCGGGTTCCGCTTTCACCGTAGTGACTGCTGTCACTGCCGGAGCTGCAGGCAATCCACTGGCCGGCGCATTCGCATCGGAGGTCTCCGCCGGTTTCGCATCGGCTTTCGGCGTCCGGCGACGCGGCTTGCGCTTCTTTGTAGCAGCGCTGTCCGCAGACTTCTCTTCCCCGTATTTGTCATCGCTCGGTTTGACTTCCTTGGCCTTGTCTTCCTTGGGCATTTGCTCGGCCGCGGGCGAGTCGGTGTTCTGCGTCTGGTTCTCGGCTACTTGCTCGGCCTTATCGGCCGCGCCACGCCGCCGACGCCTGCCGCCACGACTGCGACGACTGCGAGTCTTCTTCGGCGCGTTACCGTTTTCGTCGGGGGTTTGATTGTCAGCTTGCTTCGGCTTCTGTTCTGGTTGCTGCTGATCAAGCTTCGGTTTCTGATCAGGGTCGCCAGACTGCTGTGCGCGGTTCTGCTGGTTCCCTGACTTCTTGCTCGAGGATTTCTTCTTCCTGGTTCGGCCCTCATTTCGGCTGTCGCTCTTGCTGCGTGCGTCACTTCGCTGACGATCCTGCCGCTGCGGGCGCTTGCCACGGGTTCCCTGGGCACCCTTATCGCGTCGTTGATGCGTTTTCTTGTCGTCCTTGCCGCCGCTAAAGAATGCGATGATTCTTGCCCACAATCCGGGAGCGGCAGGTTCCTTCGGTTGTGGCACGGGGGTCGACGGTTTCAGCGTGCCGACTGCGGCGAGTTCGACTCCCTTGCGTTCGAGTATCGCCTGGGGCGACTCCGGCTCGACTGGCATGTGTACGAGCGTAAAACTTGCACCCATGTTTTCGGGCAACTCTGTCTGGTCGTCGCGTATCCTGCGCACTTCGTAATGCGGCGTCTCGAGATGAGAGTTCGCAACCAATACGACCTGGGTGGCATGCCGGTCTTCAAGATTCTGCACCCAGTCACGTTTTTCGTTCAGAAGGTAGGTTGCTACCTCGACTGGTAATTGAGCGATGACTTTGGCGGTGCGTTCTTTACGCGCTTCTTCACCGATGATGCGCAGTATGGACAGCGCAAGCGATTCGGTACCGCGAATCGTTCCGAAGCCCGTGCAACGCGGGCAAGTCTTGTAGGACGATTCGCCGATGGACGGGCGCAGTCGCTGCCGTGACATCTCCATCAAACCGAATCGGCTGATCTTGCCAATCTGCACACGCGCCCGGTCCTGGCTTACCGCGTCTCGAAGTCGGTTTTCAACGTCGCGCTGGTGTTTTTGCGGACCCATGTCGATGAAGTCGATGACGATAAGGCCACCCAGGTCGCGGATACGCAATTGGCGGCCAATTTCGTCGGCAGCCTCAAGATTGGTATTCAAAGCGGTCGCTTCGATATCGCCGCCCTTGGTCGCCCGAGCCGAGTTGATATCAATGGATACCAGCGCTTCGGTGTGGTCGATGACAATGCTGCCGCCCGAGGGCAGCGTAACGTTGTGTGCGAACGCGGTTTCGATCTGCGACTCTATCTGGAATCGCGTGAACAAAGGTACGGGGTCAACGTAGTGCTTCAGTCGCTTGAGGTTTTGCGGCATCGTCTGCTGGACGTGTTCGCAGGCATCCTTATACGTGGCTTCGTCGTCGATCAGGATCTCGCCGATATCGTCCGTCAGGTAGTCACGCAGCGCGCGAATGACTGAATCGCTTTCGCGGTAGAGCAGGAACGGTGACGGGCGCTCCAGGACCACGTTGAGAATCGCAGTCCAGACTGTCATGAGATTCTGCAGGTCCCACGCCAGTTCTTCAGAGTTGCGGTCGATGCCCGCGGTCCTCAGGATGACGCTCATGTTTTCGGGAAGGTCTATCTCGTGTAGCGCTTTGCGGGCGAGGTCACGTTCTTCGCCCGTGATACGGCGTGAGACACCGCCTGAGCGATCTTTGTTTGGTTTCAGGACCACGAAGCGGCCAGCAAGACTGACAAAAGTGGTCAGCGCAGCGCCCTTGTTGCCGCGCTCTTCCTTGTCGACCTGGACAACGATGTCCTGGCCCTCCCTGAGCACATCCTTGATGTTGATCTTGCTGCCGGGTTTGTATTCCTTGACGAAATACTCGCTGGAAATCTCCTTCAGCGGCAGGAACCCGTGGCGGCCGGCACCGTAGTCGACAAACGCGGCTTCGAGACTGGGCTCGATGCGCGTGATTTTTCCCTTGTAGATATTGGCTTTTTTGCGTTCGCTAGCCGGGGCTTCGATATTGAGGTCGTATAGTCGTTGGCCATCGACCATGGCCATGCGCAACTCTTCTTCCTGAGTTGCATTGATTAGCATTCGTTTCATGTTGTCCTACTTCAGTAAGTGAGGACAGCAATACGGTGGAGGGCGCTACACGGGCAGAGGGGAGGTCATGCAAACGAACGCGGCGCCGGATTGCGCCAACTATTAGGCTTATCATTTCGTTTCGGGTCTGACGCAATGTTGCCAGCACCCATACTAAAATCAGCATGATTTCCCTGCGGCTCTGCCGCTTCGGCGCAATCCGGGTTCCGGTTTTGCTGCCTTCTGGAATCAGGTCTCGCAGATCGCGGGACCAAAAAGTCGTTTGGGATGTGAGCGCCGGTATGCCGGAGCGTCACAGGGCGGTAATATAGCACACCGCAACCCCACTTCAAGCTATTGATCATGCAAGAAAAGCCACCCCGCAAGGCGAATCAGCCAGAATCCGACGGCACGACCAAGACCGGGGTCCGCAAGGTGTCGATCGATGCCGAGCGGGCCGGACAGAGAGTCGACAATTTCCTGCGCGGCGAGCTTCCCGGCGTGCCGAAGGGCCGTGTTTACAATTTGCTGCGTCGCGGAGAGGTGCGCGTCAACGGCGGTCGAGTCCGGGCGGAGCACAAGTTGATGGAAGGCGACGTGGTACGCATACCCCCTGCACGAATTCGCAGTGAAGGCGCGCCGCCTTCGCAAAAAATGGCGACCGACATGCTGGATCGAGTGCTATTTGAAGACAAGCGCCTGCTCGTAATTAACAAGCCGACCGGAATAGCCGTTCACGGCGGCAGCGGCATCAGCCACGGTGTCATCGAGTTGTTGCGCCATGCTCGACCGGACCTTAAGGAGCTGGCGCTGGTGCATCGTATTGATCGTGAAACCTCGGGGTGCCTCGTGCTGGCGAAGCGCCGCAGCGCCTTGCGCGACCTGCACGAGCGTTTTCGCGAAGGCAAAGTGGAAAAGAATTACCTGGCGCTGGTTGTTGGAAATTGGCATCTCGGCGAGCAGCTCATCGACGCGCCACTTCATGTACAGCATCGCAGGGACGGTGAGCGGCATGTGGTGGTGAGCGGCAAGGCCGGAAAACCGGCGCAGACCCGGGTGAGTCTGTCGCGAAATTACGGTCCTTACAGCTTGCTGCAGTGCGCGCCGCTAACGGGCCGCACGCACCAGATTCGCGTCCACCTCGACTATGTCGAACACCCGATCGTCGGCGACGAGCGCTATGGTGATGACGAGGCCAATCGCAAGGCGAAGAAATCGGGACTGACGCGACTTTTCCTGCATGCCCAGTCAATCGCATTTGCCGACGACAGTGGCAATGACCTGCATTTTACGGCTCCTTTGGCCGAGGACCTGGAGCAGTTCCTGTCTGTCGGGATCGATACCGCGGGGCGGCGGCGATAAGGCGAGGATCGCTAAGGCAGCAGATAGCCCAGTTCCAACAGCCGGCCGGCGACCCAGATCATGGGCAGTCCGATCAACGCTGTCGGGTCGTCAGCGTTCACGGAGTCAAACAGCACGAATCCGGCGCCCTCCAGCTTGAAGCTTCCTGCACAGTCGTAGGGCTGGTCATGGCGGAGATAGGCTTCGGCCAGGCGCCGGTCAAATTGTCGAAAGTGGACCGTGGTCTTGTCCGTGTGTTCGTGCCGGGTGCGACCGATCGGATCGAGTATGCAGACAGCGGTCAGAAAGGTGACGGATTTGCCGGAGGCTGCGAGCAGCTGTTCGACAGCTTTCTGGTGGTCTCCCGGCTTGCCCAGGACCCGGTCGTCCAGGACAGCGAGCTGATCCGCACCGATCACGAGCGCCTGCCGGGCATTGGTGGCGACGGCCTCGGCTTTCTTGCGGGCAAGATGGGTCGCCAGCGCGGCAGGTGTGCGGCCTTCGTTGTTGGACTCGTCGACGTCGGGCGAAATGGCCTCGTAGCTGTCGAGGAAGCGATCCAGCAAACCGCGCCGGTACGGTGATGACGACGCCAGGATTATTGTCGGTGCCGACGGATTTTGCATAAACAAATCATGCTGTTAAGTAAGTTGCAGCTCAGTTTACCGGGTTTGTGGGCGCACGCCGACGATTTTGTCGGATGAGCGGTAGACTATGTTTTGACAGCGGCGGCCCGTGTCCTTATGATGCGCGCGCCATGGGCAATCTGCTGCGAGATCGCCGTACCGCTGCAGAATTTGCGTCGGTCGGTCAAGTCATTGAATTTGTTGAGAAAATAGGTTCGTTTGCGGGGCTGGCGGCGATTGTGGAGGCGGATCTTGCTGCGCTTGAGCC
>JAOUNH010000109.1 GCA_029881055.1 Gammaproteobacteria bacterium
CATGCCGATTCTCGTCGACTGTTATGGCGAAGAGAAGGCCTCCCTGTGGTGGCAGCGGTGGCGCATCTTTTTCATGGCTTGTGCGGAACTCTTCGATTATGACGACGGATCTGAGTGGTTCGTGGGTCATTACCTGTTTAAAAAGGCGCCCAACTAAATGTTATTGCTCGTGAACATTGTCGTTTTTCAGGCGGCCTGGCTGCTGTCGGTCATCGGCGGCGCCCAGCAAATGCCATGGCTCGGGCCGCTCGTTACCCTGGTTGCGCTGGCGCTGCACCTGCGCGCAGCACGTAAACCCTTCGAGGAAGTACTGCTGATACTCAGTTGCGGCGTGATGGGCTTGTGCTTTGACAGCTACCTCGTCGCTATGGGTTGGGTTACCTACAAGGCCGGTTTGTTCAGCGCTTACATCGCTCCCTACTGGATCATCACGATGTGGATGTTGTTCGCGATGACGCTGAACGTCTCGATGCGCTGGCTTCGAGGCAAACCGAAGCTGGCCGCGCTTTTCGGATTTTACGGCGGCCCGGCGTCCTACATGGCTGGCCAGGCATTGGGCGGTATCATCCTCATTAATGAATTTGCCGCGCTCGCAGCCCTCGCCATTGGCTGGGCGATCATGATGCCGATGCTCGTGTGGCTGTCGGAAAATCTGGACGGCATGCCAGGCCGCCGGCGTGTCTGGATTGTGGAGCGCAACCAATGATTCAGCACCCCTACGTCATCGCACTTCTGGCAATACTTGCCATCGCAGTCCTCAGCTGGCTGGTCAGTATTGTGAAGAAGGACGTTAGCTTCGTTGACAGTCTATGGTCGCTGTTTTTCCTGATTGCCGCGCTGGTCTTCGCATTGCTGTCCTTGCCAATAGCTGCGAAAGGCCAGCTGGTCCTGGCCCTGGTTGCCATCTGGTCGCTGCGCCTGTCGATCTATATAACCGCGCGAAACTGGGGCCAGCCCGAGGATTATCGTTACCAGACAATTCGCGCCAACAACGAACCGGGCTTTACGTTCAAGAGCCTCTATATCGTGTTCGGCCTGCAAGGCGCACTGGCCTGGCTGGTAGCCATGCCGCTGCTGCCGGCTATCGCCGCAGATGCACCGTTGACGGGTGTCGATATTTTCGCCATCGCCCTCTGGGTGCTCGGCTTCATCTTCGAAGCGGCAGGTGATTACCAACTCGCGCGCTTCAAGTCGCAGAGGGGTAACCGTGGCAAGGTCCTTGATACGGGACTCTGGCGATATACGCGGCACCCAAACTATTTTGGTGAGTTCTGCATGTGGTGGGCGTTCTACCTGTTCGCGTTCACCTCTGGTGGTTGGTGGACCCTAGCGTCTCCGCTGCTGATGAGTTTCCTGCTGTTGAAAGTCTCCGGCGTTGCGATGCTGGAGAAGACGATTGGTGAGCGGCGTCCCGAGTACGCTTTGTATGTTCGTCGCACCAATACCTTTTTCCCCGGGCCCCGTCGTTTGCCGACGGCACTATAGGAGTTGAAGTCATGAATTTCAGATGGGTATTGATTCTGCTGCTCTGCTTGCAGGCACCGACGTTCGCGTCGGTCGAAACAACGGGCGAGAAAAGCGGCGATGACACGGTGCTTGATTTCAACGTGTATCTGAACAACAAGAAAGTCGGTAAACACCTGTTCACGGTATCGGAATCGGGTGGCGAAAAGCAGGTGCGGAGCAACGCGAATTTTGACTACAAAATTCTGTTCGTTTCAGCCTATCAGTATGAACACAGCGCGGCCGAGCACTGGATTGGCGATTGCCTCGCAGAGATCGACGCCGACACGAACGCCAACGGCAAACGACTGCAGGTTTCCGGATCGCAAGGCGCCACGGGGTTCCTGGTTGAGAAGGGTGACGAACCTGTTGAGCTACCGAAGTGTGTAATGACGTTCGCGTACTGGAATGCCGAGATCCTGGAGCAGCCGAAACTGCTGAATCCGCAGACGGGCGAGTACCTGGACATTCGCGTCGAAAAGGGCGGCAACGAAATTCTCAAGGTACGTGGCAAGCCGGTTAACGCAACTCGCTACAAGCTTGCCGCATCCGAAGTCGACCTGACTATCTGGTACTCCGCCGACAAGGAGTGGTTGGCACTTGAATCCATTGCTAAAGGCGGACACGTCATCCGCTACGAGTTGTCCTGACATGCGTACACGAATGAGCAAAGTGTTGTTGGGGTTTGCCGTTATCTTACTGAGCGCGTGCGCCGCGAAAGGACCGGAAATGGAGACAGTCGATCAAGTAGACCTGGAGCGCTTTATGGGTCCCTGGTACGTCATCGCCAACATTCCGACCTTTCTTGAGAAGGGCGCACACAACGCCGTCGAGACTTATAGCCTGAATGATGACGGCACGATCGCAACGAATTTTACTTTCCGGGCAGACGGCTTTGACGGGAAAGTAAAAGAGTACAATCCAAAAGCGTTCGTAACCGATGAAGAGTCCAACGCGCTTTGGGGTATGCGTTTTATCTGGCCCATAAAGGCTGATTATCGAATCGTTTACCTCGACGACGATTACACGCAGACTATTATTGGGCGCCAGAAGCGCGATTTCGTCTGGATCATGGCACGTACACCGACCATCTCCGACGGTGACTACGATCGACTTGTATCATTTGCCGAATCGATCGGTTACAACATCTCACTGCTGCAGCGCGTTCCGCAGCGCTGGTGATGTCATGAAGATTGCAGTCATTGGCGCGGGTATCGCCGGCAACGTCGCGGCCTACAAACTCAACCAACAGCATGAAGTAACGGTGTTCGAGGCGGGCGGCTATGTCGGTGGTCACACGAATACGGTGACTGTTCATGAGAACGGCAGGGATCTCGCCGTCGATACCGGCTTTATCGTCTTTAATGATCGTACCTATCCGAATTTCATTCGCCTGCTGGATGAAATCGGCCAGGAGTCCCAGCCCAGTGAAATGAGCTTTAGTGTACAGGCCGAAGATGACGGCATTGAGTACTGCGGCACGACACTGAACTCGTTGTTTGCGCAGCGCAGCAATGTTCTCCGGCCAGGCTTTTACCGCATGGTTCGCGACATATTGCGCTTCAACAAGACCGCGTCCGCCCATGTCGAACAATTCGACGAGTCCCAGTTGCTCGGCAGCTACCTGGCCCTGAACGCGTACAGCCGCGAGTTCACTGACCACTACCTGATTCCCATGGCAGCGGCCATCTGGTCAGCAGAGCCGCGCTCCATACTGGACATGCCCGTGAAGTTCCTGGTTCGTTTTTTTGCCAATCACGGCCTGCTGCAGATCAAGGACCGCCCGGTCTGGCGCGTGATCAAGGGCGGTTCCCGACAGTACGTAAACAAGCTCGTCGCGGCGCATCGCGATCGTATTCGACTGAACAGTCCTGTCCTGTCGGTTCGCCGCACAGGTGATCAAGTCGAAATTCAATCGGCCTCGGGCGGCAAAGAGCTATTCGATTACGTCTTCGTTGCCTGTCACAGTGACCAGGCACTGTCCCTCCTGAAGGACGCTACGCGATTGGAGCGGCAGGTTCTCGGCGCGATCCGGTATCAGCCGAATGCGGCGATCCTGCACACCGACACTTCGCTGATGCCTGCGCGACGACGCGCATGGGCGGCATGGAACTACCATATTCCGAAAGACGCGACGCGCCATGTCGCGGTGACCTACAACATGAACATTTTGCAGGGACTCAAGTCGGACCGGCAATACCTGGTGACCCTGAACAATGACCAGTACATCGATCCCGCCAAAGTCATTCGCACCGTGCAGTATGAACATCCGATCTACTCTCGTGAGTCGGTCGCTGCACAGGAACGACAAAAGGACATCAACTGTGACCGCACTTTCTTTTGTGGCGCTTACTGGCGCAACGGCTTTCACGAGGATGGTGTAGTCAGTGCCCTGAACGCGCTCAATAGTTTCGAGGAGAGGCTTGCCCGTGAAAAGCTGCATCTACGAAGGGCAAGTTAGGCACACCCGAAACAAGCCGGCATTTCACAAGTTCAATTACCGCTTGTTCATGATGTACCTCGATCTCGATGAGCTGCCGACGCTGTTCAGGAAGACCTGGTTCTGGTCCGCGACAAGGCCCGCGCTTGCACGATTTCGGCGCCGAGACCATCTGGGCCCGGAACAGCAGGCACTTTCGGATTCGGTCCGGGATCTCGTCGAGACGGAAACCGGACGCCGGCCGCGCGGGCCGATTCGGCTGCTCACGAACCTGTCGTACTTTGGCTACTGCTTTAACCCGGTGAGTTTCTACTATTGTTTTTCCGAAGACGAAAAGAAACTTGAGTTCATCGTTTCAGAAGTCAATAACACGCCCTGGGGCGAACGAGACTGCTACGTCCTCGAGTGCCAGGACGATCACAACGTATCAAGGTCCTGGCACTTTCGGCCGACCAAAAAGATGCATGTGTCGCCATTCATGCCGATGGCGGTTGAATATCTATGGGTGCTGTCGGAGCCGGGCGAAAACCTGAACGTCTTTATGGCCAATTCGAAGCAGGGCAGGCGCTTTTTCAATGCCTCGATGATGCTGACGCGCAGGAAAATCAGCAACTGGTCCCTGCTTGGCGTGCTGGTCAGGTTTCCGCTGATGACGCTAAAGGTCATTGGCGCAATTTACTGGCAGGCTCTGCGTCTCTGGGCAAAGCGTGTGCCGTTTTATCCACATCCCGGCAAGAAAAAAGAGGTTGCCCTGCAATGAACACCAGAAATGTCTCCATCGATGCTGCGGAGCTCGCGGATAAAGTCGCTGCAACCGGCTGGTTCGGCAAGTTCGCGCGCCACCGGGTCCTGTCGCGACTTCGACATCTGGAATTTGGCCAGATCGTCATTTCCGATTACGAGGGGCAGGCGACCTTTGGTTTAGCGACCGGTGACTTTCCAACTGCAGTGACCTTGCGGGTCATGGACCCACGCTTTTATGCCGACATCGCGTTTGGCGGATCCGTCGGCGCGGGTGAGTCTTACATCAACGGCCGCTGGGCCTCTGATGACCTTAGCGAGTTGCTGCGCATCCTGATTCGAAACCGGGAGGTTCTTGAGCAGGTCGATTCCGGCCTGGCGTTGCTGGGCAAGCCCGTACAAAAGCTGGTGCACGCATTCAGGAAGAATACGCGTCAAGGCAGCCGCAAGAACATCGCGGCACACTACGACCTTGGCAACGATTTCTACCGGATCTGGCTGGACCGAAGCATGATGTATTCCTGTGCCTGGTTCGCCTCGCCGGATACGTCACTTGAACAGGCGGCAACGGCGAAGCTTGATCGTATTTGCAGGAAACTGAAGCTCACCGCCCAGGATTCGGTACTTGAGATCGGCACTGGCTGGGGCGGCTTCGCTATGCATGCGGCCAGGAATTACGGTTGTCACGTCACGACGACGACCATTTCCGAGCAGCAGTATGCTTACGCGAAGGCGGCGATTCGCGACGCGGGCCTGCAGGACAAAATCACGCTGTTGTTCAAGGACTATCGCGACCTTGAGGGCAGCTATGACAAGATCGTATCGATCGAGATGATCGAGGCCGTCGGGCATGAGTATCACGATACTTACTTTAAGAAGTGCGGCGAGCTATTGAAGCCTCACGGTCAAATGCTGTTGCAGGCCATCACGATTGCCGATCAACGCTACGAACAATACAAAACGGGCGTTGATTTCATCAAGCGCTACATCTTCCCGGGTGGCTGCCTTACGTCGGTTACCGATATGACCCGCACGATGACGAAACACACTGACCTGCGGGTTGTGCATCTCGAGGACATCGGCCCGCATTATGCGACGACATTACGTCACTGGCATGACCGCTTCTTCGCCGGCATCGACGAGGTTCGCAAGCTCGGTTACTCTAGCGCCTTCATCCGCATGTGGCAGTTTTATCTGTGCTACTGCGAAAGTGCGTTTATCGAACGCGTCATAGGCGATGTGCAAATGCACCTGGTTCGTCCGGGTGCTCGTCACGAAGGATGGGCAGGTGTTTAAGGCAAAGAAGTTTTCCGCGTTGCTGATTCCGGCGGCGCTGCTTGTTGCGGCATGTACCGGCTTGCCGAAGGGAACCACTGCGGTCTCGGGTTTTGAACTGGATCGCTACCTCGGCACCTGGTATGAAATCGCTCGACTCGATCATGGCTTTGAGCGTGGACTGACAAACGTCTCGGCAAATTACAGCCTGCGGGACGACGGCGGGGTGCGGGTGGTCAATCGCGGCTACAATGCCGCGAAAGGCGAATGGAACGAAGCGATCGGTAAAGCCTACTTTGTCGACACGCCGGACATCGGTCGGCTCAAGGTGTCGTTCTTTGGGCCTTTTTACGGTGGTTACAACATTCTCGAGCTGGATAGCGAGAACTACGAGTATGCGCTCGTCGCCGGCCCGGATCGCTCCTACCTCTGGATCCTGGCGCGCTCACCGGACCTGTCCGAAACCGTTGTGCAATCGCTGGTGGCAAAAGCGAAGGACCTTGGTTTTGCGGTCGACGATCTGATCTATGTTTCGCACGATTTAGTGACTAAGGAGTAGCACCTGATGCAGGTCGCGATCATTGGTGGCACCGGGTTTGTGGGTGGCTACCTCACCGATGCCCTGCTGTCGGCCGGCCACTCGGTTTCGCTGTTGGTGCGACGAGGCAGTGAGAACAAACTGCGACCAGCAGAGCAACTCAGGACATTCACCGGGGATATTGCCGACGGCGCATCCATTCGTCGCCTGCTCGAGGGCTGCGATGCTGTTATTTACAACGTCGGTATCCTTCGCGAGGTCAGGCAGACCGGGAATACTTTCGAGTCCACGCAGTATCAAGGCCTGGTCAACACCGTCAACGCCGCACTTGAGGTGGGTGCGCAGCGGCTCCTGCTCATGAGTGCCAATGGTGTGAAGGTTCCGGGAACCCGTTACCAGGAGAGCAAGTATCGAGCGGAGGAGTTTGCGCTCAAGAGCGACCTTGATGTCACGGTGTTTAGACCGTCCGTCATTTTCGGCGATCCGCGCGGGACGATGGAGTTCGCGACGCAACTCTATCGTGAAATGGTTCGTCCGCCTGTTCCCTCCGTCAACTTTGTGACGGGTAGTGACGCAAAGGACGGCGGAGTCGTGATGTCGCCGATCCATGTTGAAGACGTGGCAAGTGCATTTCTGGCCGCGCTTGAGAAGGATGAGTGCATCGGAAAGACCTACGTTCTGGGCGGGCCGGAGGCTCTGAGCTGGAAGGAAATGGTGTCAAGAATTGGGGCAGCGGTTGGTCGGGAGAAGTGGTTTCTGCCCATGCCAATTGGTTTGATGCGTATCGGCGCAACGCTATTCGACTGGCTGCCTTTCTTCCCCGTGACGCGCGATCAGCTGACGATGCTGGCAGAGGGCAACGTCGCCGATCCGGCCATTGTGAAAAACCTGATCGGCAGGGAACCAGCCGCCTTCAGTGCCAGGAATCTTCACTACCTTGGCAACTAGACGAACAGAAATTGTCGTGAACGACCGGATGCAGAAGGGCTACAGTTATCTGTTGACGGCCCCGACCGGGAAGGAATTCGCTCCAGATTTTCAGCCGGAGCTGACGCCGAGGGAAATGCTCGAGCTCGGCGTGTTCGGCGGGAAGTACATGACGGACTGCCAGGATGAATTTCCCAGGAATTGGTTTTCAAACGCGAAGCTGAGTCCCGGTCGTTCCGATCCCGCTATCAATTACTTCGGGGTTGCGGCCTCACAGCCACTGACCGAGTGGCGGCGCAAGGGGTGGATCTGGGACGATGATCCACGCGGCTGGTTTCAGTGGTATTGCCGTTATTACCTGGGCCGGCGCTGCGAGGACGACGAACGCCAGGTCAAGCGCTGGCGGGCGATGCGCCGCCATATCGCGCAGATTAAAAAGAACTGCGACAAGTACGACCTCAATTGCCGGCCGAAGCAGCGGCAGGCATTGCTGCACTGGGCGTACGACTCAAGGTTACTGGACCGACGCTAGCACCTGCACGCGCTGGAGATGCAGTTCGAAAGGTCCGTCCTGCTGGTCGTAAATCATGAGGCCCATGCCCGTGATATGCGCGGGGTCGAGTGCCGGCGCATCCAGCAGACTGCCGCGGAACCTCGGAACGAAGCTTGCGAAGGGAATGTCGACCGTGATCCACGCGCCATCCCGGGTGTCGAAATCCGCGGAGTAAACGATCGGCCGGCCACGCAAGCGCGCGGCGGTCGCCAGTCGCCAGGTGTAGCGACGACCATCGCCTCGCAGGTACAGGCGCACTCCTTTATAACGCGACAAGTCCAGCTGCAGGGCTTTCGTGCGGATGGAGCTGAATCCGCCACCCTTCGTGTTCGTTCGGCCTGCAAAAATAAGTTCGCCCTGTACCCGCCTGAAGTCGCCCTCGCTGCGGCCGCCCATAACCTCGTCGTTCACTGTGTACCAGCCGAGGTCCGCACTGCTCGACGTGAAGTCGGTGATCAGCAGGGGTGGTACGTCGAGGCGGTCGGGATGGTAGGCCGGCAACACGTTCTGCAACTGGGGAAGCAGCAGGTTCCACTGCCGGCAACTCGTGTTGGCCTGCTCGCCCAGTATCACGGCGGCGCGCACCGAGCGGCTTAGCGCACTGGCATACAGTCGCTGGTAGTAGCGCAGCGTGGGAACGTAAAACGGCAGTATCTCTTCCAGCTCAACATCGGTATCCAGTGTCGCGGCAAAGGTGTCGAAGAAGCGGCCAACGGCGTCGGACACCGGGTTGCTCTCGCCCAGCAGCCCGGATGGCGTAATCGTCCAGGTCATATCGGGTTGCAGTACACAGCGTCCCGCAAAACCCGCGCGTCTTTCGCTCGACCATTCGTGCGGCGCGATGAGGCTCAGAGACCATTCGCCATGGATCCAGTACAGGTAAGTGGCAACGCCAACCGCCGGACGGAATTTGAAGGAGGCTGACAGGACGAGCATGGATGTGAACAGCTCGGCCAGGATCTGCCGGCGGGGTTTTGCGACGACACCGCGCGGCTCGGTCTCAAACCAGTCGAGCAGAAACCCGTTGAGGCCCTTGCCCTCCGGGTTGCCTTCCGGCTTGCGGACGATAGCAGCGTTATCGTGATGGAATTGTTTCAGTTCACCCATGGCATTGCGGACTATACGAAA
>JAOUNH010000110.1 GCA_029881055.1 Gammaproteobacteria bacterium
AGCGTTGCTGCCGGAATTCAAGGTGTATCAGGGCAGGGTTTGCGAAAACGCGAAAGTGATGGCGGCCGTACTCGCCGATCGCGGCTACCCGATCATCTCCGGTGGCACCGAGAATCACCTGATGCTGGTCAGCCTGATCAAGCGAGGGATCACCGGCAAGGATGCCGACGCGGCATTGAGTCGTGCCTTCATTACCGTCAATAAGAACGCTGTCCCAAACGACCCGCAGTCACCGTTCGTCACCAGTGGACTTCGTCTCGGCACGCCGGCGATCACCACGCGCGGCTTCGGCGTCGAAGAAACGCGGCAGCTGACAGGATGGATAGCGGATATACTGGACGATCTTGACAACGAGGAGACAATCAAGCGCGTCAAGACTCAGGTACTCGAGCTTTGTGCACGATTCCCGGTATACGCCTGATTGCGAGAATAAATGCATTGTCCATTTTGCAGCCATGAAGAAACCAAGGTAATCGACTCCCGGCTCGCGGGCGACGGCCGGCAGATTCGCCGGCGACGCCAGTGCCTGGACTGCAATGAACGATTTACTACCTTCGAGTCCGCGGAACTCGTCATGCCGCGCCTGATCAAGAACGACAACAGCCGGCAGCCCTTCGACGAGAACAAAATTCGCAACAGCATGATCCGGGCACTCGAAAAGCGGCCGGTGCCGAGCGATGAACTTGAGAAAGCAATTGGTCGAGTAACGCATACCCTGCGCACAATGGGTGAGCGTGAAGTACCGTCGCGTCTCGTCGGCGACCTTGTTATGCAGGAGTTGCACGAGCTGGACGAGGTTGCCTACGTGCGGTTCGCGTCAGTGTATCGACGTTTCCAGGACATCACCGAGTTCGAGGATGAAATCCGTCGCCTGCAAAAAATTTCGGAAACAGCCGCAAGTCGCGAGCAGATGTCGCTGCTGCCGGAACTGTTCGACAAGAATTCGAAGAATAAGTAGCTGCCGTGCCGGAATTCACCGCAGAAGATTGTGCATATATGGCACGTGCCTTGCGCCTGGCTGAGCGGGGCCGGTATACCGCTCATCCCAATCCCATGGTCGGCTGTGTGCTTGTAAACGAAGACCAGGTCGTCGGCGAAGGATTTCATGCGAAGACAGGCGAAGCACATGCTGAGGTGCATGCTCTGCGAGCGGCCGGCGAGCGCGCTCGCGGGGCGACGGCTTATGTGACCCTTGAACCCTGCGCGCACCATGGCAAAACACCGCCGTGCAGCAACGCGCTGATCGAGGCGGGTGTCAGTAAAGTCATCGTAGCGATGAGAGATCCCTTCGTTACTGACGGGAAGCGCGGATTGCAGATTCTTGCGGATGCCGGGATCAGTGTCGATGTGGGTCTGATGCAATCGGCCGCCACCGCGCTGAATCGGGGTTTTGTCAATCGGGTCACATTGCAGCGACCGTGGGTGCGCGTGAAGCTTGCCGCGAGCATCGACGGCGCGATCGCAATGGCCAGTGGCGAAAGCCAGTGGATCACGGGCGCTGCAGCACGAGCGGACGTCCAGCGACTGAGGGCCTGTTCTGGCGCGGTGATGACCGGTATTGGCACCGTACTGGCCGACGATCCGTCGCTGAATGTGCGCGCCGCTGATATTGAAACCGGCGGCCTGCAGCCTTTGCGTGTCGTAATTGACAGCCGGTTGCGCATGCCGCTGGCGGCGTCGATGCTGGCATTGCCAGGCAGGACGCTGATTTGCTGCACGGGGAGTCCCGATGCGCGCGACTTCAAAAAGACCAATGCTGAAGTCGTGTCTTTTTCGGCGCACGACGGTCGTGTGGATGTCGATGCGGTGCTGCAGGAACTCGCAGCCCGGGGGGTCAATGACGTATTGGTTGAGGCGGGGCCGGGACTGGCCGGGCACTGCCTGGAAAGAGGCCTCGTTGACGAACTCGTGATCTACCAGGCGCCCAGTGTCCTGGGTAGCCAAACGATTCGAATGTTCGATACGCCAGCCATGACGTCGTTGGCGGATCGCAAATCGCTTACTATCACCGATGTCCGCCGTATCGGCAGCGATACCCGGATTACCGCGGCATTCAACAAGTCGGAATGACTGAAGATTCATGTTTACGGGAATTATCAAAGCCAGGGGTCTGATCACTGCCATGGAGCGGCGGGGTGGCGACGTGCGCCTCACGGTAAGCTCGGACGGGTTGCCCTTCAGTGACTACGAGATCGGCGAAAGCATCGCTGTCAACGGCGTGTGCCTGACCGCGGTCGCCCTGCATGAACAGGGCTTCGATACGGATGTGTCTGTCGAGACGCTCGATGTGACCGCTCTTGGTCTGTTGAATGTCGGTTCCGTTGTCAATCTCGAACCGGCGATCAGCCTCGGTGAGCGATTGGGAGGCCACCTGGTAAGCGGACACGTCGACTGTGTCGGCAAGGTGGTTTCGCGCATTTCTGACGCCCGTTCAGTCCGCCTCGCCATCGAGATCCCGGTCCAATATGCACACTATGTCGCAAAGAAAGGATCCGTCTGCATCGACGGTGTTAGCCTTACCATCAACGAAGTATCGGGAAGTTGCTTCGAGTTGAATATTATCCCCCACACCGCGGACGTCACGATTATCGGCGATTACTCGGTTGGCACTTCCGTTAATGTCGAAGTTGACCTGCTGGCGCGTTATCTCGAACGCCTGCTCAGCAAAGACGGCGACGACATCTCTCTCGAATTTCTAAAGGCACATGGTTATGCCCGATAACACAACACGACACCCGAGCGCCGTCGACAGACCCTTCTCGAAGATCACAGACATCATTGCCGACCTCAGGGACGGCAAAATGGTGATCATGGTCGATGACGAACACCGCGAAAACGAAGGTGACCTCATCATGGCGGCGGCAAAAGTCCGTCCCGAGGACATCAACTACATGGCGACGCACGGCCGTGGCCTGGTTTGCCTCACGCTTTCAAGGGAGCGCTGCCGACAGCTGCGCTTGCCGCTCATGGTCAGCGATACCGATCATCGCCATGCGACCAACTTCACGCTATCGATTGAAGCGGCCGAAGGCATAACCACCGGCATCTCCGCACACGATCGCGCGCATACAATCCAGACGGCCGTTGCACCTGACGCCAGGCCCGAACACCTGAGCCAGCCGGGACACATTTTTCCGGTCATGGCGCAACCGGGCGGCGTACTGACCCGCGCCGGCCATACAGAGGCTGGTTGCGACCTGGCGAGACTGGCAGGTCTTGAACCGGCGGCCGCTATCGTTGAGATTCTCAACGAAGATGGCAGCATGGCGCGCCGTCCCGATCTCGAAATCTTCGCGCGCAAGCACGGCATCCGCATCGGCACGATCGCAGATCTCATTCGCTATCGCCTGGATACCGAGAAGAATGTTGAACGTATCGGCAAGGAGCGGGTGCAGACTGAGTACGGCGATTTTGACCTGTATTGCTATGACGATCACGTCAATCGCGCAGTGCACGTCGCTCTCGTGAAAGGGGATCTCAAGGCGGTCGATGCGCCGCTCGTGCGTGTGCATTTGCAGGACACGCTCGGCGATGTCATCGGTGTGCAGAGCCCTTCACTGGGATGGCCGCTACGCAGTGCAGTCAAGCGCATCGCCGAGGAAGAAGTGGGCGTTGTCGTGCTGCTGCGCGACCAGGAAACATCGCGCAAACTCATGGATGTCGTCGAGACGCTGGGCCAGCACCGTGACGAGCTGGAAAAACGCCGCGCCGGCGACGAGGTATTGCGCACTTACGGCATCGGCGCACAGATACTGCGTGATCTCGGCCTGAGTAAAATCCGTGTATTATCGGCGCCTAAGCAAATGTACGCGATTTCCGGATTCGACCTCGAAATCACGGAATACGTCTGAGAGTAGCCGAACAGCATGGACAAAATTAAGACCACACAGGGCGATGTCATCGTTCGCGACGCACGTTTCGCGATCGTCGCGGCGCGTTTTAATGAATTCATCGTTGAGTCTCTCATCAAAGGTGCGCTGCATTGCCTGCGCCAACATGGCGCAAGTGACGGCGACATCGAGATCATTCGCGTTCCTGGTGCGTTCGAAATGCCGATCGCAGTCGAAAAAGTCGCAGCAACAAGGCGCTTCGACGGCATCATCGCGCTCGGCGCAGTGATTCGCGGCGGCACGCCGCATTTTGAATACGTCGCGAGTGAATGCGTCAAAGGCATCAACGCCGCGGCACAAAAACATGGCATCCCTATCGGCAATGGCGTGTTGACAGTAAACACAATCGAGCAGGCGATTGAGCGCGCAGGAACTAAAGCCGGCAACAAAGGCGAGGAAGCCACCCGGGCCGTCATCGAGATGGTCAACTTGCTGCGTCGCATAGACTAATGAGTAAAGCCTCAGCAAAGGGTGCCGGGGCCCGGACGCGCGCGCGCGAGCTGATGGTTCAGGCCCTGTACCAGAAGCAGATCGCCGGTCACACAACATCGGAACTCGTGGCGCAGTTTCACGAACAGGCCGCGTATGAAAGAGTGGACCAGGCGTATTTCGACGAGCAGTTTCCTGCGATCAGCAAGACCCAGAAATCGCTCGAGCAAAAAATCGACGCACTGATAGACCGTCCCCTCGATCAACTTGACCCGGTTGAACTTGCGATCCTGCTCATTGGCGTCTACGAACTTGAATCACGAATTGAGATTCCGTATCGGGTAGTCATTAATGAGGCCGTGAATCTTGCGAAGCGATTCGCATCGATCGAAGGCCACAAGTACGTTAATGCCTGCCTGGACCTGGCCGCCAAAACATACCGGGAAACAGAGACCAGGACGAAGGGCTAGGGAGACTCCGCACCAGTGGACGAATTCGAGCTGATTCGCCGTTATTTCGATCGCAAGCCTGCTGCGGCGGGCGTTGAGATTGGGATCGGCGACGACGGTGCCGTTCTGGCCCCGCACCCGGAGAAACACCAGGTCCAGGTCATCGACACGCTGGTCGAAGGCGTGCATTTTCCTGCCGACACGAATCCGGCCGACATCGCCTACAGGGCGGTGGCCGTGAATCTATCCGACATCGCCGCTATGGGCGCGAGCCCACGATGGATGACGCTGGCTCTGACGCTGAACAATGCCAGCGAAACATGGGTCGAAGCCTTTGCGTCCGGGCTATTCGAGGCTGCGGACGCGCATGATTTAGCGCTGGTCGGGGGTGACACGACAAGCGGCCCGGTAGTGACGGTGACTGTGAACATAACCGGCGAGCTTGAGAAAGGATCGGCGCTGCTGCGTAGTGGGGGCAGGGTGGGCGATACGATATTTGTGACCGGTACTTTAGGCGATGCGTCTGCCGGCCTGGCGCTCCTGCAAAAGAATGAGCCGAACGCATTCCTGGTGCAGCGCTTTCTGCGCCCGACGGCGCGCATTGCAACAGGCAAACAGCTACTGCGTAAAGCCAGTGCCGCAATTGATATTTCCGATGGGCTGCTCGGCGACCTCAGGAAACTGTTATCGGCAAGCAAAGTCGGGGGCGAAATCGACATTGAAAAACTGCCTTTATCCGATGCCCTGTGCGAGAGATTTGGAGATGCCGAACGGCAACGCTTCGCGCTGACGGGCGGCGACGACTACGAACTGTGCTTCACAGGGTCCAGGGACGCGGTACGGGGAATTGCAGGCATTACCGCCATCGGCACGGTCACTGCGTCGCCCCGGCTCGTGTGTCGCCTGCACAACGAGATTGTGCAAGTCGACGACAGCGGTTACCGTCACTTTCGATGAATCAGCCACCCGACAATCTCGCCCGCATCGTGATGAAGGATCCGGTGCATATCCTGGCTTTCGGTTTCGGGACGGGCCTCGCTCCCGTTGCGCCCGGCACCTTCGGTTCGTTGCCGGGAATCCTGCTGTTCTGGCTGACTGTGGATTTCGGGCTCAATGTTCAAATCGGTGTTGCCGTCGCCATAGCTCTCGCCGGTATCTGGATCTGTGGCGAGAGCGCACGACGCATAGGCGTGCACGATCATGGCGGCATCGTCTGGGATGAGATCGTTGGGATGTATGTCACACTTTTGGCGGCACCCCTAAGCGTTACAGGATGGGTGCTCGCATTCATCCTGTTCCGTGTCATGGATATTGTAAAACCGTGGCCGATTAGAGACCTGGATCACAGTATGCGCGGCGGCGTCGGAATTATGCTGGACGACCTCGCAGCCGCTCTGTATGCCGCTATTTTGTTGGGTTTATACGGGTGGTTAATGACATAAACGACTGAGACAACATGGCCAGCAACATCAGCAACATCCAGCGTGCTAAAGATGTGCCCGAGAAAATCGGCAAATACGTCATTATCAACAAGATTGGTAAAGGCAGCACCGGGGTGGTCTACCTGTCTCATGATCCCTATTACCGCCGCGACGTCGCCATCAAGGTCTACAACACCGAGGAAGACGCTAACGCCGAACGCGCACGCGTCGCCCGCAAAATGTTCTTCAACGAGGCGCACATGGTCGGCATGCTGCAGCATCCGAACATCATGCCGATTTACGACGCGGGCGAGGAAGATGGCTCCTATTACGTCGTCACCGAACATATCCAGGGTGCGCGCACACTGGCCGCATATTGCCGACCCGATAACCTGCTGCGCGTCGATGACGTTGTAGAAATTATTTACAAGTGCGCGAAGGCGCTGCATTACGCACACGGTCGAGGCGTCATACACCGCGACATCAAACCGTCCAATGTCATGTTGACCACCGACAACGATGTACGCATCATCGATTTCGGAATCGCCATCGTCAGTGACTCGGAAGTCTCCCGCATTGAAGGTATTGCCGGCAGCCCGAGCTATATGTCGCCGGAACAGGTGCAGTCCGAAGAGCTGACGCCGCGCTCGGACCTGTATTCGCTGGGTGCCGTCATGTACGAGCTGCTGACCGGCTTCCGTCCATTCCGTGCCGATAATCTTTCAAAGCTATTGCACCAGATTGTGTATGCGACACCGCCGCCGATACACACCTACCGTGATGACCTGCCCGAGGAACTCGAGCGCGTTGTCATGACGACGATGCAAAAGGAACCGAACAAGCGCCTGGTCACCGGAAACGCGATGGCAGCGGAGCTAACGCGAGTCTACAAAGACCTGCGACAGAAATACGACAGCCTGGACAACCAGGAACATTTCGACTTGTTACGCACCTTGACTTTCTTTCACGAGTTTTCGCATGCCGAGATCTGGGAAGTATTGCGAGCCTCGGACTGGCACGAATACCAGGATAGTGAAGACATCGTTCGTGAAGGCGAGGTCGATGACCGGTTTTACATCATCGTGGCCGGTTCCGTTCTCGTACAAGCGAACGGCAGGAATCTCGGCAAACTCGGCAACGGCGATTGTTTCGGTGAAACCAGCTATGTACGCGGTGCACGGCGCCAGGCATCTATCCAGGCCGATGGCCAGGTGACGATCTTGCGCGTCAGTTCCACACTCATGGAACAAGTGTCCTCAGCTTGCCAGCTGCGATTCAACAAGGTTTTCCTGCGCTCGCTGATCACACGACTGCAGGGTGCCGGCGGCGCCAACACCTAGCGTCAACAGTCCCTAGGCAAGCGCTGCAAATTATCGCTAAACTGGCCCACTGATAATTTCAGGGGTATCCCATGTTGAAGCGAATTCTCGGCCTGACGGCCATACTACTTTCCTGTTCCGCTTTTGGCAGTGAGCTAAGCGATGCCGTCAAGCAGGATTACGATGCTTATCTCGCGGGTCTGTTCGACCATTTTCATCGCAACCCCGAACTCTCGACCGTCGAAAACGAAACGGCACGGCGCATGGCGCTGGAACTCAGTTTGGCTGGCTTCGATGTCGCCGAGGGCGTGGGTGGTACCGGCGTCGTTGCGATGATGAAAAACGGCGACGGGCCGCTGGTGATGATGCGTGCGGATATGGACGGGTTGCCGGTAGAGGAGAAGTCCGGACTCGAGAATGCCTCTCGTGCTCAGCAGAAGGATCCCATCACCGGCAACATGGTTTACACCATGCATGCCTGCGGCCATGACGTGCATATCACGAGTCTGGTTGGCACCGCGCGATACATGGCTGCTCACAAAGACCAGTGGACGGGAACGCTGATGCTGGTCGTGCAACCGGCCGAAGAAAGAGTACTGGGTGCACAGGCGATGCGCGACGACGATATCTGGGGTCGCTTTGGCAAGCCCGACTACGCGTTGGCCTTCCACGTAAACTCCCTGGACGTAGCGGGCAAGGTCAATATTACCGAGGAAAGTCCGTTTGCCGGCGCCGACACAGTCGATATCATCATTCACGGTATCGGCGCGCACGGTGCGCACCCTTACGCGGGCAAAGATCCGATCGTTCTCGGCAGTCAGATCGTGCTTGCGTTGCAGACGCTCGTGTCGCGCGAGCTGCCGCCCCAATCCCCAGGCGTAGTGACCGTAGGGTCGTTCCATTCAGGGACCAAGCACAACATCATTTCCGATCGCGCGCATCTGCAGATTACGGTCCGCAATACGAGTGAAGAAACTCGCAAACTGCTGCTTGATGGAATCAAACGGATCGCCGAGAACATGGGTCGTGTCGCAGGCCTGCCTGAAGACCTGTTGCCGGAAGTTATCGTGTCTAACGAAAGCGTCCCTCCGACCATAAACGATGTTCCGTTAACGCGGCGCTTGAAGGCGGCCTGGAACAGCGAGCTCGGTGAAGAGCGAGTCATCTTCAATCCCAGCAAGGGCATGGGTGCGGAAGATTTTCCGTTCTTTACGACTGACCCCGAGATTACCTCGGTCTACTGGCAGGTTGGCGGAACCGCCCAGGAAGATTTTGACCGCGAAGCGCAGGGTGGCGCAGCGGTTCCCAGCCACCATTCGCCGTTGTTCAAAGTATTGCCGGAACCGTCAGTGACAGCAGGCGTGGAGTCAACGGTCGTGGCCTTGATTGAATTGATGTCGGAGTAGTGTTCGGCTCGAAATTACGCGTCGTCGTCGATTTCGAATTCGTCGAGTTCCTCACCGCCGGCGCTCTTTAGCAGGATCTGAACTTTCTGTTCAGCGTCTTTGAGCGCCGCCTGGCAGCCGCGCGTGAGCTTGATGCCGTCCTCGAATTTTTTCATGGCGGTCTCGAGCGGCAGGTCGCCGGACTCGAGT
>JAOUNH010000111.1 GCA_029881055.1 Gammaproteobacteria bacterium
CCGTGTGCGAAACGACACCCGCAGTCGTAACCAGGCCCTGTGCAAGCGCTGCATCGTCAAGGTGACCCAGCAGCGCCCCGCCCTGGCACCAGGCCGTTCTTCCTGCTGCGTCAACATCGACTGCTTTCATATCGGCCAGGTCGAGCATCATGCCATCGTCGCAGGTCGACTTCCCCGGCCAGCTATGGCCGCCGCCGCGGACGGCGAGCAGCAGGTTTCTGTCGCGCGCGAAATCGACAGCAAGACTAATGTCATTTGCATTCTGGCAGCGTGCGATCAGTGCCGGATGCTTGTCGTGCATGCCGTTCCAAATCTTGCGGGCGCCATCGTAATCCGGGTGCCCGGATAGCATGACCGGCCCGGTCATGGCGTCGCCAAGTTCTTTGAGTGCTGCCCGTTCGAGTTCGATTTCAGCGCCGTCGAGAGAGATGCCTCGAATGCTGGTGTTGGCCGTCGTCGCAGTTGGTGCTTCCGGGCGACTGCAACCGCCCGCAAAGGGAAAAGTTGCAGTTACACCGGCGGCAACTGCGTTGCGGCAGAAGTTGCGTCTGTCCACTTTCATCTCCTAGGTTGGAACGATGTTGCTGTTGAGGCGGAAAAGATTGCGCGGATCGTGTTGTCCCTTGATAGCTGACAGGCGATTGTAGGCTGGGCCGTAGTTACCTGCCGCCTCGCTGCCATCGAAGTCGATGTTCGTGTAGTAGCCGCCGAGGTGCGGTTCGAGCGCCGAGTAATAAGCGCGGCATGCCGCGATAAGCTCCTCGTCCTGGGCCGCGTCCATCCAGCCAGACGCAATGACGATCATGATTTCCGCATTACGATGTGGGAAGGCGGTGTCGAGCTCGCCCACCCGCTTTACGGCGGCGCCGGCAACGTGATTTCCTACGAAGACCCGCGGATCGTCCGCTTCCAGCATCGTATCGACGAGCCCCTGGCTCCACGCTTTGACCATGCCGTTTTTCGCGTAGGAGCGTATGCCGTGACCGAAAGGCACGTCCAGATTCGTCTGCAATACGCTGTAGTCCTGCGCAACAACGCCGTCCGCAATTGGTTTTCCAATGGCGCGCAGGGGCGCCAGCTCCTTCTCGCCCTCCGCCGGATCGCCGTTGTAAACAATGTCCACCATGATGAGGCGATCGCCGTCCGGCGACGTAAGAGTGGTCGGGCCTGCATACATTTCATCCGACAAACCTGCGGACCACTCTGCATAAAACTCGAGAACGTCCCTCGCCTGGTCGAACGGCCAAACGATACTTCCCGACAGCACGTTTCGGTTGAACGGGTGCAGTTGGAAATCGAAATGGGTAACAACGCCAAAGTTGCCACCGCCGCCCCGTAGTGCCCAGAACAAATCAGGATCTTCATCCGCACTGACCGTGCGTATCTTGCCATCGGCGGTGATGATCGTCGCGGCACGAAGGTTGTCAACGGCCAGGCCGAATTTTCGATTCAAGCGGCCGAATCCGCCGCCGAGCGTGAAGCCGCCAACACCGGTATGCGATACGACACCGGTGGTCGTCACTAAACCGTGCGGCAATGTGGCTTGGTCAAGATGCCCCAGCAGAGCACCGCCACCTGCCGTTGCTCGTTGTGTCGCCGTGTCGACAGTAACGTCCGTCAGCTGCGAAAGATCAATCATCATGCCGTCATCGCAAACCGATTTGCCCGGCCAGCTATGGCCTCCGCCGCGAACCGCGACCAGCAGGTCCCGCTCGGCGGCAAACGTAACCGCCCTGGACACGTCATCGTTGTTCAGGCAGCGCGCTATCAGCGCGGGCCGCTTGTCGTGCATGCCGTTCCAGATCGCGCGGGCGCCATCGTAATCCGGGTGCCCGGATAGCATGACCGGCCCGGTCATGGCGTCGCCGAGTTCTTTGAGTGCTGCTCGTTCGAGTTCGATTTCAGCGCCGTCGAGAGAGATGCCTCGAATGCTGGTGTTGGCGGATGTTGCAACTGGCGGCTCACTGCGACTGCAGGCGCCAAGTAGTGGATGTGAGGCGGCGATGCCGGCAGCTATAGCCGTTCTGCAAAAAATGCGGCGATCCATATTATTCCCCTTGTATGTGTTTGTTCTTATTTTTAAGTTTAGTCGACGGTAACAGGTTCGCCAGCCGACGCATGCTCAGATGCGCTCGCTTATTCTACTCCCCCTGTTCCGGTTTTAGCTGTCTCCCCATCAGGGCGCCGACGGCCTCTCGCGGCGAGGCACCTTCGTAAAGAATGCGATAGACCTGGTAGCAAATCGGCATTTCAATATTTAGCTTGTCGGCAACTTCTTTCACGGCTTCCGCTGCGAGTACGCCTTCAACGACCTGTTGGATCTCTTCCTGCGCTTCGGCGACAGTCTTGCCGCTCGCCAGCGCAAGGCCCATACGACGGTTGCGGGACAGGTTATCGGTGCAGGTAAGAACCAGGTCGCCCATACCGGCGAGGCCCATCATCGTTTCGTGTTTTGCGCCGAGCGCAACGCCGAGACGGGTTAACTCGACGAGACCGCGCGTTATCAACGCCACGCGCGCATTGGCACCGAAGCCGAGTCCGTCACACATACCCGCGCCAATCGCGAGTACATTCTTGACGGCACCACCAACTTCAACGCCGATGAGGTCATCGGAGGTATAGGCCCTGAAGTTCTGGCCGGATATCGCAGCGGCGAGCTCCTGGCCAAAATCCTTATCGCTAGCGGCGATCGTCATTGCGGTCGGCAAACCTTCCGCAACTTCTTTGGCAAACGTTGGTCCCGACAACACCGCGACCGGGCGGTCTTCGCCGAGCACCTCCCGTGCAACCTGATGCGGCAGCTTGCCGCTGTGCAGTTCGAAACCCTTGGTTGCCCAGCAGACACGTGAGTCCGGCGCGAGGAACGGCAGTGCGGTGGTCAGCGTGGCGCGCAAGCCATGGCTTGGCACGACCACGAGAATATCGCGCACCCCCGCCAGGCATTCGCCGAGGTCCGGGTAGGCGGTAAGATTTGGCGGAAACTTGATTCCCGGGAGGTAACGGACGTTCTCCCGGTCCTTAATCATTGCCTTGAGCAGGTCGAGCTCAACAACGCCACCAAGTCGGACAACGCTGCCCGACCGGGCGAGTTGCAGCGCCAGCGCCGTGCCCCAGGAGCCGGCGCCGACTACGGCTATAGTCTTCTTTGCCGCCGCGCTGCTGATCAGTGCTTCTCCGCCTCTTGTGCCTGTTGAGCGGCTTGCTGCTGCTTCGTCTGGATATACAACGCGTCAAAGTTGATCGGTTGCAGTACGAACTCGGGGAAACCGCCCTTCTGAATCAGTGACGCAAGTGTTTCGCGCGCGTAGGGAAACAGAATGTTCGGGCAGAAGCTGCCAATGATTGCGCCCAGCTCTTCACCGTCGTATCCCATGATTTCGAAGAGACCGGCCTGTTGCAGTTCCGCCAGGAAGAAGGTCTTGTCCTCAGACTTCGCTTCGACAGTGACCGTCAGCACGATCTCATGATGGTTGCCCTCAACTACCGTGTGGGTGCTGCGCAAGTTGAGATCGGTTTTGGGTTTCCAGTCCGCCTGACGAAATACGCCGGGAGCCTGTGGAGACTCAAATGAAAAGTCCTTCAAATATATTTTGCCTATCGATAAACGCTTTTCAGCGGCTTTTTCCTCTGCCATTTTCTTTCCTATCTTTGGTTATTGCGTACCGGACGATCCGGCAAGCAGTTTATCCAGCTCTCCACTCTCATCGAGAGCACAGAGTTCATCAAACCCACCAATGGGCGCGTCGCCAACAAAAATCTGCGGCACACTGCGGCGACCGCTTCTCTCAAGCATTTCTGCCATCCTCTCCTCGTCGTCAGTAACGACGACGTCCTCGAATCTTACCCCTTTCCGTGTGAGCAACATCCGGGCCGCGGTGCAATGTGCGCAGGTCCTGGTGCCGTAAATGGTAACTTTTGTGCCGTCCCCCACCGCAGACCTACTTGCTCTTTGCTTTTTTGGACTTGGTTTTTTTGCCGGTGACCACAGGCAGCCCTGCCTGGCTCCAGCCGGACATCCCGCCTTTCAGGCCGTAGACACTTTCGAAGCCGGCGGCGCGAAGTGAGTTGACCGCCTTTGTCGAGGTGATGCCGGCGTCACATACTGCAACTATCGGTTTCGACTTCATAGCCGAGAGCTGACTCATTTTCGCGTCGAGCTCGTCGGACGGAATGTTCTTCGCGCTGACGATATGGCCCTTGGAAAAGGCTTCCATGCTGCGCAGGTCGATAACCACCGCGTCGTTGTTAATGAGCTGAACGGCAGCCACCGGGTCAATGTTCACGAGACCGCTGGCCTTGCGACGCATTTCCGTAAATACGACGACGAAAAAGCTGATCATCAATGCCAACACCAGCAACGTGTGGTTGCCGGTGAATTCCACTACTTTGTCCATGGGTCACTCGGGCGCGGCGAGGCCTGCGCGAAGGAAGTTTGTCAAACGCGGGAGTATACCTGTAAAAGCCGCAGGAAATACCCCGCGGAAGGCTCTAAACTCTGCCCGCATGAAGCTGCGAACACGCCTGTTTTTGATGCTACTGGCCGTTTCCACGACCGCGATGACGGCAGTGGCAGCGGAGAACTCCAATGATGAGCTGGCTACGGTCAAAGAGCGCGAGCTCGAAGAGGTCCGCGAGCGCATCAGTGAGCTCAAGCAGAGTATGGACAAAAGTGCGGCAGAGCGGGACCGCCTGACCGGGGAGCTGCAGGAAATCGAAATCGCGATTTCCGAGCAGCGCATGCGGATTACGGAGATCGAGCGGGAACAGCGCTACACCCAGAACAAGAAGCAGGCACTGGATGCGGATCTGGCCGCCCGCGAGGCGCACCTGGACCGGGAATCCGGGGAGCTGGCCGCACAGGTGAGGGCCGCCTATATGAGCGGGAGCCAGGAAAAGATCAAGCTGCTGCTCAACCAGCAGGACCCGGCAACGCTGGGCCGGCTGATGGCCTACTACCGTTATCTGAACGACTACCGGGCCGGCAATATCGAGGCCGTCATGGAGGAAATCCGGAAACTGGATGCGCTCAGAAGCCAGATTGCCGCCGAGGAAGCCCGTTTGGCCGCGCTTTCGAAAAGCCGTTATGACGAGCTGGGCCGGCTGAACCGGTCACAGGAAGAGCGACAGTCATTGCTTGCCAGCCTGAAAAGCAAGCTTGCGAACGAAGGCCAGGAGGTCAGCCGTCTCGCGGCACAGGAGCAGGACCTGACCCGGCTGATCGCCGAACTTACGACCATATTGTCCGATTACCCGATCAGCTCCGAGGATCCGTTCAGCAAGCACAAAGGCCGCCTGACCTGGCCCGTTGCCGGTACGCTGGTCCACGATTTCGGCCAGCCGCGGGCCGGCAGCGACATCAAGTGGAACGGGGTAGTTCTTGCCGCACCGCGGGGCCGAGAGGTTCGCGCCGTGTATCACGGCCGCATCGCTTTCGCCGACTGGCTCGCCGGCATGGGCCTGTTGGTTATCGTGGATCATGGAGAAGGCTACATGACGCTTTACGGCTACAACGAAACAATACTCAAGAACGCCGGCGACTGGGTCGCGCCGGGCGATGTGATTGCGACGGTCGGCGACAGCGGCGGCCAGCAGCAAGCGAGTGTGTACTTCGAGTTGCGCCAGGGGACGAAGCCGATCGACCCGCGCAAGTGGATAACCCGGCGGCCCGGCGGTTAGCAATCCTCATTTATTGTCCTGCCGCACCATTACCCGCAATTTTCTGTGCTAATGTCGGCCATGGTGCCACAAGAGCCAAAAGCCGGGGCGCGGAGAAATTCATATGTCATTGAAAATTCGAGCAATTCTGGTCGTCGTTGTCGGTTTCGTGATGGGACTGAGCCTGTCCATTGGCGGCGGCCTGCTGGGCGCCGGCAAGCCGCTGGACCAGGAAGCGCTGGCCTGGGAACAGGCGCAGCTTTTTGCCGAGGTTCTCGATCGCGTCAAGCGTGATTACGTGGAGCCCGTGGACGATGCCGTACTGCTCGAGAATGCAATCCGCGGCATGGTCGGTGATCTCGACGCGCACTCGGAATATCTTGACGCCAACGAGTATCGCGATATTCGTATCAGCACGACAGGCAGTTACGCCGGCGTAGGCATCGAGGTTGCCGAGGTCGACGATGCAATACACGTGATCAGCCCGATCGCCGGGTCGCCCGCTGCTCGGGCGGGTCTGCAAAGCGGCGACAAGCTGGTTGCCATTGACGGCGTCATGATCAGCGACGGCCGTCTGCAGGATTCGATGAAGCGACTACGAGGCCAGGTGGGATCGAGAGTCACGCTAACTGTGCAACGCGATGACGCGCTTCTCGATTACGAGATGCGCCGCCAGATTATTCGCGTAGCCAGCGTGCACGCAGAGCTGCTTGACCCGTCCTACGGCTACGTCCGCGTCAACCAGTTCAGTGAAAACACGGCCCGGGAGCTAAGCCGCGCAGTCGACCGGCTGACGGATGCCAATAAAGGCATGTTGGACGGCATGGTTCTCGACCTGCGCAACAATCCCGGCGGCGTGCTCGACGCGGCCGTCGACGTATCGGACCTCTTTCTGGATTCCGGCCTGATTGTTTCGGCGGATGGTCGCACGGTCGAATCGCGGTTCTCGCGCTCGGCGCACCGCGGCGATATTCTCGACGGCGCCCCGATCGTTGTGCTGGTCAACAGCGGCTCGGCGTCAGCATCGGAAATTGTCGCGAGTGCCCTGCAGGATCACAATCGTGCCGTGATTGTCGGCACGCCGACGTTCGGAAAAGGGTTGGTCCAGACCGTTATGCCGCTGAGTAAGGGACGTGCAATCAAACTCACGACTTCGCGTTATTACACCCCTTCGGGCGCGTCTATCCACGAAGTCGGAGTCCAGCCGGATCTGCTGGTAGCGGAAACCCCGGGCTTCCCGGATCTGAGCCTGGCAGGCCTGGTGGACTGCGAGGCCGATGCCCAGCTTGCTGAAGCGATGCAACAGTTGCAGCCCCGCGCGGTAATGCACAGCGACGCACGATGATCCTGGCCAGGTTGCTCACGATTACAGTATTAAGTTTGCTGGCGGCGGGATCCGCGGCCAGCAACCCGCCCAGAATTGCGATCATCATCGACGACCTTGGCTACAGGCTCGATGCCGGCCAGCGAGCGATCAGACTGCCGGGCCCGGTGTCCTTCGCCGTCTTGCCGGGAACGCCCCGCGCGAGCGCGCTTTCAGTGCTCGCGTTCGAAAGTGGCAAGGAAGTGCTGTTGCATCTGCCGCTGCAGGCGAGATCCGACGAGGCGACAGACGAGCCCCTCGGCCTCAACCTTCATATGGATCGCGTCGAGTTCGGTGATACCTTCGAGCGTGCGCTCAAGTCCGTTCCGCATGCGATAGGCGTTAACAGCCATCGCGGCAGCCTTCTGACCCGTCACCCGGGCCACATGCTGTGGTTAATGCAAGAGCTGCGCGCCAGGGAGAACCTGTTCTTTGTTGACAGCTATACAACGCACGAAAGTGTGGCGATCCGGATTGCGAGGGAAACCGGAATCGATGCGCGCAAACGGGACGTGTTCCTGGATCCGGACCCGGCCCCGGAAACCGTGGCACGGGAATTCGAGCGCATGAAAAAACTGGCGGACAGGCGCGGCTCCGTTATTGCTATCGGGCACCCACATGCCGCGACACTGGAGCTGCTGGAACGGGAACTGCCAAAACTTAAGGAACAGGGCTACGAGTTGGTCACTATCAGCGAGCTCGTACGGCCACGCTGAAGGACCAGGGACCGGGTACGGCGTCGGCACATTGAACCCGGACAAGGATTGACGCTCTAACGAGCATGGAATATCGACAACAGCAAATCATGGAAAATCTACTCCGAACAGGGTTTCTTGCCATCGCGTTGGTTTTGGCGTCGCCCAGCTTCGCGCAAAACAGGGATGTTGCCTGCACCATGCAGTACACGCCGGTTTGCGGTGCTGATGGGCAAACGTACAGCAACGAGTGCGTTGCCGGCGCCGCCGGCGTCGAGATCGTCAGCGAGGGAATGTGCCCGGAGGAAAATGCGGACGGGAACGCAGAAGGATGCCCGGAGCTGTTTGACCCCGTCTGTGGCACAGACGGCAATACCTACATCAACGAATGCTTTGCAGGTCGGTCGCAGGTCGAAGTTGCCGGCCTCGGTGCCTGCACGGCAAACGGGTGTCCGAGCTACGAAGAGCCGGTTTGCGGTATGAACGGCCGCACGTTCATCAATCGCTGCGAAGCGGATGCTGATCGCATTCTTGTGCAGCGCGAAGGTGTTTGTGACGTCGACAACTGTCCCGAAGTTTTTGCCCCCGTCTGCGGTGAGGACGGTGTTACCTACAAAAATGCCTGTTTCGGTGAGAAGGCGGCGATAACAAACTTCACGGAAGGACTGTGTAACGTCCGGTCCTGCCCGCGTCTGTTCGTGCCGGTGTGTGGCATGGATGGTGTGACCTACGGCAACGCCTGCTTTGCCGAGCGTCGCGGCGTAAGAATCGAATATGCCGGTGTATGCGAAAGTCTGGGTGAAAACTGCCCGAATGACTATTCACCGGTGTGCGGTATGGATGGCGAAACTTACGACAACGCCTGCCAGCTGGATAATGCGGGCGTGCAAAAAGCCTATGCGGGAGCCTGCGTCGGAGGCTGAGGATTACCAGGCGGGCTGCATGCGCCCTTTTTCGCCAGCTACGTAAGGCAACCACACGAGTCCGGTGATTGTGACGTGGATGTCCGTGCTTTTCGCGCGAATGACAATTTCGTCGAGCGTTTCCGATTGCGCGTCGAAGGCGGTATCGAGGTCGGCGACCTCTTTTTCCAGCGCACTGCTGAGCTCCGCGATATCGGCCCGAACCTTGTCGGCGGTCGCTTTGGCGCGCTCCACGTCGGCGGCCTCCTTTCTTGCGCTGCTCGCCGTCTTGATGGCCGTACCCATTTTCGATGCAGATGCACTGGAGATGCGTTTTCTGCCAAGTACGGCGCCGAGTATCGCAGTACCGAAAGAAACAGCCGTATCGAGTTTCTTCTTGGTTGACTGCTCCTTCTGTACCGCAATTGACTGCTCTGCACGCAGCAGTCGATTTTCAAGTGTAGTC
>JAOUNH010000112.1 GCA_029881055.1 Gammaproteobacteria bacterium
GAGTGGTCGAATGTACCTGACTCGAAATCAGGAGTACGGTTTCCGTACCGTGGGTTCGAATCCCACCCTCTCCGCCAAAATGTGAAAGGCCCCTTATGGGGCCTTTTGCATTTTTGCCGAGAGGGTATGGGCTTTCGAACCCTGTTCGACCAACGCAGCCGCGCAGCGGCAAGTTGGCGAGGAGGCCGCGCAGCGGCCGACTCAATCCCACCCTCTCCGCCATATTTTTTTCGGGCCAGTTACCTGTGAGTGATGGACGCTTTTTCATTTGCTAGTCGCTGTCCCATTGTCCCGTGCACGGTAGCTGCGTTCCGAGCACTTGGTCGACACGACTAGCCGTGCAAGGCTCGCTTTACAGCCTCGGGTTCTTTCTCCATTACACGTAGCAATGTGTGCGACGCGCCATAAGGGTTGCGCTCGCCCTGTTCCCACTTCTGCAGCGTACGCACTGAAATCATCAGGAAGTCAGCGAATTGCTGCTGCGTCATACCAAACTTCTGACGTATACCTCTTACGTCAGCCGGTTCGAACTCGTAACGCTTCAGCTTTTCAGGCTTGTCTCGAAACTCTTTTAGACCGGCGACAATCTCAGCACCGATATCTCGCTTTGCCATGTCTCTCTCCATTTCTCTATTCAAAGGTGTTTCACAATTTCACGCATTGCCGTGATCGCATCGCGAGAAAGATCACTCGCTTCGTTTTTGGCATATGCCGTCAGGAGCAAGATCTGGTGGTTCTTTGTCATCCAGTAGTAGATAACCCGAACACCACCACGTTTTCCTGTTCCCTTCAGTCCCCACCGCAGCTTCCTGACGCCACCGGACCCTTTGATAATGTCTCCGGCATCGGGCCTGTCCATCAGGTAGAGCTGCAGCATGTGAAACTGTGAGTCATCGAAGTAGTTTTCTCGAATGCTCGAGAATCCAGTTGTTTCGATGAACTCCACGGGTGAAGAATACCCCAATGGGGTACACATAGCCATACTGATTTTGTCCCATCGAGACGTTTAGATCACAGTAAAACCGGGGGGTTACGGACCTGGTACTGGAAATCCATGGGACAGTTAGATCTTGAAACTAGCTGCTCTGTAAATGGCAATTCGCATTATCCGGCCAGGTTTATCCTGGCTGTTTGCGTTCTGAATGCGCAGGTGACTCACCTCGCGCTTTAAGGTGGCCATCTCCTCGTCAAGTGCAACACCCTGGCCGAGAAAGGCTTTCGATCTGTTCGACTGCAGCTCCAAACGCCGACTCCAAGCGAGGCCGCTACATAGGCGGCCTTTTCCCGTCCTGTGTATTCCCGATCGGGAATAAATAGCCCCAATAGTGCCGCTTGAGGATAAATGCTCCCGAGCGGGAATATCTTGTTGTCAGATGGCCAGAATCGCTATAGCATTACCGAACGGGAATAAAGGGTGATGCAACAATGTTATTAACACCGGAAGAACTGGGCAGGATTGTCAAAAAAGAGCGTAAGGCGATGGGTCTCACGCAGGCCGACCTCGCCCTGACGTCCGGCACCGGCATGCGCTTTATCAGCGACCTCGAAAACGGCAAACCCACATGCCAAATCGGCAAGACACTAACCGTCCTGAAGACGCTCGGTCTGCGCCTCGCGCTGTCCTCGCCCCATCGTCACGGCGGAGGGTGAGCATGGCCCGTACCCTTAATGTCCAATATGACCGGGAACTCGTCGGCCAGCTGATACAGGACGATGGCGGACAAATGACCTTCAAATATGATGCATCCTGGCTCGGCAAGCCGGAGCCAATCGCTTTATCCCGCTCCTTGCCACTGCGCGAAGAGACTTTCACCCAAAAAGAGTGCCGGGGTTTTTTCGGTGGAATGCTTCCTGAGGACGACAACCGCAAAATTATCGCCCGTATTCTTGGCATCAGTGACAAAAATGATTTTGCGATGCTCGAACAAATCGGCGGTGAATGCGCCGGAGCGATCTCATTCTTGCCGGAAGATGAAGAGATACCCGACGATGATGACCGCTACCGCGATCTTGCCGATGCTGAACTGGCAAAAATCCTGCGTGAGCTGCCGCGCAGGCCGCTCATGGCCGGTCAGGACGGCATTCGTCTATCGCTGGCAGGCGCACAGGACAAGATTGCTGTCCGCATCGATGACGGCAAGATCTCCATACCACGCGGCAGTGCGCCCAGCTCCCACGTACTTAAACCGGCGATAGATACTTATGAAGGCGTTGTCTTCAACGAAGCATTCTGCATGGCGCTTGCACGCGCAGGCGGTTTGAATGCGGCGCCGGTTGACATCGGAAAAGTCGAAGACATCGACTATCTGCTCGTCGAGCGCTATGACCGCATCAGGGATGGTGAAGAAAACATACAGCGTCTCCACCAGGAAGATTTTTGCCAGGCTCTCGGAATTCCCTCGGAGATCAAATACCAATCCGAAGGCGGACCGTCGCTGGTAAATTGTTTCGACTTGATCCGAGACGCGTCAAGTGCTCCGGCACTTGACCTGATCGCTATGCTCGATGCGGTCATATTCAATTTGCTGATCGGCAATCATGACGCGCATGCTAAGAACTTCTCACTTCTCTATATGCCGGACCGGTCAGTCCGTCTTGCGCCGCTATACGATCTCGTCTCGACGGTCTATTACGAAGAGCTGACCAATAAGATGGCGATGAAGATTGGCAAGCAGCCCGAGTCTGCGTTGATCCGTCCCGAGGACGTTGACCAATTTGCCGCCGATGCGGGTCTCGGTGCAGCACTGGCGCGCGCCCGTATTCCGGCATTGGCGAACAGACTGCTTGAAGAAATTCGCGGCATTGATAAGCCGAACCCTGTCTCCGAGGATGTAGCGAAGCTGATCGAAGAGCGCTGCAAGACCTATCGCTCTCGCTTTGCCAGGAAATAGTCCTCGCCAGCCTTGCTTTGTGGGGCGAAATCGCAACGAACGCCGTCTTGAGGCTTCGAACCAGGTTTCCGTCATCGCTACTGTGACAGCAAGTAACATGGCCGAGATGACATGATTCGGACACGCCAAGCGCTGCACGCATTGCGATTGGCGCATTACCAGTAGGTTCGAATCCCATCCTCTCCGCCAGAAAAATCAATGGCGTCCCTTGTGGGCGGCTTTTGTTTTACTGGCCAAGTGCGGTTGGGGATGAGAACGCTGTTCGAGCCGAGCAGCGGCACCGGAAGTACAAGTTCGGTTTTTCTACGAGCAGTCATATGAATGGGGCCTGCTGCTTCGTCACTCAGATTTACAGTGCGGCCTCGATCGCCGCAACAAGGTCTTTGTCATATGGCTTTGTGCGAGGACTGAACTCGGAAATTGTCCTGCCGTCTCTGCCGATCAAGTACTTGTGGAAATTCCAGGTCGGGTACGTCCCTGCCATTGCTGCGAGCTGTTCGTAGAACGGGTGGGCATCGCCCTTTTTGACCGTGATCTTCTCGAACATCGGGAATGCAACCTTGTAGGTCAGGCGGCAGAATTCCTGAATCTGCTCTTCTGTGCCCGGCTCCTGGCCAAGAAAATCATTTGACGGGAAACCGAGTACGACAAGGCCGTCGTCGCCGTACTGCTGGTACAGCTTTTCCAATCCCTCGTACTGCGGGGTATTGCCACACTTCGACGCTGTGTTCACGATCAGCAACACCTTGCCGGCATAGGCGTCACCCAGATTGACGACTTGGTCCGAGGCCAGGCGCCGAAAATCATGGTCGAGGAGCGCGTCCTCGGTGGCTGTCGATGTTGATACCGCCATAAGAAAAAATACTCCAAACAAAATCCGCATTCCAAGCTCCTGTTAGCCGGCACGGATATTTCCGTCGACTCATTGACAATACTTAGCTGATATCCTGCCTCGATGAGCCGATCATTACTATGCGTCTTATGTAACAAGTCGTAACAAGTGCTGTTTTAGCCCGGAGCTTTGTACTACGGTGACGATCCTTTGGACGCTAGAGACCTATATTAGGGAAACGCGATGACAATTGACGCGACAAAGCCCGACGTGGTTTTCGGTGCGAGTGGCTACATAGGTACGAACCTCGTTGAGTTTTTGCTGGCCGAGGGACGCAAGGTGCGTGCCTCGTCGAGAAATGTAGAGGTGCTGCAGGGCAGGGGATGGCAGGATGCCGAGCTATGTCAGGCGGATGCCCTTGTTCCAGCGAGCCTCGATGCAACTTTGGAGGGGGTCGACACAGTCTACTACCTCGTACATTCGATGGCGGCGGGCAAGTCATTTCCCAAACTTGATGCGACGGCCGCACGCAATTTCGCAGCCGCCGCTGCGCGGCAGGGTGTGCGCCGCATCGTCTACCTGGGCGGCTTGACTCCCGAAAACCCGCGTTCCGTGCATCTCAGGTCGCGGCAGGAAACCGGCGACATACTGCGCGATGGAAGCGTGCCAGTGACAGAATTGCGTGCCGGGATGATTATTGGCCCCGGCTCAGCCGCCTGGGAGGTGATTCGCGATCTGGTTAATCATTTGCCGATTATGGTCACGCCGCGATGGGTGTTCTCCAAATCAACGCCGATCGCGTTGAAGAATTTGCTGCGCTATCTGGCAGATGTGCCAAAACACGATGAGACAGCCGGTCAGATATATGATGTCGCTTGTCAGGAGGTCCTTAGTTACAAGGAAATCATGCTGCGCTATGGCAAGCTTGTCGGTAAGCGCCCGGTGATTATCCCCGTGCCCGTGCTCACGCCGCGGCTATCTTCTTATTGGTTGCGCCTCGTTACCTCCGTGCCGACTAATCTGGCGCGGGCATTGATCGGTGGCTTGTCGCAGGACGTCATAGCACGGGATTACCGGCTCGCGGCTTTGGTACCGCAGGAGTTGCTAAGTTTCGACGCCGCGGCGGCCGAGGCGCTCAACGCCGACCGGCAACATGCACTTTCTGCGCATTGGGTCGAAAGCGCCATAAGCTGCGAGAGCTTTAATCCGAGGTACAGTTATTATGCGAAGCAGGCACAGGGCAGCGCGCTGACGCCCGCGTCGTCGGCCGATCTCTGGGCACACATTTGTAAGATCGGCAACGGCGGCGATTTCTTTTATGCGCGTGCGCTGTGGTGGCTGCGACGCACGCTGGACTGGCTTGTCGGTGGCCCTAGTTTTCGCCGCCGCCGCCGTCATCCCGAAGAACTACGTGTCGGCGATGTCGTCGATGCGTGGCGTGTAATTGCGATCGAGCCCGAAGATAGGCTGACGCTGCTCATGGAGATGAAGGCGCCCGGTGCCGGCGTACTTGAGTTCAGAATCAGCGATCAGGGTTCAGAGCGGCGCGTTTCCATTCATGCGTACTGGCATCCGGCAGGAATCTGGGGATTACTTTACTGGTATCTGACGCTGCCTGTTCATACGCTACTCTTCAACGGTACCGCTCGCGTGATTGGGAAAACAGCGAACGCGTTAACGAAGCATGGATAGCCCATGACTCGCTACAACGCTGGTAGTCGGGAAAAATCGCCGATCGAGGTATGGGCTTTCGAGCCCTATTCGACAGGCGCAGCGCAAACTTCTGTCAGGTAATGCACTTGCTGCGAGGCATCCTAGCTTACCGACTTTGCCTCTGCTTTCGCTTTCAATTTCTTGCTTTTTCGCGATTGTGCCGCCCAGGGAGAATATCCCTTATTAAGGCGGTTGTTCAGTTTGTCGGCGAGTGTCTCTGCATTACGGCGAGTCTGCGATAACGAGCCGCGGAAACGGCCAACCACGCGAGTTTGACTGTTCGCGAGTATGTAGCGGCACCAGCTGTCTTCTGCATACCCGCGAGGTGTGCGGCACGACTCGATAGTTTCGATCTGGTAGGGGCTGGCTGCTTGCATGGGTGTCCTCCGGTAAATGGGTCCGGTACCAGACCTGGGAGCGTTCAGACGCTGGTCTGGTTTCTGATAGTGGCAACGTTATTCGGGCGGTCGAATCGTGGTTGCTTAATGGCAACTGGGCCCGAGGGGGATGATCTAACGTGCTGATTATATTAACAAAATAACCTCGAACTGTCAAGCCTCGCTGTTCCGGCCGGGAATCGGCAAGCGCGCTTGCGTATTGAAGCACTGTAGTGCGCCCCGCAGCGCCTATCCCACCTCAATGAACCCATTCCCTAGTCGCCCCGCAACGTCAATACCTTAAATTTCGGATCAGCAAGAATTTCCTCGTCAGTGAATGGCAGATCCAGCCACTCGCCGCGCGCATAGAGTTCCGTCTGGTCATAATTATGCGGTGAGTCTGCTTCCGGCGATTGCGAGTAGGTCAGGATACCGCGCGCGTCGGGCGTACCGTCATCATTCCAGGTGACGACCTGGATATAGCTGTTGCCATGAACGATGGGCGTATAGCCTTTGCCTTTTGTGAAATCGGTTCTGATGTAGCTGAACATGCCGTGATGGCCGGGCCCGCCAGGTACCGGAATCCGCGCGCCATTGCGCTCCGCAAACTGTATGTCACCCCACTCGGCGTCCAGCTCGATGCCAGCATCCAGCAGACGTTGCTGCGCCGCCGCCAGTGCCGCGTGGACGGCGTCCCGCACGGCCGGATTGTCGATTGCGATGCCGCGCGGCGTGTTGACCGGGTCGTCCGAGTCGAATGGGACGGCATAGAGGCCATCGATCCGGCTCGCAAGCTCCCAGAACTCCGTCCAGACCTGCATGCCGTGGCTGTCGATGTTTGCTGTACGGTCCCACTCGCGAAGCACCTTGCAGCTCACCGCAATGTCGCTGTCGTCTTCACAAACCGCGAGTACATCGTCGAGCAGCAATTCCGCCCCGAAGTGCCGGTGGCTGAATAACAGCGATTGGATATCGCCAGCTTCGAGTTTTTTGCCCTGGTCCAGGTATTCGTTGAGGAATACGAGACCGGCGCGAGTACGCAGGGTGCGAGCCGTCTTTTCCGGACCGATGGTGGGCAAGTAGCCTTCGAGCGGCTCATCGGGGTTGGACAGCCAGTAGCTGTCGTTCGAATTCGTGAAGTAGCGTGTACTCGTTGCGCGAGGCATGTCAGCGGCAGGCAAATTGCCCGGGATCGTACTGCGCGGGTCATCGCGCCAGTCACATTCGGGACTTGAGCCGTCAAGTATGATGAGTTGCGGCGGCAAGCCTGTTACGTTGCGGCGGCAATTCGTAAGAATGTCCATGTTGAGATGCGGCGTCGACGATATGTCTGCGTAAAACGCGCTGCCGCTGCGATCAGCAGCGATTGTATTGACGAAAGAAATGCCTTGCTTGCTGATGGCCGCTTCGACATCGGCCACTGATGCAGCCGTCTGCAGTGCTTCGTACGTCGATACCGCGGCGTCGTTGTTCAACATTGCGTCGCGTACCGCGAAAGCCCGGGTTCGGGTCCACGGCAGCTCATTACTGACAACGACAGGTCCATGGTGGGTCGTGTAGATAGTCTGTTGACTGTCGCCGTCGGCAAGCGCTACGGATACTTCGATCTTTTCGATGTCGCGGAACTCGTCGCCATAGCGATACTGCAGTGGATTCTCGGGGTTGAGTTCGAGCTCAAACAGGGTCAAACGCAGTGCCGTTGATACAGTGTGCGTCCAGGCGACGTCCCGGTTGAATCCGATCGCGATAAAGTTACCCGACAACAGGCTCACGCCCATCGTGTCCAACTCGCCCGGAATAGTCGTGTGGATCATGTGAAAACGAGCGGGGCCCTCCCACGGGTAGTGGGGGTTACCGAACAAAATGCCCTTGCCCGACCGCGTAAGTTCGCTACCCAGTGCGATCGCATTGCTGCCAATCCCCTGGGTCGTGTCGTAGTCAAGCTGTACTGCCGCTACCGGCTCGCCCGGCGGCGCAGCGGCTGCGATTCCGGCCTGGAAGTTGCCGGTGCCGTAGCGAATGTTGAAAGCGATGAACATGCGGCCAAGGTCGAGTTCGTTGATCGCCCGCACCCATTTCTCATCGGCGCAGGACGCAGGAAGCTTGTCGCGATTGTCTTCGATAAACCGGTTGTAGCCATCGACAAAGCCGGCGCTATACGTGCGCATGTTCTCGGACATCGCCGCAGCGTTTCTTAGCACTCTGTCCTGTGTGATCATCGCGCGGTGAAAAGTGTCGCTGGCGAGGTTCTGGTCCGACGCACCAAAGTCAGCGGACAGCGTGCCATTCGCCGCGGCGACTTCGCGTGCGAACACGCAGATACCGTCGGTGGCCGTTGCGTATGCGAAGCCGTAACCCAGGCTGCCCCAGTCGTTCGCCTTGACATGCGGGATTCCATAGCCCGTCCAGCGGATGTCGACCTCATAGCGGTGATCTGCATCGTCCGCGCAGCCGAGCAGCATCGCCGATACAAGAACCAGCAGAATCGAATTTTTCATGAATATCCCTGCGTGTTTAGTCTGGGTGAGACAGCCTACAGAATTAGGCTTTGCCATTCCATTTCGAAAAACTAATCCGGCTGGCGAAAGCTCTCATGGTTCTCGCGCAGCCAGTCAACTGTATCGCGCAAGGTTAGCTGGGGATCGCGAGATTCGTAATCGAGCTCGGTTGCAGCGTAGATTGATTTCAGACCCCAGTAGTGGGAGGCCATCTCGACCACCACGGGGTCGAGGAACCAGTGCAACGGCGCCCCGCGCAGCCGCAAGCCGATCCATTCATCCGCCACTGCGATCAGATGGGCGAGCCTATAGGGAAGAACGACCCGCGGTGCGCGCACTCCGGATATCTGCTCCACCCTATTGAAGAAATCCGTGATACTCGTACTGGTACCGGCGAGATGATAAATCGGCCGGGCACGAGGCAGCTGCATTACACGCCACGTAGCGCGCATCGCATCCCGAATATCGATAAAGTGAATACCGCCTTGCAATAGCGCCGGCAGCCGGCCGCGGAGCATGCGGGTTATGTTGGCGGTGGAACGAAACCGATGGTCACCAGGGCCCAGCAACATCGGCGGCCGGACGAAAACCAGCTCCACACCCAGACTGTCCGCGAGTTGCCGTGCTTTCCGTTCTGCAATGATTTTCGAGTGGTAGTACGGCCAATGCGCAACGGTCGCCTCGCAGAACT
>JAOUNH010000277.1 GCA_029881055.1 Gammaproteobacteria bacterium
CGATTGCTACCGCGGCATCGAACATGTCGGCCACAGCGAAAAAGGCACTCCCATCGACGCGGTTGAACGCTTCCTGCCGTGCCTGCAGAGCTCGCAAATAGACTTCCCAGGCCTCAACCGAACGCGTTCCGGCGGCTACCATGCGCGCCAGCTCTTCGGGGTCCATCGCGGTTTGCAGCGCTCTCGCAATCTCGATCGCGATTTTTTCCTGTATCGCGATCGAGTTCTCGACGCTGCTGTCGAAGGTCTCCGACCACAGATGCTTGTCGTCATGCGCGCGAATCAATTGCGCGGTGACACGCAACTGATCGCCGGCGCGACGCACGGATCCTTCCAGTATGTGTGCAACGCCCAGCGTTGCGGCGATCGTTGACAGGTTTTCGGTCGTACCGCGATAACCAAACGACGAAGTTCTCGACGCAACGTGCAAGTCCGTCGTTCTCGCCAGCGAATTCAATATTTCTTCGGTCAGTCCATCTGCGAACCACGCCTGGTCGCCGCCCGGACTGAAATCGTCGAAGGGCAATACAGCAACGGATTTGTCGACGGAGGTTGTCGCGGTGACAGGCGCGCTATCTGTCTGATGCAGCTTGTCCCAACCGAGCCAGCCGACGGCGACGATCAATGCAATCATCGTTACCCGGTTAAGCATGCGACCGGAACGCGGATCCTTCGGCATGTCGGCAGGAAGATCTTTCGCCTTCTTCACGCCATCCGGTGTGAGTTCGTAAGCCCACGCGAGGAACAGGGCGACAGGCAGACCGACCAGCAACAGGATGATGAGCATTTGCATGACCCACGCCGGTGCGCCAAACGCATCGCCAGCCAGATCGGCAACCTGGGCGATCAGCCAGCCAGCAATGACATAGGCAATACCAACGCGAAACACGTTGCGATGCTTAAGTTCGTCAAAGAGGCCGCGCATACAAAATCCCAGACCAAAGTCAGGCCGAACAATACCATTGAAGTGATCCAGCCGGGCAATATTAGCGAGCATTCAGGTATGCTTCGCAGCATGAAATGTATACGAAATCTGCTGCTACTGTTTGTCCTGTTGGGCATCAATGCCTGCGGCAGTTCCGACGACGCAAGCCCGTCATTGACCGTACTCAACCGGGGGATCAACGCCGAGCCTGAATCACTGGACGCACACAAGGCGAAAAGTTTGCAGGCTGCCGACGTCCTCCGTGACGTGGGCGAAGGCCTGGTCAGCTTCACGGCCAGCGGCGAATTGACGGCGGGCGCGGCAAAATCCTGGGAAGTGTCCGACGACCTTCTAACGTACACCTTTCACATAAGGCCCGACGCAAAGTGGTCTAACGGCGACAAGCTGACAGCGGAGCACTTCGTGTTCGCCGTGAAGCGCCTGGTCGACCCGGCGACGGCGGCGTTCTACGCACAGTTTCTCGAGGACGTGTCCGAGTTGCGGGCCATCGACGACCACACGCTGCAAATCGTGCTCGCACGACCGACTCCTTATTTATTAAGCCTGCTCACACACCCGGCGACTTTTCCCATGCATCCCGGCGAAATCGAAAAGCATGGCGAAGCTTTTGCGCGCCCCGGAATCCTCGTGACCAACGGCGCTTACCGGCTGACCGGCTGGATACCAGGGTCCTTGTTGACCCTGTCCCGCAATGATCATTACTGGAACAACCGGAATACGGCGATCGATGAAGTTCGGTATCACGTGCTGAGCCAGGAAACGACTGAATACTCGCGCTACCGCGCGGGGGAGCTCGACATTACGAGCACTGTGCCGACCGATAATTTTGCGCAGGTCAAAAAAGACTTGGGCGATCAATTGCGCGTCGCGCCCGTGTTGAATATTTACTATTACGGCTACAACCTGACGAAGCCACCGTTCAAGGACCACCCGGCATTGCGGCAGGCCCTGTCGATGGCCATCGATCGCGAACTGCTTGTCGAAAAAGTGACCGGCCGCGGTGAGACGCCCGCCTACAGCTGGGTACCGCCGGGTGTCGACAATTACGAGCCCACGCTACTGAGTTACGCCGAGCTGACACAGGAAGAGCGAAATCAATTGGCCCGGACGCTATACGCGGAAGCGGGATACGGAGCTGAGAACCCGCTGCAACTGGAGCTTCGCTATAACACCGGAGACACGCACAGGAAGATAGCGCTCGCGATCCAGTCGATGTGGCGGGACGTGCTCGGCTTCGAAGTGGTACTGATTAACGAAGAGTTCCAGGTGCTGTTAGCGAACGTTCGCGACCGCGAGGTTACGCAGGTGTTTCGATCGAGCTGGACCGGCGATTACAATGACGCGCACACTTTCCTGAGCATTCTGCAATCACAAAATGCGGCCAATGTGCCGGGCTATG
>JAOUNH010000113.1 GCA_029881055.1 Gammaproteobacteria bacterium
GCAGTCCGCAAGCATGGCGGCAACATCGGGATTGAAGATCATGTCACCGTTGATGCCGGGATAGCCCGGTATCCGCGCGTGCACCATATCGACATTCCACGTGAATCCCGTCGTACCCCAATGGTAGGGGACGTTGTAGCCGACTACGGGTTTGTAAATATCGAGCCGCGCCAGCAGCGTCGAATCGAGGTTCTCGAGATTGCTGAAACGCGACATATCGAGCTTCTCGTATATGCCGAGTGACGCAAATCGCGACGCAAATGAATTGCTGTGCACAACGACGTCGTAACCACTGTTGCCAATCAGCAGTTTGGAGTCCACTACTTCTGACGACGGGTAAGTATCGTAGTTGACTTTGATGCCGTACTCGGCTTCAAATTGTGCCAGTGTGTTCGGCCCGATGTAGTCGGCCCAGTTATACACATTGACTACGTTCTCGTTGCTCGATTCTACTTCCGTATCGCCACACGCAACGAAGGCGCACGCTACTGCAACTAACAGAATCGGACCGGTTTTCACACGCGGAGTCAGCATTGGCGACAAACCTCGACTACTCAGCAGGAATACTGTGGTAATTCTCCCGCATCAGGAAACTAAAACCCGCAAAGGGGAATTCGACGTTGCCGTCGCCAACCGGCACAGGTTCAACTTGCCCGGTCAATACTCGGTCCAGATCATCGCGCAGTCGAAGCAACAATTCCGGATCGGCCTTCGGCGTGTTATGCGCCGGGAATACGGCTTTCAGGTCCGTTGCTACGGCAGCTAGTTTCGCAACTGACGCCCGGTACGCAACAAGGTCGGTCTCCGGGAAAAACAGCCAGATCGGCCCCTCATAAAAACTGTCGCCGGACCACAGGTATCCTGCTTCACGGTCCAGCAGCGCAATCGCATCGGGAGCGTGCCCGGGGATGTGCAAAATCTCGAGTTGACGTCCGCCGATATCGACCACATCGCCGTCGGCTAATCTGGCAGTAATAGAGAACGGCCGTGTCTTATGTGCTGCCTCGCTGACCCCCTCGGGCAGATCCCTGCATAAGGCCTCCGGCGAGACTTCCATGCGAATTTCGGCACTATCGACGCCATGTGTCCGCTCCAGTGAGAACTCGGTAGCAATCGACAGCACGTCATCGAACTGGTAGTTGCCGCCGATGTGGTCGAAATGGCTGTGTGAATTGATGACGCGCACGGGCCTGTCGGTGAGTTGCTCGACAACCGCGCGAATGTCGCCTATCCCGTTGCCCGTATCGAACAGCGCAGCGGCTTCCGAACCGACGATCAAATAGGAAATGACTTCCTGCCACTGGAAGGGTTCGTAAATCGCAAAGACGCCCGCCTCGACTTCATATACTTCAAACCAGTCATTGCTCGATTCGTGCTTTGGAAGCCCGGCATACGCGGCTCGAGGAAGGCGATCACAGAAACTTCCAAGGTCTGCTGCACTGGCGTAAGTGGTTTGTTGCAGAGCAGGTGTGTCCTGCGACTCGGCGCAGCCTGTCAGCGCCGGAACACAGAGCGCCAAAAGCAACATCGTGCTCTGGGTGAGGCCATTAGCCACTCGACGGTTCGATCTTAAGCCCGGCGGCGGAATTACCCCGCTCCCCGCGTACGCGTCTTGCCGTGTTTTGCATTCTTCTCAATGAATTCAATTATAAGGGCAGCGACATCCTTGCCGGTCGCCTTCTCAATGCCCTCAAGTCCGGGACTCGAATTGACCTCCATCACAACAGGTCCGTGATTCGAACGCAGTAAATCGACGCCAGCGACATTCAGACCCATTACTCTCGCAGACCGCACGGCGGTCGATCGCTCTTCGGGTGTAATCTTGATCAACTTGGCGCTGCCACCACGATGAAGATTGGATCGAAACTCGCCCTCCTTCCCTTGCCGCTTCATCGCCGCAACGACTTTGTCGCCGACGACCAGACAGCGAATATCCGCCCCGCCCGCTTCCTTGATGAATTCCTGGACCATGAAGTTCGCCTTGAGACCACTGAAAGCCTCAATCACACTTTCCGCCGCTTTCTTGGTCTCTGCCAGAACGACGCCAACGCCCTGAGTTCCTTCCAACAGCTTGACGACGACAGGTGCACCGCCGACAAACTTCAGCAGGTCTTCCGTGTCATCCGGGGAATTTGCGAAACCCGTCACTGGCAATCCGATACCTTTACGCGCCAGCAGCTGCGTCGCGCGCAGCTTGTCGCGCGAGCGCGTAATCGCAACTGACTCATTAACCGAGTACACGCCCATCATTTCAAATTGACGGACGACGGCCGTACCGAAAAACGAAACCGAAGCACCGATGCGAGGAATGACAGCGTCAATACCTTTGATAGCCTCACCATTATAGTGGACACTCGGGTTGTGACTTGTGATGTTCATGTAACATCGCTTGTGATTGATCACAGCGACTTCGTGGCCGCGTTCCTTTGCTGCCTCAACCAGGCGTCGCGTCGAGTACAGATTCTTATTTGTCGAAAGGACTCCGATCTTCATAACGGACCTCGATTATTGAAACGGGTAAGTATAGCAGCTACGCAACTCAGGCATCGGGGTCGTTGGACGCGACGAAATCTTCTACCCGGCTCTCGGCCTTGGCGATGCTTCTAAACGCCGCAATATGGAACAATGCGTCACCCTCGTGTGCGAGCGGCAAATTGCTGCGACCAATGACGATGCCGTCGAACGGCGCGAGGACTTTGTCGGAATAGTCTCCAAGCGGATCGCCGATAGTCGCGAGGCTGTCATCGCACTCAACCGTCGCCCCCAGGCTTACGCTTCGGCTGACAATGCCACTACTTGGCGCCCGGACCCAACTCGACGAACGCGCCTCGACCGGAACAACCTGCTTGCTCCTAGGTCCTTCCGACAACATTCCAATTTCCCGCATTACGTTCAGAATTCCTCGCAGTCCTCCACGGATACATACCTCGTCGAATCGCAGCGCCTCTCCTGCTTCATAAATCAGCACAGGTAATCCAAGCTCGGCCGCGCAAGCACGCAACGAACCATCGCGAAGGTCCGAATTGATGATCACCGGTACGCCGAAGGCGCGCGCTAATTTCAAAGTCTTTTCGTCATCCAGATCCGCCCGTATCTGCGGCAGGTTGCTGCGGTTGATCGCACCTGTATGCAGATCTATCCCAACATCGGACTTTTTCACAATCTCCGTCAGGAACTTGTTCGCCAACCGGGCCGCGATTGATCCTTTTGGGCTGCCCGGAAAGCACCGGTTCAGGTCGCGCCGATCCGGCAGGTAGCGTGACTGGTGCAGGAAACCGTGCACATTTACCACGGGTACTGCGATCAAAGTTCCGTGCAGCGAAAGCAGACCCTTGCGCTTCAGGAGTCGCCGAATGATCTCGACGCCGTTCAATTCATCGCCATGAATCGCAGCTGATACAAACAGTACCGGTCCGGGCCTGCGTCCGCACAGGACTTTAACCGGCATGCCGAGTTCAGTACCTGTGTAAAGGTCCGCGACAGGAATATTGACTGTCACTCTCTGCCCGGGCTTGACGACTGTCTTGCCGATCGTTATCGAATTGTTCACTGCCATGGTTGTCGTATCTCTCTCAATCTCATTTCTTTTTCTTACGTGGCCGTTTGCCAACGACATAGGACCGGGATGAGTCCACGAGCGCCCGACCTTTAAGCGCCGTACGTCCGATCAACATGCGAAACCGCATGTCATCGCGCGCGGTCAGAGTAATCTCGATTGGCCAGGAAACCGAACCGATGCGAAGGTCGGTGCTGATCACAAAGCGTTGTTCCTTGTGTCCACCCGAGTCAGTGACCGTTCGTTCGTCGACCACATCGGCGACGCAGACGATGACAGTCTCATAATCGTATTGTCGCGGGTGCATCTTAAATTCCACCCGCTGGCGACCGCCCTCTGCAAACGTACGAACTTCGAACGCGTGCAAAGCCGATGTCCTGGCGCCCGTATCTACTTTTGCCTTGATCGCGGAAATTCCAAGCCCGGGCAGCGCCACCCATTCGCGCCACCCGAAGGTTAGTAACTCTTGCTCCGGCACTACAGATTCCTCAACGTGAATGCTGATTCATAGGGATGGAGATGGCTGGCCACTCTCCAGGGAATTGATATCGGCCGGTGTGGCCCATCTGAAACATTGGCGAATACTAGCAGTCCGGCGCTACCATGCGAACCAGAACTTCGGAACCTAAAATATGAAAACAGTGTTCGACGCATCGGGAAACATCGAAGCCCACCTCGTAATGCATCAATTGCAGCAGGCTGGAATCGCTGCATCGATCGAGGGGGAGTACCTGCAAGGCGGCATTGGGGAACTACCCGCGGCCGGCAACATCCGCGTTGTCGTACCGGACGACGATGTCGAAGAGGCGCGCCAGGTTATTGCCGACTGGGAAGCCGCCTGACCGGCAATCGTGAACCGAGCCAGGCGCTTTCTTGTGTTATTGCCTGTCTCGCCGTCGTTCGTACTTGCCGCGGTTGTCCATTGACCGCAACGACAGTCCGATACGCAACTTCAGATCATTGTCGCGAAACCGAACTTCGTCGCTGCTGAACGGGTTGTACATTTCCCGCATGATGGACTGGGAAACAACTGCCCAGCTATTTCGAACCAAGGCGTCATTGGCGCCGAGGATCGAGTTAGACAACGGTGGTGACTGGTTCGGGTAACACTGGGACAGGAATCCACTCAGGCAGAAGTCGCCCCGGTCAGCCGGTCCGCTGTAGTCGTCGCGATTCCAGCTCACTTCCAGCCCGGCACTCATCATCGCCGACGTAAATGCCTGGGAGACTGTCTTCGCCACGTGCGAGCAGACCGCGATGTCGCCCGGACCCTGATCAATAACCCAGGGCCCGGCGTTGCCCGGGCCGTGGATCGCGGCCGCCGACACTTCGGCATACACCACCCGCGCCAGTTTCGCGCAACCGTCAACGGTAACCGGTATCTGCTGGGCGCGTGACTGAGGAGCGGAAAATCCCGCGAGCAGTGCAATCAGCAATACGGCAAAAGTCCTTTTCGCCATCGTTCTTCTCCTTCATGTGAATGAGCCATGAGGATCGAACGATCGACGAGACCGGGCCAGCGCCAAATCTCGTCGATTTGTCGAAATGCGATCAGACGTAATGCATTACCGCGACGACCAGCACCCAGACCGACATCACGGCACCGGGAAGGAAGGACAGCGTAAATCCAAGCGACCGCGATGAAGGGTCTTTAACGTAGGCCGCGCTGTAGATGAGCCGCCCGATGAGATAGACCACACCGATCCCCGCACCCCATAAAGGATTGACGTACTGTGCGTACAGCCACAATGCCGGAATGAATACGATGAGCTGCTCGAGCGTGTTCTGGTGCACCCGATTGACGCACTCGAAGTGCACGTCACCGGACGTGGCCGGCGCTTTCACGCCCGATTTTTGGCGGGCCGCACCAACCTGAATCCCGAAGAACATGTACTGCGCCAAGGCCAGGACTGTAACGATGACTACTGCTTCCATGATTTTCCGCCCTCTGTGTTGTTTTTGTGATTTTGTGTGACTTTTGTTGTCCGACCATTAAGATGGCAACCACGATGGCCAGCAACATTATCCTGAAGTTTCGCACATTTGTGCTCGGCCCGGTGTTCGGGCTTGAGCGGCAAGAGTACTGGGCGGTTGCCTGGTCATTCGTCTGCTTTTTCTGCGTCCTGTCCTCGTATTACATCATGCGCCCGGTGCGCGAGGCCATGGCCGTCGATAGCGGCGCCGATACTGTGCCTCTGCTGTTTACTGCCACTTTTGTCGTGATGATGGTTGCAACAACCGTATTCGGTTGGGTGGCATCCCGATATCCCAGGCGCGTATTTTTGCCGTGGGTGTACCTGTTTTTCATAGCAAACATCCTCCTCTTCTGGCTGATCTTCTCCCAGATAATTGACGATGGCAGAGACCACATCTGGCTCGGCCGCGTCTTTTTTGTCTGGATCAGTGTGTTCAATCTGTTCGTCGTATCCGTGTTCTGGAGTTTCATGGCAGACATTTATACGCGCGATCAAGGTCGACGCCTGTTCGGGTTTATTGCGGCCGGCGGTAGTATCGGTGCGATATGCGGTGGCGCCGTGACCAGTCTGCTGGTTGTAAAGATCGGCTTCGAGAATTTGCTGCCCATTGCGGCCATTTTGTTAGCGCTGGCCATGTTCTGTATCTACCAGCTCAATCGTTGGTTCGAGCGCGAGCAGGTAGTCGAAGTGCAAGTTCCAGCGGACCTCGGCAAACCTTTGGGCGGCAATCTTTTCGGCGGTATCACACACGTCTTTCAGTCCAACTATTTCGTCGGTATTGCTGTTTGTTCAATAATTGCCAGTTTGCTCGGCACTGCGTTGTACATGTTTCCCATTCAACTGGTGGAGGACTCCATCGCAGGCACCAATGAGCGCACCGAGTTTTTCTCCAACATCAACTTCTGGACCAATCTGTTTGCATTGATCGGTCAGTTGTTTTTGGTCAGACACGTCGTCGTTCGATTCGGCATCGGGCGCTCGCTTGCTGTGTTGCCGATAGTATCGATTGCGGGTTTCCTGTTGTTGGCCTTCGATCCCGTGCTCGGCGTCGTTGCAATGTTAACTATCGCTCGAAGGGCACTTGGCTTCAGCTTCAGCAAACCGGCAACCGACATGCTGTATTCGGTGGTTACGCCCGAAGAAAAATACAAGACCAAGAATTTCATCGATACTGCCATTTATCGCTTCGGCGATATCGTTGGAATCTGGGCGGTGAAACTGATGATGGTGCTGGGTATCGCTGGCGTATCATTGGTGATGCTGCCGTTCGCCCTGATCTGGGTCATCGTCGCACTCTGGCTGGGGCGCGAGTACAAACGGCAGGCCATCGAACTCAAGATAAAAGGTTTCGAATGAACGAGAAAAACTGGAACAGGCGCGAGGTCGTTGCTGCGGGCATCGCTGCGGGAGTCTTGCCGAACATCGCTATGACCAAAGAAAACACGAAAATGATCAGCAAACCGATACCGGCCAGCGGCGAGTCCCTGCCGGTGATCGGACTGGGCACCTACGAAGTGTTCGACGTCGAAAGCACGCCCGACGCGCTGCAGGTGCGCCGGGAGATCCTGGAGCTGTTGACCGCGAGTGGCGGCTCACTCATCGACACTTCACCGATGTACAACCGCTCGGAGAAAGTGATCGGCGACATCATTGAATCCGGTGCTGCGCGCGAGCCCCTGTTTCTCGCCACCAAAGTCTGGACCGATGGCCAGGAAACCGGCGCGCGACAAATGCAGCGTTCGGCCGATCTCATGCAGACCGATGTGATTGATCTTATGCAGGTTCACAATCTCCGCGATACGGCCGTCCACATGGAGACCATGCGAGAGTGGCAGGAAGCCGGAAAGATCCGTTACAGCGGCTTAACGCACTATACGGCTTCGGCTCACGAGGCACTCGGTCGCGAAATGGCTCAATTCAAGCCGGACTTCATACAAATCAATTACTCGCTCGGCGAACGCGAAGCAGAAGATCGCTTGTTGCCAATGGCGCAGGATCAGGGCGTCGCTGTACTCATCAACCGGCCATTCCAGGCGGGCCGGCTGTTCGCCGCGGTGTCCGGAACAGCCCTGCCCGACTGGGCGCAGGACTTCGCAGCAAGTTGGGGACAGTTCTTCCTCAAGTTTATTATCAGCCACCCCGCCGTCACCTGCGTGATACCCGCGACCAGCAAAGTTCATCACATGGTCGACAACCTCGCTACAGGTCAGGGCATACTACCCGACCCTGCCATGCGAAAACGCATGAGTGATTTTTTCGCGAGTCTTTGAGTTTTGCAGAACACAAACCTGAATCGTCGCATTGCGGCAATGTTGTATGACGCCCTGTTAGTGCTGGCACTGCTGTTCATGGCTACGTTGCCGTTCATCGCGCTTCGCGGTGGCGAGCCCGTCGAGGCCGATGAAAATTTCTTATACCAAGGCGTGCTGGCACTGGTGATCTACGTTTTCTTCGTGGGCTTCTGGACGCGATCGGGCCGCACCCTGGGTATGCAGTCCTGGCGCCTGCAACTGGAGTCGATGGACGGACAACCGCCAACGCTGGCCGTATCGACTCTTCGGTTTTTTGCCGCCATCCTTTCCTGGTTGCCGCTGGGACTCGGGTTTCTATGGCAACTTTGGGATAAGGATAAGCTCACCTGGCACGATCGCATCAGCAAGACGCACATCGTGTATTACCCGAAGGAATCCCTAGGGAGACTCTAGCGTATTCGCGACAGGGCAATCACCGTCACCAGCGCCAGCGCGGCTGTTGGCAACCAGGTCACCAGGATGGGGTTCAGATTGAAAACCTGCCCTGAATTGGCCAGCGACTCGCTCGCCAGGTAATAGGCAAGACCGATAATGACGCCGATCATCAGGCGTCCGCCCGCGCCACCTGTCCGGAGCGAACCGAACACGAATGCCAGCGCCAGTATCGGCATGATCAGCACGGCAAAAGTCCGCGATACCCGGTACCAGAATTCGGTCTGATACTTCGTTGCAACGAGGCCATTCTTGTCCAGGTACCGGATATAGCCCAGGAGTTCGCGCGCCGACAGGCTAAGTGGTTTCGCCAGCGAGGTACCCAGCAACTCGGAATTCAATTCGAAGGTTTCGGTTGCGCGCGACGACTGCGATACCTGGACGCCATCGTTCTGGAATTGAGTCTCGCGAAGGTTTTCCAGTATCCAGGCGTCATTCTCATCGATGCCGCCGTTCTCCGCCACGGCGATGGACTGCAGGCGATCGCCGTCGAACCGGAACAGGTAGATACTGCCGAATTCGAATTCCGGACTGACTCTCTCGAGGTGCAAATAAATCGGGCCGTCTTTTACCCAGGCCTCGTTGCCCAGGCGATCGTCCGCTTGCTCGGACCTCGCTTCCATACGCATGTTGCGTGCGTAGGTA